>JANXSG010000166.1 GCA_025352825.1 Chthonomonadaceae bacterium | reverse complement strand
GGATTCGATGATGCTAGAATCGTGTGCGAAGCACACTCGGCGGAACGCCACCTAGCGAAGAAATTCATTTCGTCGAGTCAGTGTATCTTAACCTAACGCGTATGCCCCCTGCCCCTCTCCCAAAAACAGGAGAGGGGGCCGGGGGTGAGGTAAGCGTGCCAAGGAGATATCTAGTTTTAGGTCAGCCAGTGGAGGATGTAAAAAAAGAGATCTCCAGGAATCTGCGGCATTTGATGACTCCCGAAAAAGATATACTCTGGGAAACTCTTCGTAATCGCAAACTTGGTGCGAAATTTCGCCGTCAGCAGGTTATAAATGGGTTTATCGCAGATTTCTACTGTCATGAGCACGGCTTGATTATCGAGGCAGATGGCTCACACCACTCACATGAAGCTGATTGCGAACGGGATTCCATCCTCACTTCCCACAATTTGACAGTTCTAAGATTTAGCAATATTCAGATTCGCCAGAACATATCGCAGATAATTTCTAAGATAAAAGATGTGTTAAATCATTCATGATTCACCTCACCCCCCGACCCCCTCTCCCGTCTTGCTCGTTCCTCGCAAAGGAGAGGGGGAGTCTTAAAGTAAAAGCGTTCGCTTCGAATTGTATAGGTGTATAGGACAGTTATTGAAATCATCGCAACTCTTGTGGGTATAATGGACAATCTATATCAACATCATCAGATCTAACTCTCCCCCTCTCCTTTGCGAGGAACGAGCAAGACGGGAGAGGGGGTCGGGGGGTGAGGTGAGAAAGTCCCTCTCCTTTGCGAGGAACGAGCAAGACGGGAGAGGGGATCGAGGGGTGAGGTCATTAATTATTTGAATTCCACTAGTTTGATAGAAAATTTCGATACTATTATTCGCGGAGGAACAGTCTTCGATGGGACAGGTTCTGAAGCTGTACTGTGCGATATAGGCATTAGTGATGACAGGATTGTGGCGTTAGGTGAATTGAGCCAGTCTCACAGCCATCAGGAAATTGATGCTTCAGGGCTTCGAGTATCCCCCGGATTTATAGATATTCATACCCATTCCGATATCTCAGTCACGTATGATCCTGATCAAGCCAGCGCCATCGGCATGGGAGTAACCACGCAAGTTACCGGGAACTGCTCTCTTTCGCTCGGGTTTGTGAATCAATCGGCTGCCTTTGATTTTGAAAGGCGATGGCTGGCCCCTCATAAAGCAAAAATAGATTGGGAGAGTTTCGATGGATTTCTCAAGCAGATTGAGAATCGTGGAGTAGCAACCAATTTTATCCCATTGGCAGGGAATGGCAGTCTTCGTAAACGTGTCATCGGGATGGAAGATCGAGCCGCTACATCCACTGAAATGAATGAGATGTGTACCCTCCTCGATGAGGCTATGCAGGCAGGTGTATGGGGGCTCACTTCTGGCTTGGAGTACACTCCCTCCTCTTACGCCACAGTGGCGGAGCTTGCAGAACTGTGCCAAGTTGTAGCAAAACATGGTGGATTCTATGCCACCCACCTGCGCAATGAAGGCGATACTCTGGTTGAGGCTGCACAAGAAGCTATCGATGTGGTAGAGATCGCAGGGCTGCCACTGCAGCTCTCGCACCACAAAGCGGAAGGGCAGCACAACTGGGGCAAGATAAAAACGACGCTTGCTATGGTAGACGATGCACGCCATAGGGGACTCGACGTTCAGCTTGACCAGTACCCCTACACGGCTTTTATGACCAGCCTGGCGGTGCAGATTCTTCCTCCCTGGGCACGCAGCGGGACTGCCGAGGAGACAACGGAGCGTCTGGTAGATAAGCAAAAACGGCAGGCTATCCGCGATGAAATTATAGAGTCGCATCCTGAATGGGCGGATATCTCCGCGTTTTCCCCCTGGGTAGGTATACAGATAGGGGTATGCAGAGGGCGCCATGAGATTCAAGGCAGAAATATCGCAGAACTCGCCCATGAAGCCGGAGTTTCGCCAATCGATTTTGTTCTGGATCTGTTAGTGGAAACCAATGGATATGTCAGCGCGGTTAATTTTGCTATTGGTGAACAGGATATTGCAGAGATAATGCAGCACCCGTGGACTTCGATCGGTTCGGATGGAGTGGGCACTCATCCCGGTGGAATTGCAAGTGAGGATAAGATTCATCCCAGAACGTACGGCACATTTCCGCGTGTTCTGGGTCGATATGTGCGCGAACTGGGTGTGATCTCGGAGGCTCAAGCAATTCATAAAATGACCGGGCTCCCTGCTGCTAGAATGGGATTGAAAGACCGTGGCAGAATTGCTGTCGGCTGCTTCGCAGACATAACGATTTACAACCCTGATACTGTGGGAGACCTGGCTACTTTCGACGATCCACATCAGTATGCCATAGGAATTTCAACTGTTCTTGTGAACGGCAAGGTCGCGCTGGATAGCGCTGGCCCGAATACTGCGCGGGCCGGACGAGTGCTGCGTCATCGCTAGAAAAACTACATTGTAATGAGGTAATTGCAAAAGTCTCAAAATAGTTGAAACAATCTTCAAGCCCTCACCCCCCGACCCCCTCTCCCAAAAACAGGAGAGGGGGTGACAATGGCACGGGTTTTCAATATTATATCAGGTTTTGATCTTACTATAAGCGCATATCTCGCGAAATGGCAGACAGGCTACCCACATTTTCAATCTCCCCCTCTCCTGTTTTTGGGAGAGGGGGTCGGGGGGTGAGGGCTGAAATATGCGTTTGCACTGACTTTTGCAATTACCTCTAGTGTTCAACTTCATCCATTCTTTCAAAAAATTTCTTAATCAGTTCACTGCGGCACCGAGGACGGGATTATTCGCAGTAGACTGAACCTGAATTTTATCCCCATTCTGAAGCTGTGATTGGCCGACAGTAATAATAACATCAGATGTTTTCAACCCAGAAGTGATCTCGATTTCCCCATTGCTGTAGAAACCAAGTTTTACTTTTCTTATTTCCGCGGTATCCCCATTTACCACCACGATACGTGCACTGTCTCCAGATATATCGAGCACACTGTCACGGGGAACAAGAATAGTATTTTTGTGTGTTTGCAGTACAATTTTACCTCTGGCAAACATAGAGGGGCGCAGAAGATGCCTCTCGTTTGCGATGGCGATACGCACCGTAAAGCTGCGAGCAGATGAGTTTGCAACCGGGAATACTTTTTTCACTTTGCCGATAAATTTTTGGCCTGGAAGTGCATCCACAGAGATATCTACCGCCTGCCCTTCACTTACAGAAGAGTACTGCGACTCGGAGAGCTGGGCATCAAAAAAGATATCATCCAGCGAAACTATTCTCATCACATCCGGCTTTGCCGTGGCTACCTGCATCCCCGGTTCTACTTTACGCTCTGCCACTACTCCTTCAATCGGGCAGATGATGGCCGCATCTGAAATTGCCTGCATCGCTACTCGCACACTCGCATTCGCTTGCTTAATCCCGGCCTGAGCCGCCAGAATGCCTGCTCTTGCGGTATCTACATCTGCTTTGCGCAGCGCGATTTGATCGCGATTTGCCTGTGCAGTGATTAGCGCCTGAGTCGCTTGTTCCACCGCAGAGATTGATTTTCGAATCTCTTCCGGGCGCGATCCCTCTTCGGAGAGGCTTACTGCTTGTTGTGCAGAGCTGAAGCGAGCGTCTGCTGAGTCTGCGGTCGCATGGGCCTGATCGAGCTGCTGAGCCGATACTGCCTGCTGACGATAGAGATCCTGATACCGTTTCAAATCTGATCTTGCCTTATCCCGATCTGCTTTAGCGGAAGCAGCGTTATCTTTAGCCTGCTGCTTTTCCTGATCTCTTGCCCCCTGCTTCACAATCAAAGACTGATCTTTTGCAGACTGTAGTGCAGATTTCGCCTGGAGCACAGCGCTTTTGGTCTGTGCGTCCGTCAGCGTAAGAGTAGTCTTGGCGTTGTTAAAAGCTGCATTTGCCTGTTCGAGTTTTGTTCGCGCGGAGATTAGATTCGCTTGCTGCTGTTCCAGTTGATTTTTTAAATCCGTGGTGTCTTGCTGGGCGATAACCTGGCCTGCATGTACTACATCACCTTCTCGGGCGTAAACTGCGACCATGCGATTCGAGGCTTTTACCCCCACCATCACATCGTGCTCAGATGTTAGCGTACCAGTCAGCTCCGCCGTACTCGAAATCGATCCTTGTTTAACTTTAGCAGTGCTCACCAGGGCAGCCTGGTTGACAGTGGCAGTTTTGGATACCGCTGCAGCGGGATCTGCTCCACGTTTGCATCCAGAAAGAACTATACCTACTCCAAAAAATGCTGCGAATAGAGATACAATCTGATGTACTCGGATTGAATGGGAAATTGCTGTGCTGTTATTTCTCATTTACGGGCTCCAAAATTTGATTTACCAAGAACTTTGGCAGACGGGGGAGCAGGGTATCCTGGCCCATTATTGACAAATGCGTATCGCCCCACGGCTTTATCCAGCCGTGCACGGGCATTGTTGTAATCGTAGAGTGCACTTACCTGGCTGCTTTCTGCCTGCGTGAGCGCTGCCTGTGCATCACTTACCTCCAAGAGCGGTGAAATTCCAGCCTGTGAGGAGACTCCCGCGTTGTATCGCACTCTCGCAAGCCGAAAACCTTCCTTAGCCTGTATTAACGCCTGATTCGCGACCGAAATGCGGTCTCTTGCCTGAAGTAGATTGAGATAGACCTGACGCACTTCCAGAAATACCAAATCTTCCGCCTGTCGTCTGTTCGTTACAGCAGTCGCTACATCAGCCACAGCCTGCTGAACTCTTGCTTTAGCAACCCCTCCATCAAATATGGGAACGGAAAGCGAAAGTAACAGGCTTGCATTGATCGTCTTTGGCGAAAAACCTGCCGCATTCGGACTATAGCTTCCAGATAGAGATATTCCGAATGTGGGCAACTGACTTCGTAATGCGAGCACAATCCCCTTGGATGCCGCAGCTATCGACACGTCTGCTTCCATGATGTCTGGTCTGGTTGCGAGCGATTCTTTAAGCACTGCGTCGTATTCCATCCCTAAATTGAGTGAATCGTAGGCCACCACCGGAGGTTTTTCATTCTCGTCGCTTCTGGCTGCTACCGCAGTCCTCATATTGGCTGCGTTTTCAGAAATAAGCGGAGGAGTCTCCACAGCGCCGACGCTGCTCACACTCAGAGGTGTGTTAATATTGATGCCTATTGCATTGTTCAAGGCGGCAATCGTGGAGCTGACACTGCTTCTCGTCTGGATAAGCTGCTGGCGAGCACTAAAAACATCTGTTTCCGCTCGAATAACATCAAATCTTGCGACTGTGCCCGCATTAAACTTTATTTGAGAGTCGTCCTGTCTGTCTAAAGAGTTTTGCAGCGTTTCACTCGCGACAGCCACAAGGGCCTGGGCGCGAAGTACATCGTAGAAAGCCGATTTCACATCAAGTACAATCTGGTTGCGTACACGATTTATTTCGATTCGTGCTGCGATTTCTTGAAACTGAGCCTGTTCAGTAGCGGCCTTCAACAGACCTGATATATCCAAAGGAAGCGTTGCCTGAAAGCCCAACACAGGCTGATCGGCATTCACCAGGGAAACAGTCTGGCCGCCAAAATTTGCAGACTGCCCTGCATCTAAACGCGTATAGTTAAACGAGCCACCGAGAGTGGGGTGAAATGCGGCTTTAGTCTCCTGCGTACGCCCCTGCGCTTTCTGAAGAGCTTCCCCCGCAAGTGCGAGAGATCGATTTAAAGAAAGTGAAAGAGCAACGGCACCTTCGATGGTGAGGGGTTCTGATATCTTAAAACTCTTCAGATCGCTTAGCTTCGGAGATGTGAAAAGCGGCCGAGATCTGCTTGTAGTTTTTACTGCAGGGGCAGGCAGCGGAGCCTGCAGACCTGTCTGCAGTGGTGTTTGTGGGTTTGCACCTTTGTCATCATACTCAGCTGCATGGCCTGGAATGTTTATGCAGATTAAGCTCATAGCGAAAAGACCACTAACAGTCTTCATAACAGAAGGCTTTTTGATGACTAATGGAAACGTTTGATTAGTGATTTTTTTTCTCTTTGGATCGTACATCGTCTATTCCTTGTTCAACAATCTATACTAAAATATCATACAAAGCCATAACATCACTCTATTTTGGTTCAGTATTTGGATTTCGTACACTCTGCCAAATGAGCGATAAGGCCTCATCTAGCAGCTCTTCAAAAGCAGCATGCCCATCAGAAACTGCCCAGTGGAACTTAACTCCAAAATAGGCTTCACAGAGTAGATTAGTGAGTGATTGAGACGAAAAATCGCTTCGGAACTCACCCGTACCCTGCCCTTTTTCAATCTGTTCCTGAATCAGTGATGTAATTTTATCACGGACATTACGGCTCGCTTCTCGAACCTGATCATTTTTAAGACTGAGAGCAAGCAGGGTTCGAGATAGATTTCGACACTGGCCTTCAGCACGCGCCCCTACCCGACTTACTGATAAAATCTGCCGCCAAACCGGCCCCACTGATTCATCGAATTGATGTTGATTATCCTCAATAAGGGAGGGGTTAGGATGAGAGAAGTACATCTCCATGAATTCAAGCGTAGTTTGGAATCTGTAGCCAATTACTGCCTCTTTGTTCACGAAATAGTTGAAGAAAGTGCCTTTACCCACATCCGCCAGTTCAGTAATCATTTCGACTGTCACGGAATCATAGTCATTCTCCGAGAAGAGCATCATGGCAGCATTGAAAAGTCGATCTCTGGTATCAATGCGCCGTCTCTCACGGCGCGAAAGTACAGATTTGTTGAGCGCACAAGGCATCTCAATCTGTAATAATCCATTCAATTCATCCAACATCGGATTTATTGGCAGACTCATTAATATATGACCCCTGGTCAAGATTGACCAATACTAGATTACCTTCTATATTATCTTTCCGTCAAGTAGCAGCAAGAGTGGAGGCAGAAATAATTTCAGTCATAACTTTAAAGACTGAAATTAAATCAGGAAATATATAAAAATATGCGGTATAATATGAAAAATTTATGATTTGTTTGTCTTGTGTTTCGTTTGCTTCATACTAAGATTTTTCAAATGAAGCATCGTGAAAGGAATATTCAACTTTTGGCACAGGTGATGGTTAAGCCCGGAGAGGGCATTGATGCGGCTCTTCGCCGTTTTAAGAAGCAAACTCTAGAGAGTGGTATTCTCAAAGAAGCACGCGCCCACGAACACTACGAAAAACCGAGCGATAAACGCCGTCGCGAAGCTGCAGCCAGACTTCGCAAAATCCTCAAAGCGAAACGACAGGCTGAGAGCCGAGAAGGCCGTTTCTAGAATAATCTGGTTAGTAAATTTAAAAAAAATCCATCGCTATAAGCGATGGATTTTTTTTAATACTACTTTTTGGCTGATCACTCTTTCTTATCGACACCAGTAGTTTTTTTTTCGTCAGCGATGTCAGCATTTGATTTCTTTTCGTCTACGGGCTTACTGTCACCGCTGTTCTTGTTTGCCGTATCTAGTGAATCATTTCCTCCCAGCGAATTCGAACTATCCTGCGGTAACGGATTCTCTCCATCTATAATTGGAGTTTGGCTGTCTAACATAGCAGGATCAGCATTCTCGACTTGAGGCAGATTGGTATCGACAGTCTGAGTTTTGCGATGCCGTCCGCGTTTACCGCGCCCAATCCTAGCTACGATTTCACCGCGCTCAACCACATTAACAATGACTGGCGCTCCTGTCTCTTTAAAAAACATTCGCTGAATCAATTCCTGGCTTTTAGATACATTGCAGTAAACGTAACTTGGGCCTTCAAACGACGGCATGGTCGCAGATAGCATGTTTTCAGGAGGAACTTTTCTGGCAAAATTCATCAGCGCAAGTTCTTGATCCACGTTCAGGTTAGAGTCGATGCTCTCCGTGATTGCTGTGATTGCCTGCGGAAGAGATGCGAACGCGGAAGGGCTTTTCACCCTCTGTTTGAGTGCCTCTATAAATTCGTGCTGGCGTTCAGCACGCATAAAATCGTTATCGGAGTGCCGTATTCGCACGTACCCCATGGCCTGAGTGCCGTCGAGGTGCTGCTCTCCGGGCTTAAGGTGCACATGTAGGTTTCCCCAGTTATCATCATAATCAAGCTTTTTATGTACCGTTAGGTCGACGCCGCCAAGTTTGTCCACAACCTTTTTAAATCCATCATAGTTCAGCACAAGATAGTAGTCTGTATCTATGCCAAAAACGTTCTTAATGGTTTCCTGTGCTAGTTCATGTCCGCCAATCGCATGGGCTGCGTTTATCTTTTGTATACCGTAGCCTGGAATTCGGACTGCCGTATCTCTTGGAATACTCAACAGATCGATATGATTGTTCTTGAAATCCATTCTGGCAATTATAATCGAATCGCTTCGGCCACGTGAGTTTTTCACTTCAATCGGACGGGAGTCCTCATAGTCTACATCACAACCAAGAATCAGAACATTTACTGCATCTTTATCAGGAATTTGCAGTTTAGGCGTATATACATCCCCGCGATTTACAATAAACCGAAATGGATGGTTGGCAGCATCATTGAATACATGCTGAAATGTCGCATTATTAAGGTAGAAATTGCCCAGGATAGTTCCTGCAGTCATGGAGAAGGTACAGAAAAGAATTCCTAAAATCCAACGAAAGTAGAGCCAGCCTTTACGCTTTGAAGGCGAGTTATTTGTACCCTGATATCTTTTACGATTTGAGGTAGGTGCGCTTCGGTTTGACCCTGTTCCACCAGGTGGGGATTGGGGATTTCTCGGTGAGTCCGAGTCGTTCAAAATATCATTCTCCTATGTATGTGTCCAAGCGAGAGCAAGAAATATTTGGAAAGGTAGCGACTTGCCCTGTTTCGATCATTTCTAATATAGCATGTTAAGATATTGATGTCAATAGGTTAGCTTCTATGCTCATTACGACCTGTGAGCATTATCGGTTCCATGAAGATATATAGACAGGATCAACAAGATTTGTATCTTTGAAGCTGATTGGCATTCAAAATGAACGTGATATGAGTACGCGAGCAGTATCAAAATCGGTTGAAATCACGAGATTGAACTCTCATCCCCGGCCCTGTAGGCGTTAAGTTAAGCCCTTTTCTTTGCCAGTAAGTTTAATTTGAACGACGGGTAAATCCCTCGCTGGATATTGCGAGTATCCTGAGGACACGAATGTGTGTCCGGAAGGAATTTTGTACTTGTCGCGATGTGTTTTAGCATCTTAGAAGGTATGTTTTGAACGCAATATAACTACTAAGGTAATAACCTGATATTTGAATCGGGTATACTTTATTCAGGTAGCAACTTTGCTGTCAATTCATCGAATTCTCCTCAGTCAGACGGCCCAACGCGTGAGTATCCATTCGAAAAACACTTCCCGAACCAAAGCAAAGGCCTGGATTTTTGGCACTGAATTCATGCATTCCTTTCCTACCACATTCCTGGTGTACGGCGAGCCGTATCTCCTCAAAGAACGCTTTCATAGCAGTCTCAGTGTTATTGCACTCAGCCAGGCTTTATGCGGTCTATGCGTCGCTCTAGGAGCATTCGTAGGCGGGCATCTTTCGCATCGATATCGTCCGATACTTGCCATCCAAATCGGAATTTTGGGCAGCCTTCTCGCTGTCTTACTGGAGATAGGGCTGCATAAAAGTGGTGGACTGCCAGCCGTTTTAATCAGTTTTGGTTTGTTTAGTTTTGCACAGGTCGTGGTGTGGCCGGGAATCGAATCTGGACTTATGGATGGCGAAAACCACTCCACAGTACAGCATTTCGTATCGCTGTTTAATCTCACCTGGTCGTTTGGGACTGCATTTGCATTCCTGCTTGCTACACCGCTGATGAGTAGGTTTGGCCTCAACGTCATCTTCACCCTGCCCGCACTATTCTATTTTATCAATCTAATACTCACTGAGTTTGGAAGAAGAAGAAACCTTAGAACAGAAATTGTATCAAATATCAGTCTGGATGAGGATGGCGAAATCGATCCAGACGAAATAAAATCGGCTATACTCACTCCGAATGAACGGGCGGCCTTTAGATGGATGGGGTGGCTCTCTAATCCATTTGCCTACGTGGCTATCCAGGTGATAGTTACCTTCAATCCATACCTTCAAGAGCGGCTAGGGCTGAGTTTTGGAGCGGCAAGCGTTTGGTGCAGCCTCTGGTTTTATGTGCGCACTGTTACTTTTGAGCTGCTCCGGCGCTGGACCTGGTGGCACTACAAATGGAAATTACTGTGTTGTGTTTTCCTGGCTGCTATAATCAGTTTTGGTGGTATCGTGATGGCTCCCAATTTAGTGGTGCTTCTCTTTTCACAACTTGTATTTGGAATGTGCGTGGGACTTATCTACCAGTCCTCATTATACTATTCCATGGCTGGCAGTGAAGCGCAGGGAGAACACGGCGGATTTCATGAAAGCTTCATCGGAATTGGCATTATGCTAGGGCCTCTGCTTGTATATTTCGGGAGTAAACTTTTTCCTGGGAATGGAGGAGCCTCTGTTGCCATAGTGACTCTGTTAATGGGAATAGGCTTGATTGGCCTGATCCGGCTTGGCAGTCAGATTAAACATCAGATTTAATAGTTTACTTGAGGTAATTTCGATTTTATAGCTGCCCTAGTGTTATGGATCTGTGATTGACACCTCTCAAACGGTGTGATATACTATTTGAGAAATAATGCACAATGTATTTATACAGTTGACATTATATGTTTTCTTGTACCTAACTGTTAAGGCAGGCGAAGCATGCTGCACACGGGGCTCAGTAACCAGGCTTCCAGTCTCACTTTTGAACGTGAGAGGGGAGTTAACAAAGTTTTGATCACAAGAAATGTAGCTCATTTGGTGATCAATATTGAAGAAGATACTTCGAGATTCGAAAGAGTGCTAGAAGCGATGCGTTCTCTTGCCTCCTCTAATATCCCCGTTTTCCTGGTGAAACTGCACCGCAGCGCACTTACACTAGCATTTGCTGCAAAGGATGCAAAAAAAGCTGATACGTCGCTTCAGTCAAGTGGATTCAAAACGCTCCTTCGAGATGACCTAGCGGTGGTCGCAATACATGCCGATTCTATGCGCGATCTTTCCGGAGTTATGGTTCAGATCGCGGACGCACTCTTTAGTGCTGGCGCTCGGCTGTATGAGACGGGCGATTCACACAATTCTGTACAAGCACTTATCGAAGGTGCGAAGGTGGAAGCTGCCGTACAGTCGCTGCTGACTGCTTTCCATCTAGATGATTCGGCAGTCAGTGAGAATCAGGTGGATGCTGAATGAAAATATTGATTCAGAAGTTTGGGGGAACATCGGTAGATCGTAAGGAGCATAGAGAGCTTGCAGCACGAAAAGTCATCAAGGCTTTTGAGGCAGGCTACTCACCGGTGGTAGTAGTTTCTGCAATCGGACGATCGGGTGCGCCTTACGCTACCGACACACTGGTGAAACTGCTGAAAGATATCGATCCACAGGTGACTCCCGCTGCACGAGAGATGGATATGATGATGGCATGCGGCGAGATAATCTCTACCGCTGTATTTGCACAAACACTGCAGACTTATGGCATGAAATCTGTAGCCCTATCTGGTGGGCAGGCAGGTATCATTACAGACAAAGAGCATGGCAATGCACGCATTTTAGAGATACGGCCACAGTATATCCAAATGCTCCTGGCGCAGGGATATATTCCGGTAGTTTGCGGTTTTCAGGGAGTTACTCAGCCTTCCAACACTTCTGAACACGGAGCAATTACCACGCTGGGCCGAGGAGGAAGCGATACGACGGCTTCTGCACTCGGAGCCGCGCTGGATGCAGTGGCAGTAGAGATATATACAGATGTCGATGGAATAAAAACTGCTGATCCCGATATGGTGAAAGCGGCCCGAACCCTCGATGTATGCACTTACGAAGAGGTAGCAGAGATCGCGCATCAGGGTGCCAAAGTGGTGCATCCGCGAGCAGCCGAAATCGCTATGGATAGAAATATTCCACTCTGGGTGAAATCGACTTTTTCGGATCATCCGGGAACACGCATTACCAGTGACGCACCTCCAGAAGTTAAAAAACGACTCACTGGAATTACACACACCGGCAAAATTGTCTATATTAGGCTTGAAATTGAGAACGCTGAGCACAAACCAATTGTAGAGCGTGAAGTTTATCGGATGATGGCCCATGCTAATGTGAACATTTTCCTGGTGACATTCAGCCCTTCCGCGCTCTCTTTCGCTGTCCCTCGTACACTGTTCCCTATCGCACGAGACCTGCTGGATGGCATGGTTGTCCCTGTGGAGCACGGCAAAGAAGATGATTTCGGCAAACTGGCCACCTACTATATTTTCAAGTTTTCCGATGGACTAGATCTGGCTTACAGCGTACAACGCCCTCTTCTGAAAGCCATCGAAGGTCGAGTTAAGATTGTAGATGTTCCCGCGAGTGTCACTGAAAACTGTACCATGGTTTCGGTAATAGCTTCCAATTATCTGCGCGTATCGGGAGTAGCTTTAAGAATATTTGAAACCCTGGTGAAAGCAGGAATCGCGATCCACCAGACTGCCGATTCAGAAATGTCAGTCTCCTGCCTGATACCAGAAAGTGAAGCAGATCGTGCTGTGCTGCTGCTGCACAGTGCACTCTTTGAAAACTAGGGTTACTCAGCATAGGAAATTGCTGTGAGGAGATTTCTATGGCAGATGAAGACAGAAGCCCTGAAAATGATAGAGATGAGAATTCTAAGATGATTCATAAATTTCCAGATATTCCCGTGCATGTTGATGCTCCTCATCCACCTAAAGTAGAGGTGAATCTTCCTCCACATCCCAAAGTGAAGGCAGCCGGAGAAGACAGCAGACAAATGGGCAAGATGGCTATTGCCTCTACTGCCGCAAGCTCATTCGTTTCTCCCATTATCATTCTCTCTGTGGTGGGGTGGTGGCTGGATCAGAAGCTAAAAACGGGGCCATGGATGGCATTCGGCGGTGTGGTACTTGGATTTGTGGTAGGGGTTATGCAGCTATTGAGGATAACCAGCAAGCTGAATGAATAGTCGGCCCTTCCCCTCCGGTCATATTCGGTATTCGAGGAGATATGTGAGAATCAGGACAGTATTGCACCTGCAAATCAAACTATCTGAATACAATATTTAGATTTTTTTTTAAAGAATAGCGATTCTAACGCGATCTTGTGACATAATATATATGGTTTGATGTCGTTCTCAAAAATCATTTTTTGGCTCACTGAGAATGATATCGTGAATTATTGCACGAAGTATGGAAATGAAAGATATGGAAGATAAACCACTCATGGTGCGTACGCTTAAAGCAAGCCTGTTTTTAGCACCGGTTATTGTATATCTGTTTTTGACATTTGGGCACAAGAGTTGGGCTTGGGGGTTTCTACTAGGAGCAGGTCTTTCACTCTTTAGTTTTCTTACTCTTAAAGTAGTAGTTCCGATGCTTTTTCAGCCGGGAGCTCCCACTTATGTAAAAGGTATTTTGGGACTTACACTCTGGATGAAGATGCCGATAATATGTGTAGTGCTCTATGTGGGAACAAATGTGCCTGCGATATGCCCGGGGGCGATGGTTCCTGGAATTGCATTTATGCCCGGAGTAATAGTTTTACGGGCTATTGTTGACATGATATCCGAATCCGTTAGTCATAGGCGCTCGGCTGCAAAAATGAATAGCGTATCCGAAGATTTAAGCGCTCATGCTCAGCGAACTGCGAGAAGCGCTCATAACTCAGAGCCGCTGCGTGAAGGAGTTTAGGAAATGCCACAAACCTTGACCCGAGAGGGCGGCAATTTACATCCTTTTCAACTGACACAGGGGGAGAAGCAGGTTGCTGATGGCAAGCCGATTGAGGGAGAGGCCCACGCATCAACTGAGGCTGGAGAGAAAGAAGCCCCATTAGGAGAAGTTCCTAATGCAATGCTTCTTTTTCAGAACTCTATATTAATAGCGATTGTGCTGGTGATATTTGGTTTCATGGGGCGGCGAAAGCTGAGTCGTATCCCTACTGGTTTTCAAAATTTTGCAGAATGGGTAGCTGAAAAGCTTAACAGTTTTACAGTGGAAGTAATTGGCCCGGGTGGCGAGAAGTTCACTCCACTGGTAGGCACTATATTTCTCTATATTCTACTCATGAATTTAGTCGGACTGATTCCGGGATTCCACTCGCCGACAGCAAACATTAGTATTACATTTGCTCTAGGGCTAGTGGTATTCGTATACTCTGAGTTCCACGGAATTCGCAGTAAAGGATTCGGCGGGCATATTATGCACTTTATGGGGCCGAAGATCGGAAAATATCCGCTCATGGCGCCGCTGCTATTCCCGGTCGAAATTATTTCGGAGTGCATTCGCCCGTTCACTCTTGCTATCAGGCTTTTTGGCAACATTTTCGGTGAAGACGTTATCATTATGGTGCTCGCCAGCCTTGGCGTAGCCAGCGTCGCCACTAAATGGATGCCATTCCATCTTCCAGTGCTTCTACTTTCACTGCTGACTGCACTGGTGCAGGCGATGGTTTTCTCAATCCTCACCTGCGTATACATTTCGCTGGCTTCCGCCCACGATGATGAAGATCATGGGACTGCGGGGGCACACGATGGCCAGATGGCTCACGCTGGAAGCCATTAAGTTCGGGATTACAGAATCCCCTGCGAAAGATTTGTAAGAATCATCAACTGTTGTCGCTGGCGCAGAGATCTGCGCCGCATTGCAAATCCGCGAAAATGTGGAATGCAAACTCTGTGTCTCGACACGAAAGGATATTTTGAAATGATTTACTTTATGGCTCTAGCTCTCTCACTTGGCCTCGGTGTACCTATCGCCGTTCTTGGCGCTGGTCTCGGCCAGGGCAAAGCCGCTTCTGCCGCTCTGGAGAGCATGGCGCGTCAGCCAGAGATGGCCGGCAAGCTACAGACTTCGATGATCCTGGCACTCGCCTTCATCGAATCTCTCGTCATCTTCTCGCTGCTTGTCTTCTTCCTGATGCAGGGAAAACTGCCAGATACCGCTGCGATCCTTTCAGCTATTCAGGCAGGCGCCAAGTAGTTAAGTTAGAATTCGGATCCCCTTTCGTATCGTAATTCAATATGCGATCGGGGAACCGATTTCCATAAGATTTCCCTTTGTATAAGGAAAGTTCAGAATGGCAGGAATTCTAAATAGTTTAGGCTTTAATTTCCTGGTATTTGTCGGTCAGATAGTTCTCTTTGTCGCACTCCTGGTGGTGATGAATGCAATCTACTGGAAGCCAATGCTGGCGCATCTGGCCGGCCGAGACCAGCAGATTGTGGATGCCTACCAGGCAGTGGAAGACATCCGACATGAGATGGAGCGCCTTCGGTCCGACTATCTCGCCCGAATCACAGAGGTGGAAGCAGAAGCTCGCGGCCACATACAGGAAGCAATCAAAGAGGCTCAAGCTGAACGCGAACGGCTTCTCGCTGATGCTCGTGCTCAAGCAGATGCAACCCTCAAACAGGGAATCGCTCGGATGGAGCAGGAGAAGATGGACACTCTTGCCTCACTCACAGCCGGCATGATCAGCCTTGCAGTAAGCGCTTCCCAGAGAGCTCTAGGTGCGTCTGCAAACAGATCCGCGGTGCAGAAGACCGTTGAAACGAGTGTTGCGGAGAGCAGCGCCCTCATACTTAACGCCGCCCGAAATTAGAATAGATTGTTGCCCTCACCCCCGGCTACTCTCCCAAAAACTGGAGAGGGGGACTAGGATTTGAAACTCCTTCTTCTCTCGAAGCTTCTCGAGAAGGGGGATGAGGGATGGATAAGTCCTTAACCATTCAATGGAGAAGCCATCGTGCTTAACCTTCTTGCAGAACTACAAATAGGGCCGTGGGCAATTGAACACCCAAGTTTTCTACTCTCTGTTTTGGTAGGATTCGTTCTGTTGGGTCTGCTGCTCTGGTTTGTAAATGTACCTCAGTTCAGCCGTCCGTTTTTCCGGGCTCTTCTGAGTGAACGTGCCGAAAGCATTAAAACTAAACATGCACAGGTCGATCAGGCGACTGCTGAAGTTCAGCATTTGAGAGATGACTACGCTGCAAGGCTCCGAGAGATCGAGACAGAATCACGGCAGCGAATCGATGCAGCAGTTCGCGAAGCTGACGCCGCCCGAGAGGATATTATCGCGGAGGCTCAGAAAACAGCAAGGCTGGTACAACTGCGCACTGAGGAAGAGCTGAGCAGGGAACAGACACGAACTCGTATTCAAATCCGAAGGCAGATCGTGCAGATTAGTATGGACGCCGCTGAAAAATCGGTGCTTGCGAACTCCACAGAATCGGTGCAGAGATCTCTGATAAGTGATTTTATAGTAGGCGCTTCCACAGCATCTGTGAATGGGCGCTCTGTCTCCGCAAGTGGTTCACCAACACAGGGAGGAGCCTGATATTGGCTGTCCGAGACCTTCGCGCGGCGAAAAGATACGCAAACGCCCTTTTTAGTACGGCGCTTAAAATGGATGCTTTGGATCAGATAGAAAAAGATCTAGATTCGATCCATAATCTGATGCTCCAGAATAGCGCGCTTCACGAGATGTGGGAAAGCCCTATGGTTCCTGGGCCGAAGAAGCACGAGCTTCTCCAGGAAATATTTACCGATTCTATCAGCCCACTTACCCAATCATTTCTTCAGCTTCTGGCCGATAAACGCAGAGAAAATATTCTGGGTGAAGTACGGCATGAACTACACCTCTTAGCAGACTCTTCCAGAAATCTAATACGAGCTGAGGCTACCTTTGCTGTCGCGCCAACTACTGATGAGCAGCGCCTATTAGTAGAGAGTCTGGCCGCACGAACTGGTGACAGGGTGGAGCTGACCTGCCATATCGATCCCTCAATCCTGGGAGGTGTGGTGGTTCGCCTGAGAGATACAATTATAGATGGCAGTGTGCGGGGAACACTCGAAACCCTGCGCGAAAAACTGCTGCAGGAAGCTTAGACAGTTTAATTTTTAACCCGGAGATAAGGGCGAGACGCTGCTGCAGTCGGAATGATTGATTGGAGCCAGCTGAAACTTAGAGAGAAGGCAAAAACCTATGGCCATCCGACCAGAAGAAATAACCTCAATACTGGAGCGAGAGCTCCAATCCTACACGCGCACCATTGAAGAAGTGGGCGTAGGAACCGTACTTCAGGTAGGGGACGGTATTGCGCGCATCTACGGACTGCAGGATGTGATGGTATCCGAACTCCTGGAGTTCCTTGATGCTAAGGGGAATCCTATCACCGATGATAGTAACGCTGTCATTCGTGCTATTGCACTCAACCTGGAAGAGGATAACGTAGGTGCCATCATCCTGGGGCCAGACACGAAAATTCGAGAGGGCACCACCGTTCGCAGAACTGGGAAGATCATCGAAGTACCTGTTGGGGAAGCGATGCTTGGCCGAGTTATCAGCGCAGTTGGCGATCCTCTAGACGGTAAAGGCCCGATCATCACGGATCAATTTTCGTACCTCGAGACGCGAGCGCCTGGTGTCATTGAACGACAGCCAGTTAAAGAACCCCTGCAGACCGGACTGAAAGCCGTCGACGCGCTTGTACCGATTGGCCGAGGTCAGCGTGAGCTTATTATTGGTGACCGAGGAATTGGCAAGACAGCTATCGCACTCGATACCATTATTAATCAGAAGGGTGGAGATGTCGTCTGTATCTATGTCGCTATCGGTCAGAAAGCATCCACGATCGGAAATGTTCAACGAGCGCTTGCAGAAGCCGGTGCCATGGAATACACCATCATCGTTGCAGCCACTGCAGCCGACCCTGCGCCTATGCAGTATATCGCCCCGTACACCGGAGCTACACTCGGCGAATACTTCCGAGATAAGGGTGGCCATGCACTAGTAGTGTACGATGACCTTTCCAAACACGCTGTGGCCTACCGCCAAGTCTCACTGCTTCTGCGAAGGCCACCAGGCCGAGAAGCATATCCTGGCGATGTTTTCTATATCCACTCCCGCCTTCTAGAACGCGCTGCCAAGCTTCGGGAGGACTACATCATTGCGAAAAAAGATGCAGATGGCAGTGCGAAAGTAGGAGTAAATAGTGAAGTATACCAGGGTGGTGAAGGCCGAGATCATGCCAAAACAGTTCTGGCAGAACTCCCCAATGCTTCTGATCTAGAGGTAAGAAAAATGCCAGGCACTGGCGGAAGTCTCACTGCACTGCCGATCATTGAGACGCAGGCATCCGACGTCTCCGCTTATATCCCTACAAACGTCATTTCTATTACCGACGGCCAGATATTCCTTGAGCCAGACTTCTTCTACTCTGGTGTTCGGCCTGCTATTAATGTAGGTATTTCGGTTTCTCGTGTAGGACGATCTGCCCAGGTGAACGCTATGAAGAAAGTCGCGGGAAAGATGCGGCTAGATCTGGCACAGTATCGCGAAGTGCAGGCATTCTCGCAGTTTGCTTCCGACCTAGATAAAGCCACTCGAGATCAGTTGGATCGTGGTGCAAGGCTCGTCGAGATTCTGAAACAGCCGCAGTACCTGCCGATGTCCGTTGACAAACAGGTCACCATTATCTACGCAGGATATAATGGTTATCTTGACGATGTTGCAGTGAAGGATATTCGGAAATGGGAAGATCAATTCCATCCGTTCATGGCGGAAAACTATCCCGACATTATGGAGAAGATAAGCCGTACGAAAGATTTAGATTCTGATACGGAAGCAGCGCTGGGTAAAGCAATTACTGCTTTCAAAGCGCAATTCAAACCATAGTCCAGCGGTTAAATAGCTGTAAATTATTCATATCCCCCTTCTCTCAAATACACTGAGGGAAGGGGGATGTTTATTTTAAAGCCATTGTTACGAGACATCCACTATCAATCTGTTGTATAATTGTAACCGTATTGTTATACTTTATGTATGGAATTTGAATGGGATAAATTCAAGAACAATGCTAAATATAAATAAACACAGTTTTGATTTTAACGATACTTAGCGGATTTTCGATTCCTACATGCTTGTAGGAGTTGATGAGCGAGAAGAGTATGGAGAAAACGATAAATTGGAATTGGTATGCTTAATTGCAGAGTAGTCGTAGTAGTATTTTCTGAGACTAAAGAAAATCTGATACGAATTATCTCATTGAGAAAAGCTCTATCCCAGGAAAGGAGTAATTATGAAAAATATCTCGAAAACGAATTGGGATCGAATTAACTCTCTTTCAGATCAGCAGATAGACACTTCTGATTGCCCGCCGTTAACTGAAGAATTCTTTCAGAGTGTGACTTTACGAAAACCTCAATTGGCAGGAACACTCATAGATCCACTCACAAATGCGTCATGGTACTTGCTTTCTGCTTCTGAATATCAAGCGATTCAAGAAATTCTTGATGATGAACAGAAGCAGAAAGCAATTCGAGGAGTTGGTCTACGGAATGCTGGAAATGTCATAGGTTCGGAGTACGAATCGATATAAGTCTGTTTCATTGTTCAGGTCTTAATAAGTAGCACTCAACCCATGAAGAATACAAATCTTAAAAGCTGTCCTGCGGAAATTGAACAGCTCTACTCAAGAGTCGTTATTATCTATGCTGGGCTACTGTTTCTGGGAATCACGCTCATGCTGTATGGCGGAGAAGATGGCAGAAAGTTCGGTCCAATAGTTCTGCTGCTTAGTATTGGGAGCTTGATTCGCAGATTGACGCGGGCGATGTGGGCGGCTCGAGATCGTCGTCAGGCAGCAGCAGAGGCGGCCAGACGTGAGATAGTTAAATCCGAGCGTAAAGAGCTTGAACAACACCAGAAGATTCAGCGTAATCTTGAAAAAAACCATCGTCTTCGAAACACCCAAAAAAATCGAATGGAACAAGCGGAGAAGCGCCGTCTGAAACATGTGGAAGTTGTCGCGGAGTCGGCAAGTCATCTCGAACGCGCAAATCTTATAAGGAAAGAGGCAGAACGACTTCAATCGCTTACGCTGTATCCTCTCGTATTAGCAGTAAAAGAAGCATTAGAACTGCCGGGTGACCATTGGAAAGAAGATTTGAGTGGCGATACTTGGAAATCTGTTCTTATTCGGGAACATACAACGAAAAGAGAACTTATCGTGGTGATCTCCCCGAGGAAACAGGCGGGTACACATGAAATTGAGGAGATGGAATCTTTACGCAGAGACGAGGATTGCGATAGAGGAAAGTTGATTTCTGTGGGAGGATTTTCATCGAGAGCAGTAAGACAAGGATCTAGACTCCCCATCACTCTTATGGATGCCCATCTGCTGGCGGACTATGTTCTGACTCCCGGGCGAGAAACACCAGCAACCAATTTCAGAAATCCGATTACACAGTGAGGAGTACGCAATGACTTCGAAGGTAGACCTAAGAAGTGATACCACCACGCGCCCATCTGCAGCTATGCGAAAAGTAATTGCTGAAGCAGAGGTTGGTGATGATGTATTTGATGATGACCCCACTATACACTTATTGCAAGAGAGAGCGGCCATCATTATGGGTAAAGAAGCTGCGCTTTTTGTGCCATCTGGAACGATGAGCAACTCGATTGCGATCAAAGTGCATACCAAGCCTGGCGACGAAATTCTTCTGGATAGCGATGCACACTCCATGATAAATGAAGTCGCACTTCCAGCCACGATTGCACAGGTCTTGACCAGGCAGTTTCACAGTACTTCAGGAATTCCAGATGTCGAGGAAATAGCTTCTTATATGCGTAAAGAAACCCTTCACAGCCCTGGTACTGGACTACTATTGCTCGAGAACACCCATAATCGCGCGGGCGGTGCATTCATTCCTCTCAATATTCATAAAGCATTGTGGAAAATTGCGAACGACAGCGGTGTTCCAGTTCATCTTGATGGAGCAAGGCTTTTCAATGCAGCTATTGCGGCTGGTGTCGACGCTTCAGAACTGGCCTCCTGTGCGGATTCCATTACCTTTTGTCTTTCAAAAGGGCTTGGATGTCCGGTCGGGTCTGTTCTGTGCGGCAGTAGAGAGTTCATTTTTAAAGCTCGTCGAGTCAGGAAAATGCTGGGTGGTGGAATGAGGCAGGCAGGGATGCTGGCTGCAGCAGGAATCTATGCGCTGGATAATAATATTGAGAAGCTATCGGAAGATCACAGACGTGCAAAACGGTTGGCTGAAGGCATAGCCGATGCAAAAGGGATCGAACTGGATACCACATCACCACCCACAAATATGGTCTATTTTAATACGAAGATGGCCGCGAAAGATTTTGCAAATCATCTATCCTTACGCTATGATATTCTAAGCGGCACTACTTTCTTTAATCGAATTCGACTGGTGACTCATCTCGATATCGACGACGAACAGATCGAACGTGCTATCATCGGTATCAGGCATACAGGGAGTACTCTGGGAGTATAGCATTCATGTCATCTATTCAGGACAAGCAGAAGTCCGGGCAGCATCCCTGGGTAGTGATTCTGTTTGCGATTGCTGGTTTAATGGTAAGTATTACAGTACATATTCTCACATATTTCCAGCTGCTATCTCTTGGAATTTATCTATTTGCCAGTCGTGTTGAGTGGATGTGGGTTGGCCTGGTAGCATTTCTGCTCGGATGGTATATGCCTACAACACATCCACGAAGACAACTGCAAGTCCTGTTTCGATGGCTTGTGCTTGCCTGCTTCGCACTCCTATGCTATACAGTCGTAGGGACTGGAATCTATCTAACCAGTGAACATCCGCGCAAAATTGATAGTCGGTATGTGTTGATGCGCTCTGGTATTTTAGAAAGAAATATCTCCCGCCAGGAGTACCACCGAATTTCTTCGGCAGAGAACCGCTTCTATATCATGTATCTGAATCGTGCTTTCTCATTAGTATGGGTAATAATGTTCTTTGGAGTAAGTGTCCTCGGAGTCGATTATATGAAGGAACGGCGCCGAACAGGTGTCCATAACAGTTCTCCTGAAAAATTTGTTCCATGGTGGTATGGCAGTGGATAACGGCACAACCTTAACTAGCCCTCATCCCCCTCTCCCCCTCTTCTGTTTTTGGGAGAGGGGGTCGGGAGGTGAGGGCCGCCTTACCTCACCCCAACCCCAGATGCTCGTTCCTCGCGGAAGAAGGGCAAATACACGATTACGTCTCCCCCTCTTCTGTTTTTGGGAGAGGGGGTCGGGAGGTGAGGGCAAAAGGAATCCCACTTTACGATCGAGTCTGATTCAGTTGGTACTTGCTGTATTCATTATTTCATTGATGCAGTCATTATCGCAATCCCAAATGCGTGTTGTGAAGCAAGTAAAACCACAGTTCTTGAAAGCTAGTGGTACACGGCTCGTTGTGAATGGCAGGACTTATAGGAATGTAGGTGCGAACCTGCCTGATCTTTTCCTGAAATTCTTGAACGGCCAGGACACGGATGCTGTCGCTTCCCTTACCAGAGCAAGTGAAGCAGGGGTACGGTGTGTGCGGTGCTTCGGAGGAAGCTGGGGACCTGATGAGCTTGAGATATTCGTTAAAGAACCCGCGCGCTGGCTGGAGTCTTTCGACAGAATGTTGTCTGCCGCCGATACGGCGCATATTACTGTGGTTCCTTCTCTCTTGTTCAATATCCATCAGATGCCAGACTATGTTCGAAAAACTACCCGAAATAATGAACAGGTTGGAGAATACTTAACGCCTGGTTCGCTTTCCAACAGTCTCGCAGTAAAGTATGTTTCTGCAATCGTTTCGAGATACAAGGACGATCCTAGAATTCTTTTCTGGGAGATCGGAAATGAGTACAATTTAGAAGCTGACCTCTCGTTCCAACTAAAGCCGCTTCCGGATAATCAGCTTCCTAATTCCGATCAGATTCGTACTTTCTTAATGCAAATGGGAACACTTATTAAACGGCTTGACCATCATCATCTGGTGACTTCTGGTAATGCGGATATGCGTCCAGCCGCCTGGCATCTTCGTGTACAGATGCTTAATTTTAGCGAATCCCTCCATCCAAAAGACTTTCGTATGGACTGGAGCCGAGATCTCTATGAGCAGTATGTTACGATGCTCTCTTTTTTCAACCCACCACCACTCGATATTGTGAGCGTGCATATCTATGGAGAGAAGGAAGATGGGCCGCTCTGGATTACTCGTGATGGGGAGCATGCCTTCGAACTTCCGTGGATCGTTTCAGCAGCAGACAGAATGGGAAAGCCGATATTCATAGGTGAGTTCGGGGAGAAAATATTTCAGGCTGGTAACGAGAAGGATGGCAATTGGGACAGCGATCTGATGCAGCGGCTACAAGAATTAGGCGGGCCCTTAGCAATGATCTGGTCGTGGGAATTTAGCACAGACGATCCCTCGCAGTCTCCCTATTCCCTTTCGGCTTTAAGAACTCCTGAGATGATCGTACGTCTCAAAACTGCTAACTTAGCGTTAAAACTTTTGGATGCAAAGAAACCCCTATGATTGGGAGAAATTATGAGAGCAGTGGTTCAGAGAGTCACAGCAGCGTTTGTTACGGTATCTACTGAGGGTGTCATGAGAGAGTCGGGTCGTATTGAAGCAGGGTTGGTGGTGCTTATAGGAGTTGGAAAAGAGGATTCCGAACAGGATGCGAAATGGCTTGCTGAGAAGATAGTACATTTAAGAGTCTTCGAGGATTCTGAGGGAAAATTGAATCTATCCCTTAAGGAAGTGAACGGCAGCGTGTTAGTGGTATCGAACTTCACGCTCTACGGTGATTGCAGAAAAGGTCGTCGTCCCAGCTTTACCGATGCAGCATCGGGAGTCGATGGGTTGAGCTTGTATAACCTATTTCTAGAAGAGCTTGCTGCACATAGTATCCTGATAGCTTCGGGAGTCTACGGCGGTGATATGCAGGTGTCTCTGGTGAATGACGGCCCCATCACTATTCTATTAGATAGTAAAAAGTTGTTTTAAATAAATTTTCTCCCTAGCGAAACATTGAAATTATACTACACTTTTATTTGTTTCTATGGTTCCTCCCACAGCATAACAGAATACTAGCTTTCATGTTTGTGCCGGTGATGAATATCCGGAAAATGTGCGTGCGTGTAAGTGATTGGCTCGTGTACATGACTATGGGTATGCGGTTCTTCGGTATCGCTTGCAGTTATGTGTGTATGGGTGTGATGTTCGTCGAGAATGTGGCTGTGAGCATGTTCAAGGTGGTCGTGAGTATGCTCGTGAATATGTTTCTCGGAAAGATGGAGCCAAACTCCTGTGCCCATAAGCGCTGCAGAAATAAGGGAAAATGAGCCAACTGGTTCATGCAGAAGAAGAAGGGACATCTCCGCTCCCACAAACGGAGCCATTGAGAAGTAAGCGCCTGTTCGCGCTGTCCCGATAGAGCGCAGCGCCATCACGAATAGAGCTAGGCTCAACCCGTAGCCGATGAACCCCACCGATAATGCCCCGATAACCACCTGCAAAGGAGGAAATCGCATTCCCATAATCAGGGCGATTGTCAGATTTACGGTTCCGGCGAATGCACCTTTAATTGTGGCAATCTGATATGGGTTGCTTGCAGATACCTTCTGTGTAAGGTTGTTATCAATTCCCCAACACAAACATGCAGCAACAACTGCTAATGCACCGATTGGAAAGCTAAACCCTTGCGCTCCATGCCATGAAAGAACCATGCCGCCTGCCACAATCAGCGACATACCAAGCGCTATCCTCCCATTAAAATTCTCCTTAAACACGAACCACGCCAGGAGCGCTGTAAAAACTCCTTCCATGTTTAGAAGAAGAGAAGTGGTAGAAGCTGACATATGTTGTAAACCCATGAGCATCAGTACTGGCGCGCATATACCCCCAAAAAATACTGCACCCGCAAGCCACAGGCAGTCTTTGTAGGGTATGGACTGTTCACTTTTAGTTCGTCGTAAAAAATAGAGCGCCGAGAGCCCCAGTCCTGAGCCAAGATAGAGCAGTCCCGCTGCCATTATTGGGGAGGTACTGCCAAGTATCATCTTTGCAAAGGGGGTACACATGCCGAAGAGCACGGCAGCGAGAACCGCGAAACTAATCCCTTTGGGCCGCAAGGGCGCTGCATGTGTCGGTATCATCATAACGTTCCTGTATCCTCATTTCTCGAAGCAAAACCACTGGATGGGAAACGCTCTCAATTACTAAGTAGCTAGCTTGCATTATATCAAACCAAACAATGATTACAAAGTTATGTTTCATTCGCACTGCATATTGCCTTAAACACAATGAGTTCATATAGAATGCTGAATTTTGTGATGTATAGTTAATCCTACATCATTCTTATCTCAGATGATTTATTTTCACTGGGCGAAGATTTTCCATTTCCGCTAACATGCTCGCTCTCCTCGGCAATGAGACGAGGCACTAAAGTACCGGCCTGGAATTGCGAAGCCCATATCCGGTCGCTCAGGATCCCTGCATGGGTCGAGATTCCTGATTTAGTCACCCCTCTCCTGTTTTTGGGAGAGGAGCCGGGGGTGAGAGCATTAGGATAGGGATTAAGTGTACTTGTATCTACGGGTTAAAAGGGATGTGAAAGTAATCTCATATATGACTATTTCCGGGAGTTGAAAACTCCCGGCATCAAAAAACAGTCGTCTTTCAGACGCGATTCCCGTCCGGAGGACGGCTGGCCGACGGCCTCCCAGACAGGTACTTAAGTGCCTGGCACATAAAGGAAGAAGATTACTGATGACTTTCACATTCCCTAAAGCCCTTAGCTAAAAGTACATACGTCCTCGTGGACATGAATTCGTGTCCTCGGGACACTTGCTTTTTCCAGCGTTGAATTTAATCAGATTCGCCATACAAAGGAAACACCATATTCATCTGGAACATTTCCAGATCTATGGATACGCTGCGCTTAAAGTTTCCCTTCGTCGAGAAAGAAGAGACAGCGGAGGGAGCGAATAAGATGAGTGCTTCTGCAGAAACGGTTTCATAAGCGGTAACTCTCTCATAGTTTGCCTCTGCGGATATGTGGACGAATATTAAGCTTTAGTCCTGCGATGACTCCAGATTGACAATATCGATATTATGCGTTAATATAATTAGGATAATAGTGAGTTGTAGGAGAGATGTAATATGAACATTGAACTAACTCCGGAACTTGAACAGCTAGTCCAAAACAAATTGCAGACTGGAAGTTACAACTCCGCGAGTGATATATTTATTGAAGCGATGCATCTTCTAGATGATCGTGATATAGCCAAAGATGAAGTTCGACAAAAGATCGCAGATGGAATGGAATCCCTTCGGCAGGGGAAAGGAGTGGATGGTGAGGACTTTATGGAACAAATGATTACAGAACTGGATGAACAAATTCGCATTAAAGACAAGCAGGCAAACAGAAACTCGCCATCAGCCGATGAAACGTTACATTCTTGCGCCGCAAGCAAAGGATGACCTGTCCGAGATTAATCGCTATCTATTACGCGAGGCAGGGGTTCGAGTCGCTCAGTCCACCATAATCAAGTTCAAAAATACTTTTATATTTCTCAGTCGCAATCCTGATGCTGGACATCTAAGAGAAGATTTAACAGACTTGCCAGTCAAGTTCTGGCAGGTCTTTTCATACTTAATCATTTACAACCCTGCAACTAAGCCCATTGAAATAGTGCGAATAATTCATGGAAGCCGCAATATCAACGCCATACTCCCACCAGCAGAATAGATTTATACAAATTATAACAATCTTAATCAGAGGATACTATGCGCATTCTTTCTAAGGAAGATCACGATCATCTGCGCGAATTCGGATATCTGCAGATACATGATGTTGTGCCCATCGAGAACTGTCAGGCGGTGATCGATACTCTATGGGAATTCGTGGGAGCCGACCCGAATAACCGTGAAACGTGGTACCACAAACCGATTACACCGGGTGGGATGGTAGAGATTTATCAGCATCAGACGATGTGGAATAATCGGCAGAATCCTAAAATCCATCAGATTTTCACTGAACTCTGGGGTACTGAAAAGCTCTGGGTCAGCATCGACAGAGCTGCACTAAAGGTTCCTTCACATCCGGATCACCCTGATTTCTTTGTCAAACAGCAGATCCACTGGGATGCCGACAGCAAACGAACTACGCGACCCAAAGGGCTGCAGGGAGTGCTCTACCTCGCTGATACCGCCCTAAACCAGGGAGGGTTCTGCTGTGTTCCTGAACTCTATCAGCAGTTCGATACATGGGTGAAAACTCAGCCGGAAGATCGTCATTCTAATTTTCCTGATCTCACTGGTTTCGAGGTGACGCCAATCCCGGGCAAAGCAGGGGATATGGTTATATGGGATGTGATGCTGCCGCATGGTAACGGGCCTAACGACTCGAATCTGCCTCGATATGCCCAGTATATTTCGATGGGACCTCCAGAGAGAATTGCTATCGAATCTCGTGAGAATCGAATTAAATGCTGGCAAGATCATCTTCCGCCAGGTAACTCGATATTCCCTGGCGATGTGCGGAAAATAGAAGAGCAGTTCGGAAAGAGAGCTGATCTCACTCCACTAGGCCGAAAGCTGCTTGGTGTTGATGATTGGGATTGATGAAATATGAATCGTTCTGAATTCAATGCCAGAATCTTTTCAGCAGGATAGAATAAGATGCGCGAGTATTTGTTGCAACCGATAAGAGTAGATGTGAAAAGTAATTCTCAAACTCGTCTATAAACGTTGCGAATGCAAGGATTCGAATATGGTGATCCGATGCATATGAATCCAGGTTTCAAGCTTGTTATCACTCCTTGGCAGCCCAAGCAATTCTGAGGGCACATAATTTAGGTGTAGCTATCCTGATGCTTCAATTTGACAATATCGATTTTATACGATAATATAATAAGAATGATCATGAATTAAAAGTAGGATACAATATGAACATTGAACTGACCTTAGAACTTGAACAATTAGTCGAAAAGAAACTCAATTCCGGGAGCTATAACTCCGCGAACGACGTAGTTATCGAAGCCATGCACCTCCTCATAGATCGTGATTTGGCTAAGGTTGAAGTTAGAAAAAAAATTGCTGATGGAGTCAAGTCAGCCCGTGCTGGTAGAATGGTTGATGGTGAAGAATTCATGGCACAGATGATAGCAGAACTCGACGACGAAGTACGAGCAGAAGAAGAAATGTCTAAACAGGTACTTACAATCAAAGTATGAGACGTTACTTACTTACCTTTGAGGCGAAGGAAGATCTTGTCTCAATCAGGAAATATATAACTAGTGAGGCGAGTTTACGAGTTGCTCAGGCGAGTATAAAGAAAATTGTGGATACATTCGATTTTCTCAGCCGCACTCCTGGAGCAGGTCATCTGCGAGAAGACTTAACGGATGATAATTTAAAATTCTGGTCTGTATTTTCCTATCTGATAGTTTACGATCACACCTCGAAGCCAATCGAAATTATGCGAATTATTCATGGAAGCCGAGATGTTTCCGCCATACTACAGAGAGAAGATTAGCTGCCATCACAAATATATTCAATCACAATTCAGTCTAGAATTTGCGTATACACAGGAATATCAACAGTGTCAACGTGATCATGTATAGATTCCTTATTACCTGCCGCGAATAAAAAATTGTAACACCAAGATTATAATAGGGTTTGTGCTGCCGAACACGCCGCGAATACTGTTTAAGATACACTTGGTTTCCCCCTCAATGGAACCCTCATATCTGCCGATAATCCCTTTGCTGAGATAGTAACCGGGCACACGGATGCGCCTGGAGCAGTACTCGGGCGAAAATGCAGGGAGGTATGTGCCCATGGCTACGGAAGTGAACGCGGCAAAGTATTCCGACCGGAGCGCCCCAACCGCGGGACGAGAGTTTGCACGCAGGTTTTGCAATCTACTCGTTGAGATTCGACTGCAGGCAGGTATTCATAAACGTATTGAAAAAGTGATAGGCGACTTCGCTGAGGAGCATGCCAACCTTCGGGCTTCGTATATTTCACGAGATGTGGATGACAGCTATTTTAACGATGGCTCGTGCGGATGGGAAGCAGCAGCAAAAGGCAAGATTCAAGGGCTTGCCATCGAAGGCGATAAGATGTACGAGTTTCTTGCCTTCTCGAATGGCCTTCGTATGCACGCCACTCCTCTCGATACGGTCATGAATGTTGAGGAGTTATGGCTCGAAAGCGGTCCATCGCAGCCATTTGCATTTCGAGTATGTCTGTATCATAGTTTCCCTGCGACTACTATCCTCACAGCTAATTCCGGAGAGGGCCAAGATGCAGCGGTCTCTTTCGTTCAGCGATTAAAATATTTGCGGGGGTTTTAAGAGATGCCAAAACCAACTCTGCCCCCACACGCCGGGCCTTATCAGCCCGCCTACAGTTCGAATATAACTGTCTCATCAGCTGAGGACATGCCAGCAGATTCAAGTGGTAATGAGTCTGTTAAGCAGGTTCTGCCTTCCCCTTCGATGGCATTTCATAACCACCTCGAAGAGACTCAGAGTTTGATGGATAGGATCGGATCGCATCCGGCACTCTTGGTCTGGGTTGCGCTTGTATTCCTCGGTTTGGGCATCATCTTCGCAATATACGCTATAATACACCACGGATAGCATCATAACTTTTTCTTATTTCCCCCACAATAGTACGTATTTTTCATAAAGCCCCAGCAAACACATAAATTTTTCATATAGTTTTAATCTTTCTCTCTTAAACTTGCTTCAAGTCGAAGTCATCGGAGCTTCGATGGTTCGAACTAGCGAGGGAGAGCATTATGAACAGAATCTATCTTCTTGCAGGTTTTTCACTTCCGGCAGTTCTTTTACTGGCAGTTGCCGGATGCGGCGGAGGCAGCAGCGCCACTACATCTTCCAGCACACAGACTCGAAATGATGTGGCGATAGGGCAGCCACTCCCAGGCCTTCCATCTGAAGCACTCTCTGCTTTCATTGAAGGCCAGAACTCCTTTCGTAAAACGGAGGCTGCTGCCGATGGACTCGGGCCAGTTTTTAATGGAACCAGTTGTGGAGAATGCCACCGGCAAGGCGCTTTGGGTGGAGCAGGCGACAATCTGAATGTTGCCAGGGTCACACGCATCGGAGGCTTTATTCAAGGAGCGTACAGCGACCTCGTTTCGAGTGGCGGGGCTGTCATTCAGGCGCGTTCCCTGAAAGAGTTCGACCCCACGTACCCCATCGCTGGTGAGGTTGTGCCCCCAAATGCTCAGTTTGTTTCACACCGAATCACTACACCTCTCTTTGGGCTTGGTTTGATATTGGCAATACCAGAATCAACCTTGCTCGCACGTGAAAACATGGCAGATTCCGATGGTGTGAAGGGAATGGCTAACCGTATATACAACCCGGAAACAGGTAAAACTGAGATCGGCCGATTCGGGTGGAAAGCGCAGCACTCCAGCATCCATCTGTTTGCCGGAGATGCTTATCTCAACGAGATGGGGATCACGAGCGCATCATTCCTTGCAGAAAATCTTCCACAAGGTAAAACCATTCCAATCGGAGTAGATGCTGTCGCCGATCCGGAGGATTCGGATGGAGATATTGCGAAGTTCACCAGTTTCCTCACCTATCTCGCACCACCATCGTCTCTTAGACCAATGACTGCACAGATGAAGCGAGGTTCGGAGCTGTTCGAGACAGCCAGATGTACCTCCTGTCACGTGCCGGAGATGTCTACCGGGCCGAATTCCATAGCAGCTCTATCCAATCGACCAGTCCGCCTCTACTCCGATCTTCTGCTGCATTCGATGGGAAGCAGCCTGGCGGATGGTATCCAGCAGGAAATCGCAAAGGGAGACCAGTTCCGGACAGCACCACTCTGGGGATTGCGGTATCGGAAATTCTACCTGCACGATGGCAGAGCCGGGAGCCTGATAGAAGCGGTGCTTTCTCATGCAGGAGAGGCTGCCCCTGCTCGAAGTCGCTTCAGCAGGCTGAGTCCCGCACAACAAGCAGATGTCTTTGCCTTTCTGAACTCGCTGTAACCTCAATATTCCTCCTGCTGAATAATCAATCGAGCCATCAGCAGGAGGGACAGAACCACATATTTACCAGCTTATTGGTAATTCCTGAATTCATGGTTATAAATCGTCGTAGAATATTGTAAAATAGTGATGTAATTGCAAAAGTCCGTAGGACAGGAGCTCCGTCTCCTGCCGAAAAGTTCATTCGATATATTATTCGGCAAGGGACGGAGCCCTTGCCCTACATAATTCGGTAAGCTGGGGATCATTTTCTGGTCATTCATAAGCT
>JANXSG010000164.1 GCA_025352825.1 Chthonomonadaceae bacterium | reverse complement strand
GGATTCGATGATGCTAGAATCGTGTGCGAAGCACACTCGGGTGCGCCTCACAGCGCACTTCGCTAGCGGGTTTAAATCCCGCCAGGGGAACCTGTGCATTAGTTGTATCCCCTGTAGGAAACATGACAGCCGTCCTTCGTGAGAAGTCCGGTGAAGGGTCTGATCCAAACACCAGCCCGAAACGAAAGTGAACGTGATTCGGCGGAGCAGACGGGCGAGCCTGCCTGAGACAGGCGAAGATATGCTATCTGATAGGGGTCGGGATTGACAGGAACGCGCGGAACGCGCACCGTTCCACTAACACTCTGATGCACGAGGAAGCGACAGGTCGCCAATGTCACCACAATCACGCTTGCGTAAAACAGCAGAAACAGTGGCCCATACATCTCAGCCAGAGGGTTGTGAAGCAGGAAATCCATTCGTTTCCTCCAAACCAAAACAATATCTTGATATGTTGAACTATCATTTTTATTATATAGCAAAAGGGGGTTAAAGTATTATACTTTAACCCCCCGGCAAATGCTTGATATCATATTAAGTAGCAGCGCTCGGACTCGAACCGAGGACAACACGGGTATGAACCGTGCGCTCTAACCAACTGAGCTACGCTGCCAAAATAACCATTCCATTCCGAATACTTCACCGCGAGTGGACTTTGAATTATACCATAGCCCCCCGGAATTGGTCAAGGAAAACGACTACCTCTTGTCGAACTGGTAAGTAATCATAGCAGAAATAGTTATCTGAACTTCTCTGCGTATCTGTGTACTCTGCGCGAGAAATCGTATCCGAAGAGATCGCCTGGCTTAAAAGAAGTGAGGGTTGTTATGAGTAGATGGTGTTATCTCCCCGAGCAGATCACTCTGTTTTGGTCCCGCATTCATTGTATTTCGATCTCGATTGCGCTTATACTGGCTATATTTGCGCCGACCGCTTCGCTTGCTAAACCCGCTGACTATTTCCCACCGCCTGATGCAAAAGGTGGCTGGCGTACTCTAAAAGATGCAGCTTCACTACGAAAGCTGGCGGGGATGGATCTCACCAGGCTGGAGCAGGCTTATGAGTTCACTCAGAGGTGCGGGCAGAACGGTTCTATGTGCGTTGTACGGCACGGATATTTGGTGTACGAAGGCTATTTTGGCAGGGCTAATCGTAATGCGAATCCGGATATGGCGTCCACTGGGAAGGCTTATACCAGTATTGCCTGTGGAATAATGCTGCAGGAAAAACACGATGCCATCCCAGATGGGCTCGATCAAAAGGTCTTCACAGCGAAATACCTACCGGAAGCATTCCCTCTTGATGACCCGCGAAAAGCAAATATCACACTCGGGCAGCTGCTCTGCATGTCGGCAGGATTTCATGGAGAGGGCGGCAGTCCGGGCATGGTTCATGGCCAGGTCGTCCCACTGAAGCCTGTTCCCGGCCAAGATATTCATGATCTCGATGGATCGTCGCTCCGGACACCCTTGTGGATAGATCCAGGCGTCGGTTACTCCTACTCATCACCTGCACCGCACATCGCTTCGATGGTACTCCGCCGTCTGACCGGAATGGATCTTAAAGACTATATCGATGTCCATCTGGCAAAGCCGATGGGCTGGGGACCGTGGGACTACTGCCTGCATCGCGGCGACTATCTGATGCCGCACGCAAACGGGGCCGGGAGCATTGCAGTTCACGCGACCGATGCATTACGGTTTGGATACTGCCTGCTTCATAAAGGCAAATGGGGAAACCGACAGCTGGTGCCTTCCGATTATGTGGCGAAATGCAATCAGCCGTTATCTTACAACCCTCATTCGCCCTACAGCCTGATGTTTGAGAATAATTCGGACGGCCATGTTGCAGGGGCTCCTAGAGATGCCTATTGGAAATCCGGCGCCGGCGGATTCTGCATCTTTATCGTCCCCTCGTTAGATATAGTCATCTACAAAATGGGTGGCAGCAATGGTCAATATGAACCATCGCTTACCGAAATCCCACTCATATTCACGCCGGATACCTCCCGCGACAACTGGAAACCCGTCCCGCGCACTCCGTTCAGCGACGGCAGCCTTGGCGGTGACGATGTCCTACGCCGCATTCTTGAGATGGTATGTGAATCCGTGACTGATTAGATTGGAATAGTGTAACTATTCATCATGACGCTTCGCCATAATCGAATACAGTGTAACTTCACTTTCAAATCGTCGAATCTGTAGACTAATTGAACTTCAAGACAAATTATTAGCCGCAAAAAAGCACAAAAAAACTAAGTAGAATTTTCAAGCATAATAAATTCTCCAACAAGTATGTATGCAATAGTTACTTTGCGCATTATGTGCTTTTTTGCGGCTATTTTATCCTCACTGATATTGGTTATAAATACTTATTTGATTTGAATGCCCATATAAATGACTGTGATTTGATTATGCTGAATAGTTACGGAATAGTATCACTTTATTACTCACATTGTACACTTCATCCTATATTGGTGTGTTCTTGAAAGTTGAAACCGAAAAATTAGCACATGCAGGGAGCCTCAGCGACCGGAGATGGCCTTCGCAAATCCAGACCGGTACTTTATTGACGAGTCTTTACCCAAACTGCGATCTAGAATTCAGGTGTGAAAAATAACAAATTCGGACTGCGAGGGGCTCTAAGGCGCTGATTTTTCAAGGGCAGGTTCAAAAATGGGGTATGGCCGGTTCTGCTGAAGTGCGAGCATGATCTCACCAAGACGCTGCGCAGCCTGTTTCAGCTTATCTCCGCCCTTCGCGCCGGCAGTTAACTCCGCCACCGATACAGCCGGGCCAAAACGGACAATCGTTCGTTTGCCAGCATACCGGGGAACGAGCTTCGTATAAGGCATCACCAAATTGGTGTTGATCAGAATGGTAGGCACGATCGGAACATTCGCACGCTGAGCTGCCAGCAGAGCACCGGGGAGCATAGGCAGAAGCTCGGCATTTTCGCTGATTTTGCCCTCCGGGAATATAACGACTGCCTGCCCAGCCTTCATCAGCTCTTCAGCACGGCGAAGAGCGGATCTATCGGCAGTATCTCGCTTGATCGGGAAGCCCTGCAGCCAACGAATAAGAGTCCCGACTACTTTCATATCGAATAGCTCTTCTTTAGCCATCACCCAGCAGGTGCGAGGCAGAGCCAGGCAGATTGTAGGCGGATCGGCGTCGCTTATATGGTTTGGAGTAATAAGCACTCCGCCTTTGCGAGGTACATTCTTCCTTCCTTCAAATCGAATCCCACCCACACCGGCATAGATGATATGCAGCAGCACCCACACTATAGAACGAACGAATAGATAGAACATCTAACCCCTAACTCCCCGGCGGTGGGCGCATGCCACCAAAATTTCTCTGTGGAGGAGCAGTACCAGCCTCAATAAATTTAACAGCCTCCATCGCAGCCGTTTTAAGTTCTGGAAATGGGGAGTTCGACAGATCTTTGAGGGTTTGGAGCGCTTCTTTATCTGTGCGATTCAGGGCAGCATCTATCGCATAAAGCTGTAAAGAAGGATTCGAGTTGTCTTTGAGTGCGGCATTTATCACATCAGTTATCTGCTTATTCGTCGAAAAGTTTCGCCCCATTGTATTCAGAGCGATTCTGCGCACTGGCAAAGAATACTTTGTGCTTACTGCTTCGAGTAATGCCGGAACCGCTTTTTCTTCCGCTGCCTGAGAAATCAAATTCATCGCCTGTGTCGTCAATCGATAGCGGGAAGTACGTGCGGTGAACCAGTGCTTATAGAGATCGATGTACGCCGATTTATCAAGGTGGTTCAGCGCTGTCATTGCTGCGCCGACTACATTATACTGCTCTGTGTCGCTCACTGCAGCGGACTTCATCAATTTCTCGTCTGAAGGGTCTGCCTTAAGATTTCCTAAGCCTTCAAACCCCGCAGCACGAATTTCACGTGCCTTACTATTAAGAGCTTCACGGTAGAGAGAGCGGTACTCTTCACGTTTTGTTTCACTAAGTTTGTGCAGTAGATTTGCTTTCATACCTATACTGGGGTCAGATTTATAGGCATCCCGTACAACATTCAATTCTGCATCCGTCAGCTTTGAAACTAACGGCGCAAATTTACGCAGCGCATCCTGGCGATCGAGTATGGAGGGCGCATTACGAAGTATAGTCGTAAGTTCTAAGGAATTACGCTCCACCGGTTTGGTCTCTTTCAGAATGTCGTGATCGGGGTCTATCAGAACGACATCAGGTTTAGCTTTTACAGGAATACGAAACTCCTGAATTGCTTTATCGAGTGATATCTTCGCTCGTTCTGCACCGGTGTCTGCCTCAGAACGAAGAGCAGCTACTTCCATTGGGATGGAATATATTGGCGTTCCATCGGCAGTATCTTGTGTCTGCTTTATGGTAAGAATCACCTGGTGAAGTGAATCATCATAACGCCATTCCGATTCCAGTACAGGATGCCCAGGTTTGAAAATCCACTGATCAAAGAAGGGTTCAACGTTCTGACCAGACTCTTCTGTCAATGCCTTCTCAAGATCATGTGTATCTACTGCTGTGTATGCATTTACTCGCAGGTAGCGTCGCAGTCCTCGAAAGAACGCGTCGTCACCTAGCTGCCTGCGAAGCATGTGAAGGATATCCCCTCCTTTAGGGTAAGTATGCCTGTCGAATAGTACGTCTGGATTGGAGTAGAGTTTGATAGCAAGCTGACGTTTATAACCTGAGGCTTCTCGTAAATACTCCTGTCGATTACCCTCGCGTTCCTCAGCATAAACATCCTCTCCCTGAAGATGCTCGAGATAGACCATTTCGAAGAATGTTGCGAAACTCTCATTCAGCCATATATCGCCCCAATCTTTGCACGTCACCAGATCACCAAACCATTGATGAGCCAGCTCATGCGAGTTTAGTGAACTCATCGGATAGTTTCCCGAACGAAGATCGGTAAGGCTTCCTTCACCCAAAGTGGTGGCAGATACGTTCTCCATACCCCCGCCAAAATCGTACATCGCGCTCTGTGCGTATTTAGGCCACGGATACTTGACACCAAGAATTTTTGAGAAGAAACTAAGCATGTCCGGGGTGTTCCCGAAGGAACCAGGGATGAGATCGCCTTTGCCCTTTGGAGTGACATAGACAAGCGAAACTCCCTGCCAGCTGGAACGTTTGATATCGAGCTCGCCCCCCAGAAGAGAAAATAGGTAGGTCGAGTGTGGCTGTGTCATTCGGAAATGGAATGTTCGGGTGTGTTTATCAGAATCGTGGGTAGTGCCTTCATCGCGACCGTTGCCGACTACTTCCCAATTCTCGGGAACAGTAACAATACTTTCACTGGTGCATTTATCATTGGGAAAATCGAAGCATGGAACCCAGTTCCGATTTGTAGAAGTCTCGCCCTGGGTTAAGAAAGCTGGCCTGCGTTCAGGATCGCTCAGCTTAGGATCGATCCAGGAAAAACCGCCAATTCCATTTGCCCCACCTCCCCGCCTCCCGGATGGCATTTCATACGATATCTCTACAGCAGCTTCTCTCTTCTGCTGAAGAGGCACGCCAGCCAACACCACTACCAGCCCTGGAAGCCTGAGGAAATTTGCGAATATTCCATCAATTTTACATGCACGTATTTTAAGATTATCTCCCGCATCGAATGTGATCGCACTGAGCCCATTCTTGAAAGACGTTAGATAGTGTGTCACCACACCTTCGGCAGAATGCTTTTCAGCGTTAATTATAAATTCTAGCCGCATATGGCGCACATGGAAATCGCGGCTTCGTGCATAGTGGACAGTTGCAGCAGGCGGCTGAAAAGCCGCTCCGCGAGCTCCAGGGTTCTGAGCATGCGTGGGAATAGTAAACGACGATATTAAAAGAGAAAGAGTGATTAGTTTGAAACTGCGTATAATATATAGAGAAGAATGCAAATTGGCCTCCATCATAAAACTGGTGGTTAAGAGTAGTATTAGTTCGATATAACTGTAAAAGTATGCGAAAAAAATTTATTTCGTCGCATCTCAACCAAAATGTTCTCGATTTTTGCAACTGCCTCAAGTAAGATTTCTTATTCGCACAATAGCCTCTGAATTCCTTCCTAAGCTGCCTGGTGGCCGCCTGCATACGAGAGCAGAAGTCATCTTCAACACTCCGGTAAAGCTAAACATGACTAATCAGAAGTATATTTTGCCTGCTATCCAAGATATGAGCGGGTACAATATATATTCAGCTTAGAATCGATCTCTTGTTATGGCATATGATATAACTAAAATGTTGTTGACATGCGCTCAAATCAATAATTTCAACAATGGATGATAGAACACTCGACCTGATTATTAGCCATGACGTGCACTACGCTAATATGACAGATGAAATTATTTGCACACCTTCCGCCTGGTATGCTTTAGCACCATCGATAGGAATCTATCAATCAGCAAACCGAGCGGTGAGGGTTCGAATGGTTGGCGACGCGTCTGCGACCGCTCTGGAAATCGACTCATTTTTCAGAGAGCGTCATATGCGCCCTGTGTTAGACCTGGATTCGATCTCAGAAATACAGGGGATGGGAAGAGAATTGAGGCGATTAGGTATTACTCCTGTCTGCGGAGATACGCACTGGATGCGTTATCCTGCCGAGGAAATTAAATCGCAAGATTATCCGCACATTGAGGTTATGCGTATCCCGAGTCAGCAGGAGAGTGATGAACTGAGTTTATGGGTTCAAACTGCACTGTGTGAGGATATTGGCACTCCTGAAGAAGACGTATGGCGACAGGTACTTATTCGGGAATCTTCTCGCCGTGAATCCACTCTTTTTCTTGCTATTCTGGATGGGGAACCCGTTGGTGCGTGCAGCCTATTTTCATACGAAAACTGGGGGAGAATTGATAGTGTGGTTACTCTCCCAGCATTTCGGCGGCGACGTGTGGCATCTGCGCTGGTAGCTGAGGCAGTATACGAATCACTCAAGTTTGGAAACACCGTGACATATCTCTGCACTGAGTCTGGTGGGGCTGCGGAATCATTGTACATTGAACTAGGATTTGAATCCTGGGGAGTCAATATACTGCGCAGGCATATGGGGTAGGTGGAAAGCATTTCCCAAGAAGGATGATTATTTAGTTGGTCGCAACAATGCGTGCAGCCGTCTACCGAGGCGCTGGCAGTATTCAAATTGAAGATATTCCCATACCACAGATCGGGTCGAAAGAAGTTTTGGTGCAGGTGAAAGCCTGCGGCGTCTGCGGTACCGATCTCAAAAAGATCCAGTATGGGCTGGTTCCGCCGCCTCGTATTTTTGGGCATGAGACTTCGGGCGTAATTGCTGCTGTTGGAGATGGGATCGCAGGGTGGAATGTGGGGGATCGAGTCGCAATAAATCACCACGTCCCCTGCATGAAACAGAGCTGCCACTATTGCCGAAAGCGCTCCTATGCGCAGTGCCCTGTCTATAAAACCACTGGAGCTACCGCAGGATTCGAGCCGGCAGGCGGAGGATATGCGGAGTATGTGCGCGTGCTGGACTGGTGTGCCGAGAGCGGCATGGTTCGCATACCCTATGATATTTCATTCGAAGAAGCCACTTTTGTGGAGCCTCTGAACACCTGCCTTAAAGGCGTGCGGATGGCAGGTATAGAACCAGCCGACACAGTACTCATCATTGGCCAGGGGCCGATCGGGATGCTCTTCACGCAGCTTTGCAAGACTGTAGGAGCGCAAGTAGTAGTATCGGATAAGTCTGAAGAGAGATTGACTCTGGCATCCCGTTTGGGGGCAGATGAAGGTGTAATCGCCGAGAGTGATAACCTCGATTCTGTAATTCGAAAACTTTCCGATGGGCGTGGAGCAGATGTGGCGATAGTAGCTGTCCCGAGCACAAAAGTGGTGCAGACAGCATTTAAGTCGATTCGGCCTGGCGGGAAAGTTCTGCTGTTCGCTCAGACACGATTGAATGATCCGTTGGAAGTGGATGCTGGCGCAGTATGCATGCTCGAAAAGAGCCTGATTGGTTCCTACTCCAGCGATATCACTCTTCAGGACGAGGCCGCATATCTCATATTTTCGCGGAAGGTCGACGTTCGCTCTCTCATCAGCCACAGTTTCCCTCTGGAACAGATAAACGACGCAATTGATGCAGCCTCTCACCCACGTGGTAACTCCATGAAAATTATGGTGGTGCCGAACTCATGAGGAGATTTAACCACGAATTACGGCAATTACACGAATAAATGCCCACAGCTTCAAAATAAGTTGCCTGCATCCATTCGTGTAATTGCCGTAATTCGTGGTTAAATCAGAAATGCAATGGTAATATGAAATCTTTGTTTAAAGGGTCACCAATTGAATAGCATCTATCAGACTGCCGCGGTGCTCTATGGCAAGGAAGATGTGCGTATCGAACAATTATGCCTGCATGATCCGGCAGATGGTGAGGTTCAGGTACGGATCATGGCTGCGCTCACATGTGGTACGGATGTGAAAGTCTTTCGGCGCGGATATCACGCACGGATGATCCAGCCTCCCGCTGTCTTCGGACACGAATTTGCTGGAATCATTGAAAAAGTAGGAGCTGGTGTGTCTGTTTGGGAGCCTGGCCAGCGGGTGGTTGCGGCAAACTCTGCGCCGTGCGGAGACTGCTTTTACTGCGTACGAGGACTCGAAGAGCTATGTGAATATCTGCTGTTCTTAAATGGTGGCTACGCGCAGTTTATCAACATCTCGCCTCGCATTGTGGAGAAGAATCTTCTCGCTATCCCCGATCATCTTTCGTTTGAGGAAGCAGCGCTTGTCGAGCCGCTCGCCTGTGTTGTGCGCGGAATGCAGGAAGTGCCGGTATTATCCGGGGACACTGTGATTGTATTAGGTACAGGGCCAATCGGCCTGATGTTCATTCGTCTGTGCAAGCTGACCGGAGCACGTGTCCTGGCAGTTGGAAGGCGTTCAGAACGTCTAGAAATGGCCACCCAACTCGGAGCCGATGAGGTATTCGATTCATCTGTGATTGGAGATATTACGGCTCACTTGAAAGCACGAACGGCAGGTTCTAGAGGCGCGGATAAAGTGATTGAAGCGGTGGGATCGACTGATGCCTGGGAAACTGCGATGACTCTAGCGAGGAAGGCAGGGGTCGTAAGTCTTTTTGGAGGCTGCCCCGCAGACTCAATTGCGAAGCTGGATACACATCGGGTTCACTACGATGAACTCACTATCAAAGGAACATTTCACCACACCCCAAAAACCGTTCGTGGAGCACTTAAACTCATTGAAGACGGTGATCTGCCAGCCCGTTATTTTATCCAGCAGAAGTCTCCTCTCTCAGAGCTTCCTACAGTACTGGCATCTCTTCTTAACGGAAGCGGCATAATTAAGACGGCTATCTATCCTCCAGGTAGTACTGACTAGCGCAGAATTCTGATACAATATAGATAATTCGCATCCTCCTGAACAACTGAAATTCGTAGTAATAAATAAAATGAGAGCGGCATCGCTATGCGGCAAAATATTACCGATAGTTACAGAAATATAAAGCTGGTTCCCCCGGAAGACGATGAGTACGTGGCGTTTATGGGGCGAATGGCGGATAAAAGGCCATCACGAGGAGGCCCGCGAGCGGCAGGAGAGTATCTGGGCGGAGTAGTGGAGCTCGCGGTACGGCACTGGCTCTCGCAAATTGTAGCTCTGCAGCCCGAGCGAATCTTAACTTGGGAACAGCGGCTGCGTAACGGCAGACACGGCACATTATACAGAGAACTCGATGCAGTATCGCAGATTGACGATGTTTCTCTCTGCCTATTTGAGATGAAGCTGACAACCTCAGAACACATGGAGGATGGATCGGGAATTCGTCAGTTGAATATTGCGTCAGATATCTTGTTCGAATCGAAAAAATACGATTATATTCTGAAGCGCCTGGTGTATGTGGCGGAGGAGCAGGTTCCAGTATTAGAAGATTTACCTGTACTCGAGCCGAACGATGAGTACGCTGAGCTGGGGGTGATCTGGGTGCCGCCATCCGAGGTGATAAAAGCGGCTGGTGAACTTGAACTCGATCTCCCGGAAGACTGGCTTCTGCCAGAATCCAGGGAAGGATTTTTGGAAGATCCCGAACGGGAAGAGTGGCGGCAGTATGCTAATACAGAAGCAGTCGATCCGGAATCGAATGAGCCAGACCCAAACAGCCCGATGGCGGAAGCGCTGAAGCGTCTGCTTGAAAAGAAAAGTTGAAATCAGGAAAATATATTTTAACTTCAAATAATCAGATCAGCAGTCAGTCCCGCGCATGGGTTGAGGTGGATCTCAAAGCAGTAGAGCAAAACATGAGAGCTGTTCGTGATTCCCTGAATGCTCGAAAAGACTCTTGCGAGCTCATGGCAGTCGTAAAATGCGATGCTTACGGTCATGGACTGGTACCTGTGTCTAAAAAGGCAGTGACAGCCGGTGCAAAATGGCTGGGAGTGGCAACACTTCACGAAGCTTCGTTACTTCGAGATGCAGGCGTGTCATCCGCGATCTATCTTCTTTGTGTGGCAGCGCCGCAGGATGCAGCAGATATTGCACGTTTAAGGGTAACGCCTCCCCTGGGTGATAGAGTCATGCTTACAGCTCTCGCAGAAATTGTGAAGGAGGGCGGGGAGTGTGCGGTGCATCTAGACATCGACACGGGAATGGGGCGCTCTGGTGTGCTGCCCGAACAGGCAGTGGAGATGTGGAAAGAGGCCAAGTCTGCAGGGCTGGAAGTGAGGGGTGTGACCACTCATTTTGCTGATGCTGAACACCCAAATAGTAATATCCAGCTTCGCCAGAAAGCACTTTTCAAATTTACTCTGGAACATCTTCAGGCTGCGGGAGCAAGTTTTGATTGGATACATACCGCGAATAGTGCTGCAACACTTACAGATCTCGATTCTCCGTGTAATCTGGTGCGGCCTGGCCTATTGATTTATGGCATATCACCTTTGGCACATGAGGACAACTGTTCCAATTCACTATGGAACCAGCTTCAGCCAGCACTTTCACTTAAAGCAAGAATTGGTCAGATTCGTAATCTTCCGGCTGGCCATACCATAAGTTATGGAGCAACCTATACGCTCTCTCGCCCCACTCGGGTGGCAACGGTACTCATCGGTTATGGAGACGGATTCCCAAGAAGACTGTCAAATATGGGAGCAGTGTTAATTCAAGGTCAGCATGCTCCAGTACTCGGCCGTGTCTGTATGGATCAAACTGTGGTGGATATTACGGATATTCCGGGTGTAGAAGCCGGCGATACAGTCGTATGCATTGGGCGGGATGGCAGCTCGCGAATTACTATCGAAGAGATTGCAAGGCAGATTTGCACCACACCACATGAAATTCCGGTGGCCCTAACATCACGACTCCCAAGAGTGTATGTAAATCCTGATTGACGCCACGTCATCATCCGTGTACAATGATGTAATTGGAGGGAACAAGTACGTGCAGCGAAAATCCTGGATTCTACTACTGATCTCATTTGTGTTGTGTTCAAGTCTGGGATTTGCGTTCTTTTTATCAAGAAGCAGCCCGGAAGTCCTGACTAAAGAATCTGCAAACAGCATGATTGAGGAGATGAAAAAAGCCGTCAGCCATAAGAGTGTGGGTGGGATAATGGCGTATATTGCACCTGACCCTGAGGTAGAGATCGCTAAAATGCACCCTGATAATCTAGCCTTGCTGATCTCGCGAGCATTCCATGTATCTGGGAAGTTAATCGCCGACTGTAATAATTTAACTTTCGTAGGCAGCGGAGAATCTCCGACAACAGAATTCGATTTAGTGGTGCATCATCAGGAACAATCGATGACCGCAGAGGACTATCGAGGGCACATAAAGCTTCGCTGGCGTCGGGTAAATGTACCACATATATTCGGACTTTATCATACGAAGGAGTGGAGGATTTTCTCAGCAGAGACGGATGGCAAAGACCCCTCCACGTTTGGCGATACGTAAACGACTGCTCAGTTTACGTGTTAGCTGCGAATAATCTGCTTGTATGAGGGTGTAAAATCCGGGAAGATATCTGAAACGTTGTGAGGCCTCATCTGCTTTTGAACAATTTCACTGAGAATATCCCGGTAGTCTGTGGTCACTCGCAGATCGCCAGGGCCATCCAGCTGATGCTCTGATATACCCGGCCATTCAGAAAATACTTTTCCTCCAGCAACGCTTCCACCCCAAACAAACATACAGCTAGCTCTGCCATGATCGGTTCCTAAGCCGCTATTCTCGTAAGCCCGCCTTCCGAATTCCGTCATCACGATCGTAGTCACTCTCGATTTTAGTCTGCCCAGATCGTCCGTGAAAGCTCTCACTGAGCGTGCCAGATCGGATAGTCTCGCCGGCTGCCATCCGGTATCGCGCCCCTGAGCCACATGCGTATCCCAGCCGCTCATATCCAGGCAAGCCACCTCTAACCCCACATTTCCTTTGATCATACAAGCTGTTTGGCGAAATCCTGCTGCCAGCTCCGAATCCTGATAGTAAGCTCCATTTTCAGCACGGTAGTTGGTGGAATCCAACTTTTTAACCGCGTCCAGAGCAGCAAGTGTCTCTTCACCGGCACGCAGCACTAGATTAGTATTGGTTTTTTCTGACTGGTACATAGCTTTCAGAGCGCCGTTTAGTGCGGCCTCGCTGGAAGTATGGTGCTGTGTGCCGCCACTCCCAGTAGGAACCATCAGTCGAAAGCTGGAAAGGTTGTTAAATGCAGAGGTATTCGTGGCTCCTCGCAGAGAATCTGGGAGAGTTTCTGAAACTGCCACCGCACGCAAAGGAGATTCGGTTTCACCGGTAGTACTATTTAGATACCGAGCCAGCCATCCGCTTGCAGAGCCGCCATCTTGTGACAATCCTCTTTCCATAGTCGCCATTGCTTCAAAATGTGAACGGGTCTGATCTCCAGATCCCACGGCATGTACTACCGCCAGTTCCCCTCGTTGGTAGAGAGCATAGAGTGGAGCGAGCGAGGGATGCAGCCCATGAAAGCCGTTGAGATCGAGCGCACGAGCCGAAGCGAGTACACTCTTATCTCCAGGCCTGGCGAGAGATAGGGAGGGCCGCAGGCGATAGTAAGAATCCTCACCATGGGGCGGTACTATATTGAGGCCGTCCGCTCCTCCACGAAGAAATAGAACCACCAGTACATGGTCTGATGCTCGTTTATTTGTGGGAGTGAGTGCCACACTTGCAAGTGCGCTCCGCTTCTGGCTTAATCCGCCAGTTGCTGCCGCCAGAGCTGCCCCGGATATAAGATGTCTACGTGTTATTTTCATGCTGAGCTTCCTATTCTCCTGTCGTGCGATATCTATCCAGAGCCTCACGAAATGGTTTGGCGTATTCGGGATGAGTGCGTTCGAACTCTGCTACGATCATCCAAGCCATCACGAATGCTATCACTGCACCAACAAAAGCTATTCCAAAAAGTACTCCATAAGTAGCAAGGAAGACAGCCTTCCCCATGAATACCTTTGCATCGTCTTCCATCTGAACTGCGAGTTGGTTCAGGCAAGTCTCGAAATTACCGGTCAGTTCGCCCGTCTCGATATAGTTGACCAGATTGGGTGGCAGCCATTCCACATGTGCCAAACTATCTTTGAGTGACCAGCCATTTCTGGTTCTGGCGGCTGCCATCATCATTGCTGAGGCATAGGAACGGTTCCGAACGCTTATTGCAGAGAGCTCCAAAGTCTGTGAAACGGGAATTCCATTTTCCCAGTTAGCTGCAAAGGATCGAGCCCACCTTGCACCAGCAGCGCTCCGGAAAGAGAGTCCCAGTATTGGTACAATATATTTGGGAGCCGAGGCAAATTTCAAAACAGCCTTGAGACTACTTCGCGAAGATGCATTCCATGCCGAGCCTTCCAGTCCGAATAGAGTGGGAAGGCTTAGAGCACTTGTACCGAATCTATGATTAACATGAATGCTTTTGTTGAAAGTAACCGTCAGTCTTTCAATCGCGCCTAACACATTTCCATTTCGCTCGCCTGCCTGTAAAGTAGGTATCAATATCTCGGGCAGCCGAGATCGATGCGGCATAAGTGCATCAGAAAGTGGCAGTCCCATCGCCGCAGTTACCGATGCCGCGACACATATCTCTCTCAATTCTGGGCTGGCCTCGTTCGATGCTGCTATCAATGCCTGTGCCGTAGTACTGCCAGAAGAGAGCAGCGAACTCAACCTGCTCAAAAATTTTGCATACTCACCATTTTTACCTTCACTGCCTTGCAGAGCCAAAAAGAGGGAATCCTGCAGCTGCACCCGCCTATTTTTACGTGGCGCTGCAGTACGCTTTTCAAGCGTTTGCTCATTGAAGATGACTTCAGAAACGTTTCGATGCGGCACTGAAATCTCCTCGGATTCCAGCCCTTCTCGTGTATTTTCATTTTGAGTGTTTAATAGATTCTTCTGAAGCATGATCTGATGTTGATCTGGAGGCAATGCAAAAATTTTCGACGAAATGAATTTCTGCGCCTAACCCCCTGCCCCCTTCCCTGATTCCCTCGTGCCTCGGAGGGAAGGGGGAATCTTGATCGTTAGTGCTCCCCCTTCCCTAACGCAAACAGCTTTATCGTTTGCGTGGTCAGGGAAGGGCCGGGGGGTTAGGCAACGAGATGGTCAAGATAATGGTCTGAAATTATTTTATTGTATTTTCCTTGGTGCCTTGGTGTTTATTTTCATTGCTCCATATTACTTCCGTACTTACCTACAACGATATGTGTGTTTTCTTAAACCACAAAGTCGCAAAGATACCAAGAAACACTCTTGATAGATTGTAAGCATTTACACCAATGTATTTACTTTTTACCTTAACAACTCTGGAACGCAGGCGATGCTATACACAGACCGGCAAGCTCTTGCAACTGTTGTGATAAATTCTGGGCTTTATCCCTTAAACTCATCAGGGTATTTCGCTCTCTGCGGATCGCTGAATGTGCCGCAGGATATGCGAAAACTGTTTCTAAAAGTCTATAGACAGCATTATCGGACTTCATGCTGGAGATATTCTCTAAATTGATTGAGGTGCCGTTGATCGTTCCAGCGGTCAGTGCGAATGCAAAGTTCCAGCGCCCAAGCAGCGAACCAGTCCAGGCGCTTGGCTTAGATGGAAACCCGTCCGGCATCGGCCATTGATAGAGTGGCTGCCCCATTGCTGCTAGATACTGCTGCACGCCATCTCCGCCATCGGTATCTGCCCCCAGAGCACGTATAGCGGACACGGCAAAATCTAGAGGGCGTTTTAATATCGGCAAAGTGTATTCCCGCGAGAGCAGACCATCGAGAAGTATTGGGCGCATTACTGCAGTAATATTTGAATTACTTTTTAAATACGCAGCAGCAGCCGAATTTACGATCGGTTCTGGAGCAGTACCTAAATAGCGCATACAGAGTTTTGTGGCGATGAATCTTGCGGTGGCGGGGTGTGCGGCTAAAGCATCCAGTACCTGGGCTGCATCTCGCTTGCCTCCATTGGGCTTAATCGTGAGATTCAGAAATGGTATAAATTTAATGCTGTCATCGTGATTCTTCGGATCGTAATCGGGCAGGCCACGCTTAAAACCAGTCTGTACAGTCCACCCCGTAAAACACTTAGCCACCACCTGAATATCTTTCAGTGAGTATCCACTGTATACTCCTAAAGTATGGAGTTCCATGAGTTCACGAGCATAGTTTTCATTGGCCACACCTCTTCGGTTGAGATTGTTGTCCAGGTATGCCAGCATGGCAGGGCTGTGTGCCGAGGCGACTAGCATATCATGAAAACTACCCAGAACATGAGGTCGGATGACTCGCTCTGTGTCAGAAGGTATGAGTGAACGACCATCGTTTTTCAGGGCATAGATATTGAAGTGGTTAGTCCAGAAATCGGCCAGAGTCTCGCGAAGCTGATGTCGGCTATAGACGGCACGAAGCAGTGCAGCTTGCTGAATTTCACGTAAGAGCTGTTCATCCGACATACTATAAAGTGCATCAGGTGCATCTTTTTCACTCTGCAGAACTTCCAATGAATCGACACGCCAACTGACAATAGGATCCTCTTCCTGCCTATCCTGGAGCTGCTCTTCGAGATAGTTTGCTGACCCCATATCGGCGACTCGATTGACTGCACCCGTATCTGCCCCAAACCCTGCCCTGCCTAGAACAAATCGAGCCGTTTCGGATTTTTCTCCTCGCCAAACCAGAGGTATAAATGGAACCTTAGGCGCTCCTGTAATTCGGGAAGTCTGATTGCGAATCTGACTGCATCCTGCGGTTCCGATAGCGGCAGACGCGGTTACAAACAGTGCGAGTCTCTCAGAGGAGAGTTCCAATTTTTCAGTGGGTGCGGTGTTCATCTCAAACTGCTCCGTGTCCTTCTATTGAAGTAAGAGGTACAGGTGCGATCTGATGCCTGCGCGGCCATAGAGTACGGATTCCCGCGCCCAGAGCAAAAATAGCCGAAAGTGGAGCAAATAGCAGCCAGCCTACATATGGAAATCCGATTGCCATGCTATATATCAGACTGCCTCGAACTAGAGAACCAAATGATGTCTTCGCTCCAGACATCTCGGATATTCTTCGCCCCATCAAAGTGGCAAGCCCCGCCCCGCCCAATATTAGAGTAGCGCTTATTCCAAGAAAAAGCAGCTGTCCAATGAGCTTGACAAGGGTGTTAGGGATCTGAAATACAATAAATACTCCTACTAAAGCCGCCACCATTCCCAGCCCACTGACGAAACATGCTTTTGGATGCTCTTCCAGCGCGAGCTCCGCTCTTGCCGCCTGTTTCGGCAGCAACAAAGCCACCGCTATCAGAAGTCCTGTCCATGTTCCAACCAGCGCGGCAACGACAGCAACGGCAGCCTGAACCTGTGCAAGTGTCATCACAATCTCCTTTCAATAGCGGACTAACCACTACTATTAGCATTGAATTAATCTGTATACTTATCAAATCCAATATGAGTTTCACTAGTTTTCACTTCATATAAGCGCTATGTCAACATCCTTACATATACCAGGATTCACAAAAGTGAAGCGAAGTGACGAAGGGAAACAGACTTATTCTCCCGAATTACCCATATTATGGAAATACTTTTTATGGGCAGCGGAACTTCTCATGGCGTGCCAATGATTGGATGTGAATGCCCGGTTTGCAGATCAAACAATCCTAAAAATCATCGCTTCAGGCCATCAATCATGGTAAGGAATGCCGGAAAATCACTCCTTATAGATACCACACCCGAACTAAGGCTCCAGGCTCTGGCTTTTGGTGTAAATCGAGTGGATGCAGTTCTTTACACGCACACCCATGCGGATCATATTTTCGGCCTGGACGATCTGCGAAGATTTAACGATTTGATGGATACGGAAATTCCTGTTTATGGTGATGCAGCGACACTCGCCGACATCCGCAGAATATACTCGTATATCTTTACGCACACGCAGACAGGCGGGGGTAAACCTCGAATCACACTTCATGAAGTCGAACGCTCTTTTGAGATGTTTGGCCTCAAAATCACCTCTTTTTATGTGATACATGGGAAACTGCCTGTGCTCTCCTACCGCTTTGATCGGCCTGAAACTAATTCGACTCCAGCCGTAAGCGCAGCCTATGTGACTGATGTCAACTATATTCCCCCGGAATCTATGGCGCAGCTTCACAACTTGGATCTGCTAATTCTGGATGCCGTGCGTTATGAACCGCATTCCACTCACTACGGACTATACGAAGCAGTATCGATTATAGAAGAGCTGAAACCAAAACAGGCGCTTCTGACCCACCTTTCGCACCAATTTGAACATGATACGGTGAATGCGGAGCTCCCACCACATATCCAATTGGCTTACGACGGGCAAGTGATCCGGCTTGCAGGGGACTGATTCGAGTTGGCTCAAGAGAAAAATCGAACGCTGAGTGAACGTAATAGTTATGCAGGCAGAAGTAACAGAATATTTGTGATTCTATTAGAAACAGGTAATAATCGAGTGTCATAAATAACAATTTGGCACTCGATTTGCAATAGTAACCTTGAGGCGGAAAAATTCGTACTCCTAATTGAATAGCAGTTTTCCAGGAGCAGTACAATGAACAAAATTACAATCGCAGTCGGACTTATACTTAGCTTTGGACTATCTTATACAAATTCAGCTTTTGCTGGCGAGGGAATTCCCATGGGGCCAGTGAATATCATCCTGGAGAACGCATCGGAAGTGAAGCACAATGCGGGGAACTACCAGTGGACCCGAGTAAATCACGAAGTCGACCGCATCGTCGCAGCAGAAGGTAAATTAATTAAATCTCTCGATATGAAAAGTGCATCTTCCGTCAAAGATGCCGTCAAATCACTTCGCTCTGCGAGATTAGCTCACGATTCGGATCGATGCATCGAAGCAGCCGGCAAATTGATGGACGTAGTCAAGTCTATCTCGAAGTAGGCGGGTATTTCAATATCACAGAAGCCAGGGTTCTCTGCTAATCACAGAGAACCCTGGCTCTTTTTTTAGAATCAATTCTTTGCTGGCTGGACGTGAGTGACCGTAGGTTAGTTCAATCTATCTGCAATCAAGGGGAATTACAAATTTTAACGTCGTATGTGTATTTGAAAACCGGACAACTTTGACATCCTTCAAACCAGCAGCTCTTCCACAATAAATACACTCTATCTAGCAGACGATAGTACTGCTCGCATCATAGGACAACTTTCTAATTCGAGTTTTGGGTGGGATAGTTGCATAGTCGCTGCAAAAGCTAATTCGGAAGGTCATATTGAAGATCAGGCAGTGTTCAAAGGTTATGCATATCAACGCCGTAACTATCCAGATGCATCCTCCAGTTATGGAACTGGCTATCTTGTAGTAGGACAGGCTAGCCCTACAAAAGGAGGAAGCACGCTCATGGTGAACTATTTCGACTGGGGCAACCCATAGAACTCAAATATTTTTTCTTTTTTACACCTCATTTCCGCATTCTTACGCTTCGCTTACGCTTCGCTTACGCCTAAATGAACGCTTAGTATGATATCCTGCTTATGTTCATGAATAAATGCAGCCTCTCCATTATGGATGAGGTGATCACACAACGCGCTTCCTATGCCTGGCTGCAGGATGCCACCGGGTAAAAGAATGTTGAGATCGGGTGCCGATAGACTGTACTCCTAGCGGCACCTACTCTTTACGATTTTGTGTGATGAATCTGCTTCCCGGATTTTAAAATTATGCTTCACTAATCGGCATAATTGCAATCTAAACCAATCTCAATAATTTAAGAATTAGAATTGGTATTTTTCCTCTCTTGAAAGGAGAGTAACTATGTTTAGCAATCGATGGAATGGTCTACTGGTACTAGGAATTATATGTTTGTCGCCAATGGCTCATGCTCAGTCTATCGTGAATGGTACATTTGATACGTTTGTACCCAATAATGGAACAGGCGGTGGATGGACATCGGACAATATAGATCTTCATGGAGGCTGGGCGGATTATGGAAACCATAGCACATCCTTTATATTAAATGCAGGTGGTGAATTAAATTCTGACCCAACTATATCCCAAGACGTTTCGGGTTTTACACTTGGGAAGACATATCATTTAACAGGAGATTATGCTAGTTATTCCCCGAGTTACGGTACTATCGACACTTTGTCCTTTGGTGTCTCAGTAAATGGAGTACTGGTTGGGGCATTCGCCCGACCATTCGCAGATTTTACCCACAATGATATTTACAAGTCTTTCGACGTGGATTTCGTTGCACCAGCTTCGACTTTAACTATCAGTCTTAGTGGTGAACGAGGCGATGATTCAAGTTTCTTTATTGACAACATCGCAGTAGCGCCAGTAATTACGACTGTCACTCCCGAACCAGGCTCTCTCGCACTTCTATTAGGTGCAGGAACGATGGGCGGGACTCTTTTGATTAAACGTCGAAGGAAATAAGCTGTTCTCAAATATCAATTCTCTCCCTTAATCGGGAGAGAATTGATATGATTAAAGGAAGGGTTAGATGCGAGGATATATAAAATCAATGAAGATCATGTACTATGATACAAGGCAAAGCAATGTGATCTTCTACCAGGAGGTGCTGCCTACTTCTGGGAGGCCGCGGCCATAACGATCTGAGATGGTGAGACTGAATTGCGATGGTTCCTTGCTGCGTACCCATTTCACCATCACCTGATTTTCGCCTTTCCAAAAAACGGAAGAGACGGTTGTTGGAAGGACTAACATTAGCACGAACACTGATGTATAATAGAGTTGAGCGCAAAGTATTGCACTCCACTTCTGCTTATGGAGGAAATCAAATGTTGGTACGGCAGCCCAGATACACAAAAGAGGAATTCGCCAGACGTGGTGATGAGATTTATAACCGCGATATTAAAACACAGGTGGAGAGCGAACAGAACAAAGGCAAATTCATCGCAATAGACATCGAAACAGGCCAATGGGAAATGGACACAGACGAACTCGTGGCAGGAGACCGGCTTTTCACGCGTATCCCAGACGCTCAAACGTGGATGAAGCGTGTCGGATATGAATACTTGCGTCGCTTCGGAGCTGGCCGCAGTCGGCGGATTGCATGATATCCGGCATCGTCAACGCTGAACGAGAAGCGGTTTTGCAAGTCATTCTGCATGATTTCGTTGGAAAAGAACAGAAAATCGAAGCTGTTGTGGATACTGGCTATACTGGATGGTTGACTCTGCCGCCTGAAATCGTATCTAAGTTGGGATTGGCATGGAGAGAACGAGGCGGTGCGACCTTAGCAGACGGAAGCCAAGCACTATTCAACGTCTATAATGCAACAGTCGTTTGGGACAGTAATCTCGTCATAATCCCAGTTGATGAGATAGATGCCGAGCCACTTATTGGGATGTCGCTGATGTATGGCTTTGAATTAATTTTGCCCATTCTTGATGGTGCCACTTTCACCCTGCACTCCATTACCAATCCATAATTATTTTAACCTTACTCCTGTCTATTTTACTGATGATAAAATAACACTTTCGAACGTGTATTCGTAATTTGGATTTTAGAGATTTTTGAAGGCGGCACTAATTGGAAGAGCATCAGCATGAAGAATGGAATTCGCTAGAACAATTAGCAATAGAACTGCTTCGACGAGGCAATACATCGAGCAGTTTGAAAGTACGTCAGTTGTTCCAATTGCTTGAACTGCCATCATTTGAGGCACCATCGAGCTGGGAGATTTGCGAAGATAGAAAGACTGAGAATCGGCATTTCGTAATACACAGAATCTGGCATAAAGATTCTGATCTAAACAAGTTTGAAACACCCACAATTCGCCTGCGATATCCACGTCCTCTTTTGCCTACCATAGAATTCCATCAATACCCGATTGAAGCAGATTGGGTCGAAGCAACACTAGTTGCGTTGAAAAGCCTTGTCATTAATGTCATGGTCGATTTCGAAACTATAGGTCTTGATGGGACTCGTTATGAGGTAGCATTCGATAATAATATGGTGCAAGCTCGCTATAATTGGTGGCACGAACCACCGGATTGTTGGCAAAATCTTAATATATGGTTCCATCAGACGTTGGATGTGTTAGAACAAACGGAGCAGCGCCAAATCTGAGAAATGACTTGAACTAGCCGCAAAGATGAACAAAAAGCCCAAAACCAGATTGCAACATCCACTTCCGTCTCGTTGATCAGCAAAAACATACTGATCGAACTGAGTTATTTGTGCGTATTTTTGTGCATATTTGCGGCTAACTCAAACTGTTTTGAGATCAGTAAATAAATAATGGTGATTAATATCTGCTACCAGGAGGTGTTGCCGACTTCGGGGAGGCCGCGGCCATATCGATCTGAGACGGTAAGACTGAACTGTGATGGTTCCTGGCTGCGAACCCACTTGACCATCACCTGATTATCTCCTGCCTGAAGCTGCACATCAAACGCCCACGGCCCAGAGCCCAACTCCGGGTGGAATGGCTGGAGGTTGTGGCGTCGAAAAATGAGAGTTCCATTCAGCCAGACCTTCACACCACAGTTCGAGTTGGCGGTAATACGTGCATCCCGAGTGGTGGGACTGCGCAGAATAGTCTGGCCGTAGACAATCCCAGAACTTTGTTTGAAAAGAGGCTCCAACTCCAATACACTCTCCGGGAAACTCTGCTTCTGCCAGGTACAGCTCTGCATCGTGCGATCTACATAGGTTTCACGGAGGCCGGAGCGCCCTTCCGGAGCATATTGGCGGTCGAATCCTTCCCCGTCAAAGTTCGCGAACGGCCCTGCAGTCCACCAGCACGAAGCCCCTAACAACAGAAAATTCGTCTCCACCGGCGCACCTATCGCCTCAGGCTGTATTCGAAGTGTGATGGCGTTTGCCAACTCGATTCTCCCAGCCCCTTCTATGACATGCAGAGTAAACTCGGTCCGAAAAATCCCTTGATTGGCGGCTATAAACTGCCGCTGCCCCATCCCCGATGGCTCAACTACTCTCCAGCCTGAGGGAGCTAACAGAGAAATTCTCCCAGTAAAACTGGTGTCGGCACGATTGACCAGAGTGAAAGCTATACGTTTTGGGGTTCCAAAAGCAATGGCAGGAGTGCTTCCGGGATCCATTGTAATCTCAAAAGGACCAAGCTGCATACTCACTGCGTGAGCAGGAGTTACTAAAAGTGGTTTTACGAGAGTACTATCCGCCCATGCAATGGAATGCAGCAGATCCGGAGATGCAGGAATTGACATCGGAGGCTCCGCCGCAGGAATAGAAGAGGAAGAAATGTCTGCTGTCTCCCCAGGGACAGCAGATGGCTGCGGAGTAAGAATAGCGTTGGCGTTTAACCCGGAATCCATTGCCGCAGCTTCCTGAACAGGCTGAATGGTAATATCAATAATTGGCAGAGAAACCAGGATTTCAGGAGCAGAAACAGGCTCGGGCTGTGCTTCCTCAGACACTGGCGATTCACTCGCATTAGGCACCACATTCACAGCTGCCTCGGTTGGCACGATTGGAACTTCATCTGCGACTGGCCGAACTGCCGAATCAGGAAGCAGAACGGAGAGGTTTATAGGAGCCTCGGTAGGTGCATCGACAAGAGTGACATCATGGCATCGATCAGCTATCATTAACAGCCCCGCTTCATACGTTCGCAACGCCACTTCGGAGATCGTATCCGGAAAAGGAATATCACGCAGCGCCGAAGTTGGAATATAGACATCCCCAATCGGTGTTAACCACGACTCTGGAAGTGTGGCCTTGCCACGCTGAAGCCCAAGAACAGCGCCAATCGCGCCGCCCACTACTTCAGTGTCTCCTCCGCAGTTGACTCCGGCGCATATGGAACCTCCAAAATCACCAATTCCATAGAGTAGTCCTATCGTGATATAACCCATATTTTGTGCCACATCTGTAAAATTCTCGCTCTTAACTTCTTTGTTGACACTCTCACGCGCTTCCAGCCAGCCAGCCCCTCGCTGAGCAGCAGCCAGCGCCGCTTTGACCGACCTCGCCACGCGGCAGGTTCTTGGAATCATGGCGAGCCCAATAGTGGTCAGCACAAAATAGTCGTTCAGGAAAACGGCAGCACTCCCTAGAGCCGCTAGAAACATCGCGGCCCACACTCCTTCAGCCGCATGATCTATGGATGCATCGTGGTATGCATAGGCTGCAGCGGTCTGAGGGGATCCCGGGCACAACATCGCCCACATATCCGCGCGCGAAACCGCTGCTGTACTCTGAGAAAACCAGTTGGAGTGCGCTCCAGAAGATGGGGGAGCAAGCCCGCGCCTCAGATTGAGGATAGCATACGCGAGTTCATCCTGAGGCGTATCAAGATGCTCAAGCCAGGCGACTGCAAGGTCGTCCGTGCCTATACTCGGCCCGTGCTCTTCCAGGGCATTGAGCCAGACGAGAGGAAAATCGAGCCCGAGGCTATGTGCAGGCTGACCGGGAATGGGCTGATAGAAATTCACATGCGAGGGAATTACACTCCCGCGAAATGGAGCTCCGAGGGTTATGCCTGCACATTTCCCGAACCATGCCCCCAGTATTCTATCTCGGTATATTTCACGATCTAACATCAAACCTGGCATCACGTACTCCTCTTGAACTCAAATTGCGCTTCGATCTGATATGCATTATAGCTGTTGTACTCAATGACGTCAAGCCGTATAAGTCACCAAAATCCTGTGTTCAACATGGATTTTTATTCTGGATAAGCATTTGTACAAACAGTAATGCCAAGTAATATAAATTGTGTTGAGATTGTGATGCGGATTATTTCGCGGTACAATAGTTCAATCTCGATCTGATTTGTACGTACCATAGGATAAAGGTTAGGCTATATGAGATTTGTTGTTATTACTGGATTGTCTGGCGCTGGAAAAACACTGGCGCTGCATAGCCTCGAAGATGCTGGATGTTTCACCGTGGATAACCTGCCCCCTGCCATGCTCCCAGAGCTGTTTACTTATTGTGTAAAAGCAGGATTTGTCCGTTGTGCCGTGGTGTGTGATACCCGATGCGGTGATTTACTTAAGGACCTGCCAACCACCATTCAGCAGATGAAATCCGATGGAAATAGCGTGGAAACTCTGTTTCTGGATGCATCTGAAGAGTGCCTGGTCCAGCGATATAAAGAGACTCGGCGACCTCATCCGCTACACCGAGGAGCCTATGAGGAGTTAGATCAGAGCAGTATACTGAGTGCTATCCGCAAAGAACGAGAACTACTTCTTGATGCAAGGTCTATCGCTGATGGAATCATTGATACCTCCACGGTCTTTCCGCTCACATTTCGTGATCTGCTGGGAGAGATGTATGCGCTTAAAACCAGGCCAGTACTGCTTATATCAGTGATCTCTTTCGGATTCAAATATGGCATTCCCATGGAAGCAGATCTTGTATTTGATGTGAGATTTCTTGCAAATCCTCACTACGTACCGGAGCTGAAAGGCAAAGATGGCAGACATCCAGAAGTGCTAGCCTACGTATTGGCGGACAGCAGAACAGAAGAGCTTCAGCAGAAAATGGAAGATCTCATTATCTTTGCCCTCCCGCAATATCGTGAGGAAGGGAAGGCATATCTTAATATTGCTATAGGATGTACAGGCGGAAAACATCGTTCTGTGGCGCTTGCCGAACAGTTGGCTATCGCGATTGAGAAGGCTGGCTATGGAGTGCATGTGCGACACCGCGATCTGCCCATAGCAAGCGAAATGGAAAGAGAATCCAGCAACCGGCAGGAATTAATCTCGGTTTCAAATAGTGAGCTGGGATTATGAGCCAGTTCAGTACTGCCGTGAAGTGGTTCTATCCCGGACTTTTAATCAAACGATGGCTTGTTCTTGGCTTTATGGGGTTTGTCGTCTTTCTAATCGGCGTAGGTGTCACCATTCAGTCGCATCCTATCGAAAGCTCTCCTCTGGTAGTTCAATTTTCGAACTGGATTATTCTTCGGACACAAGGGTTGGTTCGCCCTAGAGTTCTTGGGCTGGCGCTTTCTGGGATCGGAGCGGTAGTAGGAATCTCTGCGCTTGCGAGACTTATTCTATCACTAACTAGCGTACTAGATCCGGATCTAGAACACGGAGACCTGGTGGATGTCATTTACGAACGCCGCCGCCTTTCCAAAGGACGGCGCATCGTAGTGATTGGAGGTGGAACAGGCCTCTCCACCATGCTTCGTGGATTGAAACGCTACTCCCACAATATCACAGCAATTGTCACCGTCACCGATGATGGGGGATCTTCTGGAAAGCTTCAAAAACAGCTTAACATTCTGCCTCCCGGCGATATTCGAAACTGCCTGGTAGCTCTTGCAGATGCAGAACCCCAGATGACTGAGCTATTTCAATACCGATTTCGGGACACTGTACACAAAGTAGTAAGGGTGGAGAGTGCTGTTCCTGAGCCAGTGGGATCGATACGGGGAAGTTCAGTTGCGGAAATGGAAGTTCCCATACAAAACCGGCGTGAAGGTAACAGTTTTGGAGAAGGATTGCGGGATCATGCCTTCGGAAATTTACTTATTGCAGCAATGTGTGCGATCTACGATGGTGATTTCAAAAGAGGCGTGGAAGAGACCAGCAGAGTCCTAAATATACGAGGGAGGGTTCTGCCATCCACTGTAAGCCATGTTTTTCTGCGTGGTGAAATGGAAGATGGATCTATTTTGGAAGGTGAGACAGCCATCGCTAGCTCTCCATTACAGATAAAGCGTGTGAGCCTTTGCCCGGCGAACACACGACCCATCGAAGATGTTCTCGAGGCAATCGAAAAAGCTGATGTTATCGTGCTGGGACCAGGAAGCGTCTACACAAGTATTATCCCCAACCTGCTGGTAAAGGATATACCAGAAGCGATGCATCGATCAAAAGCCATAAAAATCTACGTATGCAATGTAATGACGCAGCAGGGCGAAACCGATGGATACTCAGCATACGATCATATTCGAGCTCTGGAACTACATGCACGTCAGCGAGTATTCGACTACGTCCTGGTGAATACGGGAGAGCCTAATCCGGAACTGCTCTTGAAATATGAACAGACTGGTTCAGATCTGGTAGAAGCAGATACCGATAGAATCAAAAAAGAAGGCTACAAGCCCATCAAGGGAAATTTTATCAATCAAACCGATGTGGTACGCCACGATTCGGCTCGATTGGCCGAAGCCATCATGAGCTTGCTTGATAAGAAGCACAAATAGTCATGTTCGCCACACACCAAGCAAATATTTTACGATACAAGCACCTTATTCGCGTATGGTGTTTTGCAAATGATAGCGCTAATCTAGGATGTAAATGAATCAGATAGGTGGCTTATACCCGCAAAATAATGATTAATAGTCATTATAGAAACAAAGACAATCGCAAACCCTAAGATTTACCCACCATATCTCGCCACGTCTCATTACCACTGTTCCTGTGAAATTGAACGCAATTGTATATCTACGAAAAGCGGATATAAGCTGCTGGTTTGAGTGCTATAAACTGCGTTAAACTGATCGAGAACACTTTTATCGATAGGTGGAGACTGTCCTTTCATATAGTGTTATAAAGCGGCTTCGTACAGTTCATTTCGCGAGAGACCGTGTCGCACTGCATACTCTTTTGCCGTCTCAAATAGCGTATCTGATATTGAAACTGCTGTTGTCATTCTTATTCCTTTCGTTCGAGGGGGTAAAGGCGATAATGGTTCATCGTAATAATTTCTAAGACCATTGTTGACCTCTTAGTTTTTGCGCCAGATCAATGGTGTTCGAGAGCTTTCCAAGTACATCTTTCAAGTTTATATATCGTGCGCTCATTATCCCGCCTGGGGTTGATTTTCGATACTCAGTTTCTACAGGATTACCGCAAAAGAAGCGGTGTCCAGACATGATATCGTAATCGCATTGCTCTTTTGCATCTTTAATGATTGCAACTATTCGGTCATCATAATCGCTGATATCTCGACCAGATACATAGGTCTTTGTCAATATTACACCATCATATTCCACATCAAAAATGCTGTCAATAGCCCACATTGAATGTACCGATCTGTTCGCATATATTCCAAGATATGAGTGTTTTGTATATCCTCGATCTGTAGGATGAAAATAGATTCCGTACTTTTTATTCAGTTCAAGGCTTTTTCCGCACGGTACGATACGCATTAGATATTTTGAATCATCGGAGAGGCCGATATCTGTGCAGTATCCTAAGTAATCTGCTACTAGGTCTTTCATCTCGTACTCGTATTCTTTAAACAATCCTTTTGCTGCGTCGCAAATTCCCTCGTAGGTCACGTTTTTGAAAATGACGCCAGTAGATTCTTCGGAAATCATTTTGCTAATTCGACCTTCTTCTGTACCTATAGATTGCTTTGTTACAAGTAATAAGATTTTTTGATCCTCACTATTGAATCCTTTGGAATGTCGCAATAACTGATCGATATCTATCGGAGAATCTACTTTGGATTCAATTAGCAGCTTGAAGCTATTTTGGATCACAGCGCCATCTGGTACGCCGTCTATAGCACGAATCTGCTGATTGATTTCAATTCCAAGGTCAATAGATTCACCCGTTAAATTGGTTAGGAATTGTGACGCCTGAGTTATTGAGTAGTTATATATTTTCGCGAACAGTTGTAGGGTATTATTCGTAACCGTGTTTTCAAGCGAGGAGTAACGTTGAAAATAATGAATCTTTGACATTCGGTATCTCATTTCTAAATTAATCGATACTCTATTGATCTCCTAATTTATTATTTATGATCAAGGGTATGACAGCAAATTCAGTCCAGTGATAAAGCGAAAGTCTCGCTGATTTCTGGTTAAAAATGGTAAATCATACGATAAAGCCGTTGCTGCAATGAGCGCATCAGGGATTAGCAGCCCGTGGCTAAGGCGATATTTTTTGATAAGATCAGCTACAATTTGGGAGGCTTGATCATTTAAAGTAATTATTTTAAATCTTCGAAGAAACTTCTCCAACTTTTGAAGTTCAGATTTGTTTCGGCAACCTACCATCAGTTCTAATTGAGTGATGACACTTATGGCGAGAATAGACTGTTGATCATATTTTGCCAGACAATCGATAGCTTGCGGCATACTGCGAATAGCTTCGATTAGGATATCGGTGTCTATCAGTTCTGTATCCATTTATCGATTTTTCCACTCGCTCTCGCGCAAATTGCGCACCCACGCTGAACTATCCTGCATATCTTCGCGATCTTTCCAGATCCCTATGAATGGTTCCTCGCGCAGATCAAGTTTTTTCAGCTTCTTCTTAGGTTGTTGCTGTAGATAACGCTGGCGGAGATTTGCGATTAACTCTGTAACTTGCCGTTGTGCATCTACAGGTAAAGCAGAGAAATCATTCCACAAATTGTCAGATTGCATCTTTAAATCTCCCAGAAAATATTTTGGTAAGGGCTGTCATGTATTTCTTTGAATATATTTGTGATTTCAGTTTCACAGTTTCCTATACGAGAATGTTCACCCTCCGTTATGCTTAATAAACTTGATTAACTCCTCCGAATTCCCTTCTTCAATTGCCTTTTTCAAAACCTGCAGTTTCTGCTCGAAGGATGATAGTGAGGCGAGAACAGATTCACGATTATCCAGAAAAATGTCCCGCCACAGTTCGGGTTCTGAGGATGCCACTCGCATGATGTCCTTATAGCTTCCGGCTGCCAGTTTCCTGGCAATGTCTGCGTCTTTCGTGGCACCAACTGTCCTGGCAAACGTAAAAGAGAGCGCATGAGGAAGATGACTTACCAGTGCTATGATGCGGTCGTGATCCGAAGGTGTGAGGGAGACTGGCCGTGAACCTAACGATTTAGCTAGCTGAATGATGCGATCTGAATTTGTATGGGTATTTGCTGTCTGTTCGGCGCTCGTTACTACAGCCCAGGCGGCGCCTGTATACAGATCACTTCTAGCAGCCTCGATGCCACTCAATTCAGATCCTGTCATCGGATGGCTGCCAATAAATCTAGAGCCATAGAGTTTTTCACCTTCGGCTACAATCGTCTGTTTGGTGCTGCCGAGATCCGTTATGAGTGCATCACTATTTGCGAATGGCTTAATGCTGGATAAGACCGCCGAAATTGATCCCACCGAAACTGCGATCACGATCAAGTCAGCCGAACAGACATCTGCTAATTCCAGACTCCAGCTTGAAACAGCTTTTATCTCCTGCGCTAGTATCAAAGATTTTGGATTTCGCCCAATTCCCAGAACACTATCTGCCAATCCGCGTTCCAGCATCGCCATACCAAGCGATCCACCCATGAGTCCCACACCCACTATGGCGACCGTATTGAAAAGCGGTTTACTGCCGATTGAAGATGCGTTTCTGGTATGTGTATCTTCCAAATCTAAGCCTGCACCCTGAATTCTATCCCCTACACTCTTATTGTTTTCGGATTCTCTATCCTCGAAGTCTGAGGATTTTGATCTCACAGTTTCATCCCAACCGCCAATGCAATTGGTCGAATGTCATTCATCAACTGCCCAAACTGATCGAAAGTGAGAGACTGTGCTCCATCCTTAACGGACTTCTCCGGGTTAGGATGAGTCTCCAGGATGAGCCCATCTGCGCCAGTTGCGACAGCGCCTCGGCTCACTGCGTTTACCAGACTTCGCCGACCAGTTGCATGTGAAGGATCTGCAAAAATGGGCAGATGAGACAGCTCCTTCACTGCAGGTATGGCGTTTATATCGAAAGTGTTTCGGGTATATGTCTCAAAAGTACGGATTCCACGTTCACAGAGAATTATCTCATAGTTGCCCTGGCTCGCGATATATTCCGCAGCCTGCAGCCATTCCTCAATAGTACTCGCCCAACCGCGTTTGAGCATGACAGGTTTACGAGACGCCCCCACTTCTCGCAGCAGCGAGTAGTTCGCCATATTCCGGGTGCCAATCTGGAAAATGTCGGCATATTTACCTACCAGCTCAACATCGCGTGTATCCATCACTTCCGTTATGATAGGAAGACCTGTTCGATCCCGCGCTTCCGCCAGTAATTTTAAGCCTGCTTCTCCCATTCCATGGAAGGAGTAGGGCGAAGTGCTGGGCTTGAAAGCCCCTCCACGCAGCACGTGCGCTCCCACAGATTTAACATAGTCAGCAGTTTCGAACAGCATCTCCGGAGATTCTACAGTACATGGGCCTGCCATAACGCAGAGAGTGCCCCCGCCGATCTGAACTCCACGAACATTTATAACGGTACCTTCTGGCTTAAAGGGTTTACCGACCAGTTTATAAGGCTTAAGTATTGGGACTACACGCTCTACATATGGCAGCGCTTCGAACTGCTCAACCAGGCTGCTTTTATCCTGCTCGATAGCGCCTATCACACCTACAATCGTGCGCTCTACACCTTCAGAGAGGTGAATGCCATAGCCCCGGCTCTTGAGATCGGAAGTCAGTTCATCGCGCTGAGCTGCTGTTGCAGCGGGGTCGAGAATGATAATCACGTGACGATTTCTCCTTGCGTACTGCATCGATAAAGTATGACTAATAAGCAATTATTATAGCACGGGCAGCTTACAGTCGGCAAGATGTACTTATATTTGCTGGATTTTCACGAAGTGAAACATTTATTTTGCATTCAGTGACACTATTTGATGCGAGTATAGGTATGATATGTTAGGTGATTTCGGTGAAGTGTGTACAGAGTGTATAGTTTTTGGAGTATTAACGATAATGACGCCGTTAAATAAAACCATACTGGCATTCTGCCCTCCTGTGATTGCCTTATCAGCGGTACTTCTGGAGCCTATTGTTACTCCCTGGGTTCGCGGCAGAGAGTCCGTGCTTCCCATGGTGATCTGCCTCCTGCTGTCGTCTCTCCTTCATCCACGTATACGAACCATGCTGGTTAGTATTCTTTGCTATGGGGTTGCTTTTCTTGCAATTCGAGATGTAGTTCATTTTCGGCATCAGCATCTTCCACCGATGCTCGACTATGATTTCATTGAACAGATCCGGCCACTTGGTCTCATTATAGCTGCACTTCTTGCAATGACTGCGGCAGTGGCAGAAACTGTTCGGCCTGGCACAGTGTGGGCGCGTCGATGTTACTTTGGGGCTGCTTCCCTCTATTTCACCGGCTATGGGCTTGTGACATATGGCTGGCATGGATCATGGCAATCCATTGTATTAATGGTAACTGGAATTGCTGCGATGGTGGGATGTGTTTTCGCAAATCGAATAGTTGCATTCGAACTTGAAGCTGAAGATGATGCCGATATGGATGACACAGTATCTCAAAGAGAGCTGGAAGAATCCCACGCGCGATCACTCCGTATGAAAGAGTGGCATGATAGCATGATGCCATCCGATCCTGGTACGCCTGCTGGTTAGTTTGTTAGTGCAGTTTATCGTCCCATATCTGCCAGTTTTCGCACTTCGTGCCCTCCATACCAATAAAGAATCCAGCTTCATTTCGCACGGGATCGACCACCATAGCCACTTGCCAATCTGCATTGAATATCTCTGTTTGAGCCTCCATATCCGTAATTGAGAGAAAGACTCCCATATCGGGGTGTGAATGGTAAGAGCCAAGTATGGTGGTATCAGGAGACAGACTCTTTATTTGAGGAAGAAGCTGCTCCCAGGTGGAAGGGGTGTAGGTGAATGTGGCACTTGTTTCCAATCCTGCATTGGCTTCAAATTGGTGGGTTATTTGAAGCATATATCTAGACTCGTGCGCATCATCATATGCTTTGCCAATGAGTAAACCTCCTTTCTCTACACTCGTATCTGATTTAAGATGATTAAGAATTTCTTCGAATACGCTATTTCGAACCAATATAATGGGTTCACTTTTCTTTAAATTCAGATTTGGTTCGATACTATATGTAGAATAGAATTCGGAGGTTCGGAGAGGTTGGGGCCGGTAGCCGTCCGAGAGTTCCTCCCAGTCGATATCGACAGCCGTTTGCCGATTCGCCGAATCATTCACAACTCGGCGTAGAAAAGATTCATTTAGTATAGGCCCATCCTGAATATCTTTTTCGATCATCTCATCCCGGAGTTCAACAGGTGACGATTTCACTGACCGCTTTTTAATAAGAATGGTTCTCAATATAAGGGCAGCAGCGCCGACCACTGCGAGCACTCCAGAAATCCCCGGACTGATTGCCAATCGATAATCCTTTCCTATGAAGGGTCTGAAATATCGAGCCACTCCTGAGGAGTTTCGATTTCAGGCGCAATCTGTTCCGTAGGCTCTTCTTTGCCAAAGGTTTGGTAATCCGTGGGCAGCAGGAGCAGATTGCTATTGGCCCAGTATACTGCCGCTTCGTTTGCCGGGTCGTGAACGTTTAGAAAGCGTCGGTCGTACTGTATCAGCGCGCCAAGGCGTACCAAAAAATCCTCAAGGTATTCGCTGGTTACCCAACTGCCCATGCAGACTTCCATATTGCGGTAGACATGGGGATGGAAGAGTGGTGTGAGCATGGATACTCTGGGCGGGGATGTGGGCGCGGGGTACTTTGCGGGCAGCACTATCTTCACGCGGTGCAGGTCGCGATAGATTGGCCGCCCGTCTTCCAGCCGTTCGATACTCCGGCACCGATAGACGATAACATACTCATCGGTGGGGCGGCCTCTGGTTTCTTCGATCATGAGCCTTCCATCGCTGCCTTTGGAGAGTGCGGCTACACCCTTATAGTCTGCGTGGAGGCGAAGCTGTCTGGCATTTAGCATGTTGCTAGCTCATCCTATCCCGAGCGATTTCACGTCTGTAATTCTCGTGTTCCTGTAGACTTGGTGGAGTATCTAGCTGACTGTGAGCAGCTATTGCGCACAATACAGTTTGTACGCCAGGAAGATTGAGCAGAAGCACGATTGAAATATGGTGTGAAGGATGTCTTCATACAGGAAATGTTCACGACGGATTGGGGATGTTCCTTCTGAGGGGAATCGATATCTGTGCTGAATGAGAGTAGTATGCACAGACTTTCAGGTAAATGCGTATTTAAAACTTTACTCAAATTTGTCATAAAAATTACTAAAGTCGCTTCACGTTCTAATCAATATATTATTGGTCTTAGCTTTATATCTTAAGCATCCAAGTCAATCACTTCAGCAGCATAGAAGTGATGCTTCCCCACGATGATTCAAAATCATCTACCCAAACGCCGATATTGCCCCACTGACGATGTGCTATATCAAGGATCACCATTCCATGCGTTGGATTTGGAAAACCTCCTTCTATTTTAAACTCTGCGGTGACAAAAATCGCAGTCGTCGTACTTCGTTTCCCTTTATTAAAGTCAAATCCAAATAAGGCGTAGCATCATACTGTGGTATCTGGTAATCCAGACCAATTATGGTGTATTCCCATGGATTATTCAAAACTGGGTGGTTGGTGTCTTTCACATCTGCCTTCATTAACAGTTCTCCAGCCAAGAGGAATCGATCATGCGGCTATAAATTACACTGGCTCATCTTCATAGAGGAATGGAAGTGTCCATTGGCGGTCGAACTCTTTGGGAGCGCTGGAGTGGAGACGGTCGGCGAAGATATCGTAGAGTTTGGCGGTGGTGCGTTCGAGGAAGGCAGGGGAGACTTCGGCAGGGGCAACGCCCGCAAGCAGGAAGTCGTGTGCCTGAATCAGTGACTGCAATTCACTCGTGCAGCTTTTACACGTGGCAAGATGCGTCTCGAAATCAGCGGTTAGCTCCTCCGGAAGCTGGCTATCGAGATAGAGGTCGGTCAATTTTTGTACATTGTCACAAGTCAATTTAGGTCTCTACTCCTTCTCCCCATGCCGGGGAAAGCTGATTCCTTAGGGCACGCCGTGCCCGATAGAGCAGCGATTTGGTGGCCTGCAGCGATTTACCCAGCATCTCTGCCACCTCCAGCGCATCCCACTCCTCAACATCGCACAGCAGCAGCGCCATGCGATGATCCTCTGAAAGCGAATTGAGAGCCGTTCGAACTGCCGTGGAAGTTTCCATGCGCCTAGCATCGCGCCCTCGGTCAGACTGCCTATCCGCTGCCTCCGGCTCCATAAGCAGAAGTTTTGGCTGCCGAAGGCGATCATAACAGAGATTGCGGGTGATACCGAAGAGCCATCCACGAAACGGGCACTCGCCGCGGAAACTGCTCACCTTCTCCAGGGCGCGCACAAAAGCGTCTGAAGTCACCTCTTCCGCATCTTCTCTGCTGCCAAGAAGATGCTTGGCAAAAGCAAAAATATGCTCGACATACAGCTCGAATAGCGGGCCGAGAGCCTCCGACTCCCCCGCCTGGAATCGCTTAATGAGTCGTTTTTCAAACTCGCTCTCTCGGTACTCCTGTTTTCCAGGTGTGAAACTGCTCAAATTAATACTGCTCTCCCAAATCCGACGTTGAATATCCTGCTGAAGTGTCGTAGAACTGAAATCAATTATATCACAACGCCAGAAGAGAGTGTGCAGCGATTTATAAGGAAGCATTTGAACGGAGGATGTGAAGACTATAACTCTTTACATAAAACAGTTTCTATATTATTGAATAAGAGCAGGAATCATTAATGCTTGACACGAATATGATGAGAGGATTATAATGTTCGTAATTGGGGCATCCCTTACAAGTGCCGCATGGTCATATGCAGTTTGTAATTATGCAGTGAGTAACCATCTCCAATAGTTGAACGTCCAATTGTACATACATTTAGACTTCGGGCGCACTATCGTCCTTCGCAGATTATCCACCAAACAGGGGGGTTCAGATGTTGACATCGTCACATGATATCAGACGAACACTATTTTCACCGCATCGCTCGAAATGCTTCCAACGACACACCGCATTCAAGAGTGCATCGTTTTGCGTGGGTTTATTGGCGGTACTATCACTGGTGATTGCAAGTCAAGCGGCTTTTGCGAAAAGTCCTGAACCCGCCAAGCCTGCTGCACACGCACATCGTGCAGGAATGGTAGGAGCCCCCCTCGCAGTTAATTGGAAATTTACGGGCACCCATTTTGCGAACAATCCTGCCGGTCTATGTATCAGTGGGGATTCTGGATATTTTGCGACTGGCAACCGTGTTTTTGCTATTGCACTCTCAAATGGCAGTATGAAATGGCGCTATCCCACCGAAGGTGTTCTGCCTGTACTTATTCAAACCACCCCTACTTATGATAATGGCACGCTCTATTTTGGCGCAGGCGATGGACTCTATGCTCTAGACACTCAGACAGGTAAAATGAAATGGCACTACTTCCTCAAAAGCTCGGTAAGTACTTCTCCGGTCGTGGTTGGTGAAACTGTATACTTTAGTTCGGATGGCGGACGCTTTTATGCGGTCAATACCAGCGACGGAGTGGCATTGAAGGGGATTTGGAGCAAAGGCGCACGTGCCGGAGTCGATGTCGGGGCGGATATTACTGCAGATTTTATTATCAATGATGGGATGATGTACTATATCACTTCTGATCAGATTATGCACTCCGCAAGTATCGCTTCGGGTACCCAGAAATGGGCAAGAAGGCTTGATGGCGATTCGCATACATCTCCGGTTCTTAATGGGGAATCGATCTATATGAGCGTTGGGAACAGCCTCTCCTCTTGGAGAGCTATCAATGGTTCACGCCAATGGATTGTTCAGCTGCCGGCATCGCCCGTGACAGCTCCTGCAGTGGATGAGAATGGTACTTCTTACGTGGTTACCGCAGACCGATCTGTTTATGCAGTAGATATTCGTGGAAGAGGAGTATGGAAACACGCTCCCGTACTGGATTTTGAAGTGATTGCGAATCCGGTGGTTTCCAATAAACTGCTTATTATAGGAACCACGCAGGGCGGTGTTTACGCACTCGATACGGCGACAGGCGCGCTAAAATGGAACTACATTATTCACCCGAGCGGTACTTTCGCATCCACCATACCACAGAGCAGCGATGTGATTACCTCACCGATCATTGATGGGAATACGGTATATGTACTCACAGACGATGGCACGGTAACTGCGTTTAGCCATGAGATATCCGACGGTCAGCCTCCTATTATTACAGTCTTCGAACCTAAACTTGGTGAAGCTCTTAGCGGAAGGCCGCCGTTTCATATCAGTGCCCGAGTGAAGGATGAAGGTTCCGGTGTGAATCTAAGTACTCTAAGCATCAAGCTGGATGATATGCTTCTTCCACGCAGAAAAACAAGTGAAGACCTCTCGGACACGCCTGGATTTTACTATAATCCAGATAACGACTCCATCGACTATGCTACCGTGGAGAACGAAGGCGGCAGTAACTATGGATTGAAAGACGGCCATCATACGATTACGATAAGCGTATCAGACTGGGCCGGAAATTCAATTAATAAATCCTGGACTTTCTTCACAGACGACACACTTCCAAAAAAGAAACGCGGCCCCAATAACGGCAGAAATGGTGGACGCGGTGGTATCGGCGGCGGCGGTCTCGGGGGCGGTGGTATCGGCGGCGGCGGAATTGGTGGTGGAGGTAATGGCGGTGGCCGCGGGGGTAACGAGTAGCCTCTTCAATCCTTCAATAAGATGAAGACCTGGCAGGATATGCTTCTGCCAGGTCTCTTTACTATGTATCTTCATTTTTCCCGAGATTTCCCATGCCCACTCCAGTTAAGAGCGCAAAAACATGATAAATTCTTCAGTGAGATCTGTTGAAGAGACAGCGGCATGGATGCGCCTGGCAAACCTCCAGTACTCTGCCAAGCTCAACTGTGCACTGTTGGCTAGATTTGGCAACTCTCCCAATGCTGTTTTCAGTGCTTCTCCATCTGATCTAGCACAGGTTCCTGGCTTTCTCCCTCGCTACTACACCCGACTGATAGACCCTCTTCTCGCCGCCACCGAGCGCCAGGTTCAGTATTTAGAGAAACACGAAGTTCGGATTCTAGTGCTTGGTGATAACAGTTATCCCTCTAATCTGAGAGATATTCCAGATCCTCCAGCGATGCTTTTTGTGCGTGGTGAACTCAGGGATACAGACAAATTCGGAGTGGGTATGGTGGGTTCGCGCCATGCAACTCCCTATGGCAAATCGATCGCGGAGAAGCTTGCACGCGAACTGTCTTCCCGAGGGCTTACAATCATCAGTGGCGGAGCAGTCGGCATAGATTCTGCCTGCCATCGTGGAGCGACTGAGTCTGGCGGAAGAACAATCGCATTTCTTGGCTGTGGGCTGGATGTCGACTATCCTCGCGAGAATCGAGCGCTTTTCGAAAAAATACTCGAGAACGGCGCGTTAGTATCTGAGTATCCTCTTGGAGCGCAGCCAGAGGGCTGGAGATTTCCACTGCGAAACAGGCTGATAAGCGGCCTCTCGATGGGTGTTATGGTGGTGGAAGCTCCGTGGCAGAGTGGAGCATTGATAACTGCGAGGTTCGCTTTGGAGCAGGGCCGGCCGGTGATGACGGTTCCTGGAAATATCGACCGTCCTTCGAGCGCCGGCTCAAACGAACTTCTCAAGGATGGCGCCATACCTATCACAGAAAGCGACGATGTACTGCGTGCTCTGAATATTATTGCGATGCCGGCCAGACATGAGCATCAGGGAACTCTTGATCTGCCGTGGGAACCAGACAGCGCTACTGAAGATAAAATAGAAGGAGTTCGTGTTGCAGCCAGAAAATCATCCTCCAATCAAGATGCCCGCTCTCAGATAACACAAAACGCGCTGAATGGGCTAAGCCCTAATCAGCGCATGCTCCTTGATAAACTGTCTCTTACCCCTCAGCATATCGACCATCTGGCTTCCGAATCAGGGCTTCCATCCTCCGAGGCAGGTGTCGAGATGACACTTCTAGAACTCACTGGCCTGGTAAAACGCCTGCCCGGTAATCTCTATATCAGAACATTGTAAAACTGAGTGAACTCGAAGTCAAATTATTAGCCGCAAAAAAGCGCAAAAAACTATCTATAATTTCTAAGCAAAATAAACTATCGAAAAAACACATGGATAGCTTTTTTGCATATTTTGTGCTTTTTTGCGGCTAACTTATCCTTACTGATATTGGTAATTAATACCTATTTCGATATTAATACCTATCGAAGTGACTGAAACCTGATTCTGCTGAATAGTTACTTTACTGCAAACTAAAATTGGGCTATTTCCCCACCGTAAGAATAGAAAATGATCCCGGAAGCATCGGCCCTCTATTTTCATATCTCCCTACAGGAGCATTCGCAGGCGCTGGGCCATACTCCGCGGCTATGAGATATATCTTTCCAGTCTTTCGGTCGAGAGTAAGTGTTTTGGCTCCTGGCGCAGTTTTGACCGTCTGCTCCACCACGAAGTTAGCCGGTTTCGATTCCTTGATGATCGTCAGCGTACCGTCACCTTGCGAGCTAAAACACTCCATCGTTTTCGGGTTGAACATAGCTCCATCGCAGCCTCGGCCGATTGGCAGATCAGCCAGATACTTGCCGTCGTTAGCATCTAGCATTACCATAGCTTGTGGATTGCGGCACGCCACGAACAAAATATGATTCTTCACATCGATGGCAAGCCCTGCGTTGCCGCCGCCTTTTCCATTCAGGCTATACTGTGCAGTTACCTTCATCGTATTTGCATCCACCACCGCCACAGTGTCCTTGTCCTCGATATCCACATAGATGTGGCCTTTGCCATCCGTAACAGCCTGCTCGGGAGCGCCACCAAGATCGATAGTACCCAGGACAGAGCCATCAGCAGCATCAATCACCGTTGCGTTCGGAGCACTATGACTGAATATATAGATACGACGATTGTATGGATCACTCAAAATTCCATCTGGTCTTCCATCGATTGGAATAGTTTTAATAAGAGACAGGGTTTTCGAATCCCACATAGCTACAGGTTTGCTTGATGCAAATCCATGATGGGATTTAGCATCTACAGCTGCACCGCGCGCATTGGTCATAGCTATCTCGCCGGCGTTTTCCATCGTGTCCAGATTGAATACCGACACGCGAGGAGAAGGCCCGGAACGCGCTATGTATAGCCTTCGCCCGTCTTCATCCGCATAAACATAATCAAAACCGCCTTCACCGCCAACTTTTGTGGTTTTCTGAAGTTGGTACGAGCCTTCACTGGCTGGCTGCTGGGCTAAGCCACTTGCCGTGAACAGCGTTAGTCCGGCTGCCATCGACAGTATTATTTTTTTCAAAATTCACACCTCCTAAATCAATTAGCACAATGGTTAATAACCCTCAAGCAATGCTAGCACGAGATGCTGCTTTAGGGTATGGCTGAATATGTTCCTTAAAAAGATATTCAGTCCATAAGCTGAGTATACGTGGTTGACGGTGATTATAACAGTTAGTTCAATGTATGAGAAAATACTCAGAAACTGCAAACATTGACGTCAAATAATTATACCCGTACGACCTTTAGAGGCGCTGAGAACTGTTTGAGAGTTTGTTAAGATTATATTTAAAACGAGGAAATCGAGTTCATGATCAGGTATTCGTTATGTTTTTGAAACCGTGGTATAATGCTTTTACATACTGAGTCAGACCATAAGAAAATTTACTTTTTGCAAATGTATTAACTGTATTCCCACTCGAATACACAACTCTGGAATTTATCCAGGCAGGGCCTTCTTGAATATAGTCGAAATTTTTCAACTGCCCTTTGTCCAAGCGATCGACACGTATTTCTCTGTGAAAGGCGGGCTGCGCTATGAAGTGTCACCGATGCAGCTATGAATTTCAGCCGTTTGAGACGGCATGCCCACGTTGTGCCCATCTTAAGAAGAGCACAGGCACGCAAAAACTCAATACACAACACCTGGTTCACCTGGATCAGTGCCCTTACTGCAAATGGCTGCTATTCCCTACGGATAGTGTTTGTACCTCATGTGGGAAACCAGTCGATCGATCACCTGTACATCGAAATGTCGAGCTAGCTAATGTTAAAAAGTCAGCATCTACTCCACGATTGCCAGCAATCTCTTTTAAGTTTTCTCGGCAGATAGTTCTGGATTTGGGAACTTGCGCGCTGGTTTTTGGCGGGATAGCAGTATTATTCTATCTGGTATTCCGAGGAGCTCAAGCGGCTAGCTGAGATTACACCAACGATTTCTGGATTAATGCTGCCATTTTAGGCGGTGCGATCACGAATGGCGCCATCGTCTTTCCATCTTTCAATATGACATCGATCTCCATCGGTTCTCCTGTGAGATACTCCGCTGAACAGCCTGCTTCCTTAGCCATGCAAAGGGCAGCCGCCATATCGTAGGCTCCTTCGTTGAGTCCGACAAGGCAGCAGAGAGAACCATTGGCTGTATATGCAATATCCATTGCGATGCTTCCCAGGCATCTCAGTCTTCCAACGAGATTTTGAGGATTGAGTTTTTTAATCGCACCGCTTGTAAATCCGAGTGTATCTTCAGGGTGCAGCGAATCCCTATCTGGCGCTGTCATTTGCACGCCATTACAGAAAGCTCCCTGATCCTTGACACCCCAGTAGATATCGCCTGTGCGCGGCATGGATATCGCTCCTGCTATTGCTTCCCCCTCAAATATTAGTCCGATAGAAACACACCATATGGGAAGCCCGAAGACCATATTAGTAGTTCCATCGATAGGATCTACGGCCCAGAGTGGAGCTGTCTCATCTCCATGCCTTCCAAACTCCTCACCCAAAAATCCGAAATCAGGATAGCGAGTTTCCAGCTGTTCACGAATAAATATCTCCGTCTTTCGGTCGACATCTGTCACATAAGAGCTGTCTGCTTTAAACTCAGGCGACATACTTTCGATGAGAACAATTGCCCTTTTCCCAGCTTCTTCCGCAACCTGCTTTACGAATTCTATATCAATATCACTCAACTTGAAAAACCACCTTCCCAATCTCAGCTTGTTATCTGATTTTATCCTAATATTAAATACTCTGTTAAGGCTTGATCACTCCAATTGTCAGTAGGATATTAGCATAGACTCTCTGTTCACCCGTGGCAATCGTCAGACATAGGGATGGCTGGCCAGCTGCCGCATAAAAAGCAAATCTCTCCAGCGGCTCAAGAATCATTCCCTCTGGCAGGAACGCAGAGAATTCTGCAAAGATAGGAGGTGTCGATCCATCTGCTGTCTGCATGACGTGAGCAGCTTCGATTGGAATGGCTGAAACGACTGCTTTAAGTGCGTCTGTCGCATTAATAAGTCCCGGGGAGAGATTCAAATAAACCTTCTTGGCGGTCGGCGCAGATCCAGTAGAGGCTGGATAGTTGCCATCAGTAATCAATACTTGTGATCCGTGGCCAGCAGAGGCAAGCGCCTGAAGAATATCGGGATGTAATAACTCTGTTTTTAACAAATACTCTCTCCTATTAATATTGTGGTTACCCTATTTGGTTCGCTTTAAGCTGCTCAAACTCCTGCAAAAAGTCTGTTTGATCTTAGAGGTTGGTTGGTAATAAAAGAAATATCCGTAACAATAACTGCACGCAGATGTCTATAATGCCAGAAAGATACTCGAGTGATGCATTCCTTCCTCGGGTTCAAGGACGAACTATTGCAAGCAGGAGAAAGTATATGGCTGTGAAGTTTAACTGGAAACAGTCACAAATCAGAGATTGGCCGTCATCCCATGCTGTTTGGCAAATGGATATTGAATCACCACAGAGTAGAGCGACTCTGCTGATGAGTCTGATGCTGGATGGGGAAGCAAATGATGTTGAGCGTCTGGAATTAGAGTCCTTGATGCATCAAACTCCACAACTGGAATTTGAGTACAGTTTGATGAAGTCGATTTCGATGAACGAGGCAGATATTCCGCTTCTAGATGTTCCTGGCCACCTTCGAGAATCGATATTTGCAGCTACTATAGACCGACAGTCTTTTGCCTCTCGGCTATTCTCTCGGCGAGTGAACACCAAATTAAAGTATGCTTTCCCTGTAGGATCGTTAGCTGTAATTGCGTTTACTGCAGTCATGTTTTCAGTCTACACACACACTCTTTTGAAAACGCAACCTGTTCGCCACGAAAAGGCTGCCCCCAGGCATGATATTGAAGTAGCAATAAACACTAAAAAAAATCATCAGAATACAGAGAGTTTTTTCCTGGATGAAACGCCACATGTTCAGGATATAAGAGCATCCCAAATTTCTGCATCTGGGAAGAGGGCACCTCACCGACATCGAAATTCTTCATCAGTGATATTGCATCGGGAGTTACTGCCGGCTAGTTCCCGAGTTGCAGTACAGGCTCCTGCAATACCAGATGCTCCTCCCGTTTCCGCTGTCAATATTGCCGCACCAGCATCCCATGCAGAAACTGTAGCCTCCGCTTATTCTACTCGACCGATGATGGATGCCAATATCCAGCGTTCACTCATGGTTAGGGCAGTGTCAACATCTATTCCCTGGCAGGAGATAAAAGTTTCGGATGAGCTGACCTCGAACTTAGAAAAAACTTCTGCTGAAGTTGACACCAGTAAGGATACTAATTCTTCTGTCAAAATCCGTATCGCTCATCTTATCACTTCTCAGATGCCACCCGATTCGCGAAGTATTCAAACGAGTGCAGATTTCAAAAAACTCCGAGATGCTGCTAACCAGGGTTACGACCGAGAGACCATTGCCAGCATACAACGAGGACAGGCGACAGTAAAATTAGTGGGAAGGTTCTAATACCTGGCAAATATTCGGATAATTTTGCAACGGGAAATGGAATGATATGTTAGCTATTTATTATTGAACATACATTTCTTACACGACGTTAGATTATTAATGGTCACAATGCAAGAAGCAAGAAAAATAAAATCAAATACATCTCCATCCACGACGATGGTTCGCCGACGAGTAAGCGGATGGCACTGCACTGAATATTCTGCCTGGATGCTGTTGCTGCCTTTAGCTCCTGCCATCTCCCAGCCGGTCTTTGCTCAGTCTGTATCTGTAACTCCAAATCCTGTCACTCCTAACTCTCTCTCTTTTTTTGAAGTGCTCCATGGTAGTGGTTTAAAAACCGGTTATGTGCTTTCGCAGGCAAATGTCCTTCCAGACAGTCTTGTAGTACGCGTTGGCGGCAGGACGATGATAGCTACGCAGGACTATAACTTCGAGCCAGTCAGTTGTACCCTCAGTTTCACAAACCCAATAGACAGTGCACAGAGTATAAGAGTTGGCTATCGCTATAAAGACAGTATTCTTCTACAGAAAAAACTGGTTGGAGTACCAAATCTTCAACTAGGTTATGGATCCGCTACACATCTAAATATCCTGTTTGAGCTGCCTTCAGATCAAAAAAGTTCTACGATGGGCACTTCTCCGCTCGGTCTGAACCTCTCCACAGCATTTGGCGAGAGGAGAGCAGGGAACTATTCCGGAATGATGTTCTTTGAGAATCCGATGTCGGCGTTCAACAATAAGATGTCTGAAGATGTAAAGTTCGATCCCAACCCGAAAAAACCAGAAGGTTCCAAGCAGTTTATCACTCAAAATTTAAATGTCCAGAGTGGAAGCCTCGATGTTTACGCCAACTATCAGGATATCGGCAAAGGATTCAATGGCTTCCAGGGATTGAGGGCAAGTGGTAGCGCGAATAAAACTCTGCTGGATCAGCTCGAAGGCGAAAAAGGGTTGAAACGGCTCGGGTTTGGTTTGGGGATGAATCTTAACCCGAATAGTAAGAACGGCGGTGGGTTCGGCTTTGACTGGAATCAAGTTCAGGATGGCAAAGGAACTATCAGTCAGCAAAGCGCAGAGTTTGCAAACAAAGGCTTTCACTTAAACTACTCATCCCGAGATGTTTCTAGTGGTTTTGAAGAGTTTGCGGGTCTGCGTGATGCCGATAAAACGCAGTGGGCACATGAAAAAGGGCTCCACACTTCTAACCTTGGATTTGGGTTTAATCTGGGTGGGGGATCTAAAACTCAAGCGCCTGGCACTCTTGATCTACAGAATCAGAACTTTGGCGATACTTCCGGAAGCCTCAAGCGTGAAGTGATTAACTTACACTCCGGCAGGCTGGGTCTGAATTTCATGAATCGCAGCTCAGAGAAAGCATTCGGACGCCTTGGTGATATTTCCGATTTAGACAAGGCAAATCTGGCTCTCGACTTATACAAGCAGTACGATCTAAGAGCAAATTTATCTCAGGTTACCGCTGCAGACAAAGCCCAGGTTTCAAAGGAATCTGGCTTAAAACGCGATGGTATCTCCCTTCTGGATACGCTGGGTAAATCTGGGCTTGTATCGTTTTCTCAGCTTAGTGTCAAGGACTCCTCTACTGCGGATGCTGCAGGCGATAATGCCCTCAACCGTGAGGCGATCAATCTTGAGCAGAAACATTTCTCTGTACTGATGGTTAGTCGGAAAACAGGATTAAACTTTGGACGAATTGGCGATCTGGCAGATGTTGAAAAGAACAACATCGCACTGGATATACGACGTCAGTTCGATCCCAACGCAACGATTGCGCAGGTGACTCAGAAAGAACGAGATCAAGCTGGCAAAGAGGCTGGAATTACTCGTAATTCCCTCTTTGGGAAGTTCGATTTAGCAAAAGGAAGCAGCTTCACTTTTAGTAATTCGGGAATAACCACCGCACTTACAGGCACTGCGCAGCCGGCAGCTTCTGGAGCTATCGACAGACAACAGTTTGCACTGAATACCAAATCGCTGCAGATATCAATCCTAAATCAGTCGATTGCAGATAACTTTACGAAACTCACCGATCTATCTGATTTTGAAAAAGCGCAGTTTGGAAATGAACACGGCCTGCACAAACAGCAGTTCGGCCTCAACTGGCAGGTCAACAAGAAGACGAAGTTTGCTTTTAATAGTTTGAGCTTCAGTGATACCGCAGATGCGTATGCAAATGCATTTGCCTCCGCAGTTTCTAGTGGAGTAGCTCCTGGCCAGGCAGCCACATCCATCCTATCTCAGATGCGGCGAGAGAGTTTTCTTTTCGATACGAAAGGGATATCTCTTGCTGGTAATTTTGCGGATGTCAGCAAGGATTTTTCCAGATCTGCTGACCTTGCTCTGACCGATCCTGAAAAGAAACAGATCGAAACTGAGCGCGGGTTCAAGCGAAGCGATATCACGGCGAAACTAGCGCTCATCAAAGGAATGAGCCTCGATTCGTATAAATACAGCGCTTCTGATGCAGAGGATAAACTAGGGCACGACACCTGGAAGGATGCATTGCTATACT
>JANXSG010000144.1 GCA_025352825.1 Chthonomonadaceae bacterium | reverse complement strand
GCTGATGCACAACTGTGTGAAAACTGGCGCGTTAAACTGCAGGTGGGAAGTAAGTTTCGAGTAGGGTTAAAATGGACGGGTAACCCAATGCATCGGAACGACATCAACCGCTCCTGCCCGTTAGAAATATTTCATCCGTTAACTCTGCTGAAAGATATCGAGATATTCAGCCTGGAAAAGTCACCAGAAGCACACCTCGGCGATACCATGCAGAAGTATCATATTCGTGATCTTAGCAAGGAGCTGACCTCCTTTGACCAGACCGCGGCAGCTATTGCTTGCTTGGATTTGATCATATCTGTAGATACCTCCGCAGCACATCTTGCGGGAGCAATGGGTCTTCCAGTTTGGACTTTGCTGCCGTATCTTCCCGACTGGAGATGGATGTTGACTCGGGCAGACTCGCCCTGGTATCCCACTATGAAACTGTTCCGGCAAAAGCAGCCCGGGGATTGGGATTCAGTTGTGCAGCAGGTTATAGGAGAAATTGTTAACTTCAAACAACTAGCTGCTTGATGCTTATAAATCGAATTGCTTTCAGTTTAAACGCAATCTATATTGCAGCCAGTATCACCAGTTTTAGAATTCACAAGATTCTTCCCTCACCAGCGACCCCATCGGCGTAGAGTTAAGGATTTTTGTGTTGTTATGAGCACTGTTTCAGCGAAGGGCTAAAGCCCATCACTGGAAAAGGCAAGTGTCCCGAGGACACGAATTCATGCCCGAAGGTAATTTGTACTTTGTTGTGAAAGGCTTTAAGGGATGTGAAAGTATTCCCATATTCGACTATTACCGGGAGTTGAAAACTCCCGGCATTAAAACAGGCGTCTTTCAGACGCGATTCCCGTCCGGAGGACGGCTGGGTGCAGGCCTATAAGATAGGTACTTCAGTGCCTGGCAATGCGTGATGAATTATATTTAGATTACTTTCACGTCGCTTTTAACCCGTCGCGGGGATCCAAACATAACTCACATTCCCGACAGACCCCTCTGCCAAAGATTCTGGAAGGGGCCAGCGTGTGAGGGTTTGACGTTCGCATCCACTGATGTATTTTTTTGAAATGGAAATCCATTTTAGTTCTGGCTCCGCCAGTTTAGGTGAAAATGATGGCATATAAATTTTTGATTTGGAGATTTTCATGCAGGCGCAATCTAGCTCATATTCACTAGTGAATCTCATAGAAATGGCGCAAGCTTGCCGTCAAGCGGGAGATTATTGCCAAGCACTCAGTTTGCTGGAACAGGCTGTTCGTGTGGAACCAATGATGGTAGATATTGGTCTCAATCTCGCGACTGCTTACGAAGAGCTGGGAAGATCGAACGATGCGTTGGGACTGCTAATCAAAATGGCTGCGATGCATCCTGATTGTCCAGAAATTAATTTTGCTATCGGTAATCTACACGCGCAGATGGGTGATCATTCCGAAGCGGTAATCTACTTTCGAGAGGTAATAAGTGCTGCCGAAGATTGTGGAGAAGCACACTACAATTTAGGTAATGCGCTTCGCGAACTGAATCGGCTGGAAGAGGCGCTTGCTAGCTTTGCTCGTGCTGCCGAACTTCGGCCCGATCTCGCAGCTGCACACTATAACCTTGCCCAGATACTCACGCTATTTCATAGAACGGAAGATGCAGGCCTGCAATATGCTGCTGTCATTGCGCTGGAACCTGGGTTTCAGAATGCACGCGAGCATCTGCGAGAAATCAGTACAGAAATGACAGGCGTATCTGCAGATATCCCCATCGTTAATCCTCCCAAAGCGGCTGTGTCACTATACGAAAAAGCTCTTAAACTTCAGGAGCAGGAAGACTGGTCTGCAGCCGAACACTGTTATAGGGCAGCGCTTATGCTCTTTCCAGATTTCTCGGAGGCGCATAACAATCTTGGGACAACGCTGCTGGCATTGGGTGATCAAGAGAGTGCGATCGCCTGCTTTCAGAAAGCGCTCGAACTGCGTGCCGATTACGGTCTGGCCCACAATAATCTGGGTTCGGTCTATCAAAAGCTCGAAAGATTTGAAGAGGCGCTCCGCAGTTACCGTACAGCCACTCTCTTCTCTCCCGATTCTGCGGATGCCTGGCTCAATCTTGGGGCAATGCAGCAGCAGTTTGGTCATGTTTTCGAAGCAGAGACTAGCTATCTTTGTGCCCTGAAGCTTGCACCAAATGATGAGCAGGCGCATGATAATCTCGGCTCCGTGCTGCAGCGTCAGGAACGCTGGGGCGAGGCAGAAAACCATCATCGTACGGCGGTTAGTATCGATCCGGATTCTGGCGCTGCCTGGAAAAACCTGGGTATTGCCCTGCAGGCACAAGGCAAAATAGC
>JANXSG010000098.1 GCA_025352825.1 Chthonomonadaceae bacterium | reverse complement strand
GCAAAGTTCGGATCGCGGACGATCGCCTGAGAAATCTCTTTTGTGGTTGTGGATTCTTGCGAGGTTAGCTGCATCACTTTGAGAGCAATATTAGACATCGCAGGCAGATCTGTGACGTGCTCGAGAATCTCATCAATCGATATTTTGTCGGGATGAACTATGGCGGCTGTCGCCTGCGGTTCCAACAGTGTGAGATGTGGCCGGCTTGGGAGCCTTGTCTGACTCACAGGTATTGTTGACTGCGCCGCAAATTCCGCTCGTTTTGCATTCACTCGATCCATTGCAGCCTCCTCAAACCATGATCAAAACACTATGAGGGTCGCTCGGAAATCTCGGTGCGGCTTCAATGACTTCGCTGAGAGATTAGGATTAAACTTTTACTGCCGGCGCGTTACTTGGTGTGAATACAATCCCTAATTTCCCAGAAAGAAGACCGAGGGAAGTCAAATCCACTTCGCCTCTACCTATCGTCTTGACTCTCACTTTGCCATCACCAAAAAGATGTACCGTTCTTCCAACGGATCCCCCAAGGTCTGCTGCCAAGACATTCAAATGAAGCAGTTTGAGCTGTTCCTGAACCGCGGCTGCATTTCTTGGGCCAATCTCTAATCTAGGCCCTGTACCATTAAAAGCAAAGAGTTGTGCCCCACCGGCAATGGCCACTTTGATATTCTTCATGCTTGCCCCTTTGGCACACATGGTCTCAAATAGAAGTGGAACTGCAGAATTAGCGAATTTTCCAGGGCTTGGTTCGTGGCCAGTACTATCCGGAAGAACAATGTGGGCAAGACCAGCCACCTGTGCCGCCATATCGAAGGCACAAACTCCCACACACGAACCCAATCCTAATGCTACCAGAACGTCTTCGGGTGAATTTGTGACTTTAATTTCAGACATACCAACCATAAGCGATTCGCCCAATTTAACCTTCCATCTGCAGCGCACGCAGTATGATCGATAGACTGCCCGGCTCGGGTATATAGATAAAAAATCCTTCGATAGAGCCCGCCGCTTCCCCAATATGAGTAACTATGGTGAGAGCCTGGTCTTCAAGAGTGGCGAATGCTGTAGCGATGGTTGATAGGATAGCTGCCGTATAGTCAATCGCAATGGCAGGTGGAGAGGAGAGCAGGTTGAGGCCTGTCATGTCTCCAATGGCAACCAGATATGACGAAGCCAGAATATTTCCGACCTCCATCATGACTGATATTTCCATCTCACCCAGAGTAGTGGTTGTGCCCAGAGGCTGCGCCAAAATCTGATCTGCGAGGCAGCTGGCACTCAGATATGGAAGCAGAAATGCAACATGGCCCGGTGCATCTCCATCAACAGCCATATAGATACCCACTGCTAAAGATTCTGGTCCGCCAGTCATTTGCGTAAATTCTGAAAGAGGTACGATACCAACATGTGGAATAGACATATCCACGGTGTGGTTTACCATCGTAGCAAGCGCTGTCATAGCATTGCCTGCTCCGATATTTCCCACTTCCTTAAGCGTATCCATTTTGATGTCGTTTAATTCTGATGCTGCGAGTGCCATTGTCTGGTTCCCCCTGAATCTTATAGATTGTCGGAGGTTAAGACAGTTAGCTTGAGGGCACAGGGATGTAATTGTTTATGACAGGGGAATAGGGAGGTCAGATTAGTCTTGACGGATAACAAATAGCAGAGTGTGTATACAAATTCCACCCGCAAAGAAGGTAACTGTTACAACACCTGAGTCTTTAAACAGTAGTGCAGCGAAGGCTGTAAATAACGAGATTTTCAATCCCATTGCTGTCCAGTGTCTTCGCTGAAGCATTCGCTCGATCGCTCTTCCCAGGAGCGATTTAGCGGCAAAATAGGTTAGGGAGACACCAAGCATTGCGAGGAGCAGGCCTGGTGAAAACAACAGCCGGTAGTTCATTTCAACTTTTCGAATGATGATCTCCAGGAGATAGTGGTATCCCCTAACACCGGCTCCAGCATGCATAGCACTGCCCAGATGTGATCTCTCTCCACCGGTTTGTCCTGAATACCAGTTATCCAGCAAAGCAAAGATGAATGCCAATCCAATCCCCACTCCCATGCTAATCAGCGCTGCACGCCATCCCACACGCCTTCCCGCAAAAGCCGTACCTGCGACTCCAATTGCAGTTGCTGTAGCTGCCAGACTGCCTGCGTTTGCACCAAGCCCAGGCCAGCCGATTAAGAATGCCAGACCAATCCAGAGTGCAAACAAAAGTTTTATTTCGAAAGGTCCTCTCGATAGCATATTTGTGTGATTGGAGTTATCTGAATCAGGAGCAGAAATTTTTCTGTCATCCAGCCAGGCCATCCCGCTAAAGTAGGCAAAGGCGAGTATCACTCCCAGGTACTCGTTCCCAATACCGTAGTAACGAATGCCTGAGATCGGATATAGGCTTAGCATCGAGTTTTTTATGAGATTCTGTCCCGTAAGCGTATCGATAACAAGAATTACAATCGTCAGCATAGCAGCAGTGAACGAAGCCGAATTTTTCCATTTTGATTCTAAGACTGTTTCGACGGCCGTCAGCAGTGCCATCCAGCCAATAATGCGCAGCCCGTATGCAAATAGTGAATGCGGTGCTGGCCAGGGTGCAAGTAAAAGCGCGATGGGAAGATTAAGAGTGAAAATGAGCATCGTCCGCCATCGATGCGCAGCCGCAGCTCCCCCTTTTGCATATCGGAATAAGCATGCAAGCACTCCTACAAAACAGATCGAACCGATGGCCACCATCAATTTAGCCACTGCGATCCCATTCAGATTCGATATGATATCAAGCTGAGATATGGTGCTCATTCTATCCTGTGAGCTTGATTCAGCATCAATTATACGGAGTTTTCTTCCCTCCATAACGTCTGGGATTGGCGTATGAAATAGAGTAAGTATTATGGGAGCAATATCAATATTTGCTATAAGCCCAACTGTCCGTGTAGTGGCGGAAGTGAGCAGACCCGTAGGGAAATCCGGTCCGGAAGCTAATATAGGAGGGAGTCGATTCCAGGATTGGGGATGTGTACTGTCATCGGCTTGTGGGCGAGAAGAGATTAGGAGGATATCATAAACTTTTCCTATTTTGCCGGCAGATAGTGCAGTGAGCTGCAGGAATGTATCGAGCCTTCGCAGTCCATCGTTTCGGAGCATGCTATAGTCTCTTTCGGAGAGATGGGAGCGTGCTTCTTCCGTTCTTGAGAGATCTCCAAACTGCACAATAATCAGGTCGGCATTCGATTTTTGAACTAACTCCGCGAGGGATATTGGATCATCGGCACGCTGAAATGGAGCCTGTCGAAATCGGCGATTGATGGCCACATATCCAGATGCAGCGCCTGTAGAATCGATCCCTAGCAGTGCTCCACTTCGATTGAAGATATCAGTATCCGCATTTCCAAAAACTGTAGTAGAAATATGAGGGGAACTATAATGCAGCGCGGAGCCAAGAAGTCCCTCGGAAAACCCTCTTCGGGTTAAGGATCCGATACCGAGATGATGAAGCGGAAATACATCTGCATGTGCGGGATATGCTGCAGGCGCTGAAATGTGCAACCCCGTACGGCGTTCGTAAATCTGAGCAGCGCTGCCATCTTCACTTTGAATTAGTTCAAAGTCGTTTGCAGCCTGTTTATCCAGGGCTTCCGATAAGGAGTGTCTGCCCGATGCGATGGTGAGCATAGCCGATACGCTGTTTTTGGGGCCAGAAACGGTGCAGTTCATGAGTCCAATTGCGCTGCGATCTGCCAGCTCTGCGATATGTTCGAATGAATGTAGATCATCGAACCGGAGGCAGTCGCAAAATATGATTAAAACCGGAGGTCGTGAAGCACCAACGGCGTTTGATAAGTTCGCAGCAAACAAAGCGAGCAGTACGAGGCATAGTATGCTAAAACCACGACTGAGCATGTTATCTCGTTCCTAAGATTCGGGAGTTATCACCCCCCAGGGTACAGCTCAGCCCCCCGACCCCTCTCCCGTCTTGCTCGATAGCTCGCAAAGGAGAGGGGATCGGGGGGTGAGGTTAAACAGAATGGATTCGTTTTAATATTATAACCGCATTAATCAAAAATTAACTTCCGGCACCCCGAACCTGTGCCGTTACCAGGGCAGGAACGGCGTTTATAGCTTCCTCAATTTTGCCGGGGTCTCGCCCGCCTGCCTGAGCAAAATCAGCCCTTCCTCCACCACCGCCGCCCGCGATCTTAGCGACTTCGCGCACCAGGTTTCCAGCATGAAGACCTTTCGCAACCAGATCAGGCGTCACCTTCACTGCGAACGCCACTTTACCATCAGTCACAGAAGCCAGCAGGACCACCACAGACTGGAGTCTCTTTGCAGCCATATCTGCGATATTGGCTATAGTCTCAGCATCCGCACCGTCAAGCTGCTGCGTGACAACAGCAACTCCCTCAACCATCTGTGGAGTAAAATCGGAAGCTTGTCCGGAACCGCCACTTGCTTTCCACTGCCGAATCTGTTGTTCCAGTTCCTGTTTTTGAGCGATCAGCTTCTCAATGGCGGAAGAAAGATTGGACGGGTTTGATTTGAGTAAATTGCCTGCGGCGGCGATCATCTCTTCTCGCTGATTAAAGAAACTAAGTGTACCCTTACCAGTGACCGCCTCGATACGCCTTACACCTGACGATACCCCATTTTCACTCACGATTTTGAATAGACCGATCTGTGATGTTCGTTTGACATGAGTTCCGCCGCAGAGCTCCTGACTGAAACTGGCAATCTCAACAAGGCGAACAAATTCGCCATACTTCTCACCAAAGAGCGCCATCGCACCTCGTGCTTTGGCCTCAGCTATGGGAAGATCTTCGTGAGTCTGCACTGAGATATCTCGAAGTATCTCCGTATTGACGATCTCCTCAATGCGATGAATCTCGTCTGGGGTCAGTGGCTGAAAATGTGTAAAGTCGAAACGCAGGCGATCTGGCGCCACCTTGGAACCCTTCTGATGTACATGGCTTCCTAAAACAGTTCTCAATGCCGCCTGAAGTAGATGCGTTGCTGTATGGTTTCGCCTGATAGAATCTCTGTGTGCGATATCGATCTGTGCAGTGACTCTGGAATCGTCGTGAACCTCCCCCTCAAGTATCTTTACGGTATGCAGATATACACCCAGAGCGTTTTTCTGAGTATCCAGTACTTCCATTTTAATAGCGCATGTGACATCTCCAGCCGCACCTGTAATCCAGCCTTTATCACCAACCTGTCCGCCAGACTCAGCGTAGAAAGGTGTCTCATCCAGAACAATGATCACTTCCTCACCCGCCCTGGCAATATTAATTCGCTTTACTACTTTATTAATAATAGCGAGCAATCTAGTTTCGGCATAAGTATCTTTGTAGCCGATAAATTTATTCTTTGCCAGATTTTTTGAATCCAGTTCATTCAATTGGGTCGCATCTCCCAAAAACAATCCTTCTTGGATATTAGACGTTGCTCGTGACTGTTTTCGCTGAGTTTCCATGGCAGCTTGAAATCCATCCAGGTCGATCTGAATTCCTTTTTCTCCTGCAATCTCCTGAGTAAGTTTTACTGGGAAGCCAAAAGTATCGTATAGCATGAAAACATCAGCACCTGACAGAAGTTTGCTCTCCTCAATTTCTGGACGTGCGAGCATCTCGTCCAGTCTCGTGGAGCCATTATCGAGAGTCCGGTGGAATCGCTCTTCTTCTTCGTGGATGTTTCGGAGAATCAGTTCGCGGCGCTCCTCCAGTTCTGGATAGAAATCACCCATCTGCTCTATAATTTTCGGCGCGATTTGGTGCAGGAACGGCTGATCGAAACCTAGAGCCATTTTCCCGTATCGTATCGCTCTGCGCATAATGTATCTCAGAACATAGCCGCGTCCTTCGTTGGAGGGCAAAATTCCATCCGCAATGCAGAAGACTGTAGATCGGGTATGCTCCGCCACGACTCGAAAGGCGAAATCTCGGGGGCTTGAAGACGATTCGTAAGTCAAGCCAGAGAGCTTCTCAATGTGTTCCAGAGTAGGAAGGAAGAGGTCGGTTTCGAAGACGCTCGTTTTTCCCTGAGAGACGTATGCGATACGATCCAGACCCGCGCCGGTGTCGTTATTTTTCTTGGGAAGAGGCGTCAGTATAGGCTTGCCATCCGGCCCTTCACTTCGGTCGAACTGCGTGAAAACGTTGTTCCATATCTCGACATATCGGCCAGCATCATCGTCGATAGTATAGCGCTGCGCTTGAGTCAGATTCGGATCGGAGCACATCTCTTCCAGCGGAGCCGTCCGATAGAATATCTCCGAGCAGGGTCCGCACGGCTGATTCGGCCCTTCACTGATGACGTTAGCAGGCCAGTAGTTTTTATCTTCACCCTGCCGATGAATTCTATCTTTAGGCAGCCCGATCACTTCGTTCCATATTCTGAAAGCCTCATCGTCATCCTTATAGACGGTAACACATATTCGATCCGGATCGATCCCTACCCACTGAATGAGAAACTCCCATGTCCAGGGGATGACTTCCGCCTTGAAATAGTCGCCAAAACTGAAATTACCCAGCATCTCAAAGAAAGTACAGTGAGAGAAATCCCCCACGCTGTCGATGTCGTTAGTACGGAGGCACTTCTGCACAGTACTCACACGTGAATGTTCCGCGGTGGCCGTCCCCAGGAAGTAAGGCATAAACTGCTGCATTCCTGCGGTGGTAAACAGGGTAGTTTTATCCTCCACCCCCAGAATATCGATAGGAACAAGGGGGGCGCTCTGAAGCTGAACATGCCCTTTTGACTTGAAAAAATCTAAATATTTTTGACGAATTTCGTGAGCAAGCATAAACCGATTAGGCTCCAATCAATACGAGTTTTATGGGAATCTATATTCCTGTGACTCTAGTATACTTCAATCAGTAAGCACGGTAGCCTGCATTTACCACCCTCTGAATCCAAAAGGGGGTAAGGTCAAAGAAAAAGACAGTCGGACCGATTTAATTCCGTCAACAATAATCAAATAGTCGAGGTATTTGGTGATGAGATACGTTTAAGCATTGAGTCTAAGCGGATAAACTTCACATCCACTAATCCCGAAGCTGCAACCGCGTCGAACTCGTGATGGTCAGAAGTTACCAAACAAGCACCTAATCGCAAAGATAGAGCTAAAGCAAAACAATCTGCCAATGATAATTTACCAGGAGTCACTTTCAAGTTTCCAACCATCTTCCAGAACTCTTGGTCCAAGTCTTCCTGTAGAACCATCCCAATGACAAGTAAATCCTTCACAACTTCGGACGCTTTAATGATGCCTTCGCTGCGAACAAAATCATAATAAACCTCACACACATTGATAGCATGAGCGTAACAGACTGTGTTATTTTCCGTTAAGAGTTCGTCAACGACATTCGCACCAGGCTCTCGGCGAACGAATGCCAGCATAGCGCACGCATCGAGGATTTGTAGATTGGGAGACACGATATCTTCCATCACGATGCCCATCGACGTTCTTCCAGTAACCTCTCCCTATTTTTCTCTGCAGCGAACCGATCCGAATAGAGAGGAACATCAATTGGTTGGGAGTGGGTATATTTCCCGTTCTGAATTGCGATTAGTGTGGTTTGTCTTGCCGAGAGATTTCGATCATCTTCAGATTCAAGTTGAGGCAGCGTAAGTTTATCCCGTAACAAATGCAGCATTATTTTTTGCGGGGTGGTGCCTTTTCGGCTTGCTTGCTTAGTTAGAGCGCTCTCAATATCAGTTGGTATGTTGACAACCATAGGTCCCTCCCTTGTAAAAATACAACACTTCTATTCTTCGGCAAAAACTCAATTATTGCAATTCATCAAATGAATTGAATAAACTGCATTGTAACCGATTCACTTCGTCCAGGTGGCTGCATCAGGATGCTTGTCCAACAATAGTCTTCCGGTAGCAATTATGTCATTGCATATCTCATGATCACCTGTTTCGATATCTATGACTATGATTTTTCCTATATTCGCTTCCGTTTCAACCATGGCACGAATAGACTGCTCGTAAAGTTCCTCGCCGCGCATAGATAGCTCTTCTCCGCTAAAACGTGTGTGAGGCATAAGATACCTCCCCAATCCGCTAGTACTATTTTAATTTTACCACTTCTCAGCTTTCCGCAGCAAGACATGAAAGCGTGTCGGTATCCAAAGAGGCTGACTATATCAGATTGTCGGCCTCATGTCATTAATAGGTTGCGGCTACTATATAGTGGCCTGGCAGCCACATACAAATGTCAATTCAATGGGGGAGCTGTATTCGTCTGAGCGGCCATTGTGGTAGTGGGAAACACTATTACTTGCGGGATCGAAAAAAACTATATCGGCAATTCCTTGTGCAAGGTAGAATGGCAGGCTAACTTCAATATCTTTCTTTTCATAATCCTCTGCTGAGAATTTCGATAACTGCTTCGGGAATTTGAGTACACATCGTTTCCTGCTCGGTAGGTTCTTTGCAAAAAATACAGATATCGGGCCGCTTGATGGAGCCGTCCGGAAAGAGAATCGTCAGATCGGCAACGGAAATACAATCACAGCCAGATTTCGCAGCATGATTCATTAGAGATACTTGAATATCGAGGGACTTTTTCTGGTGTCGATAGACGGGAGAAGGTTCCCAAATGGATAAGCCATTAATGATTTCAAGCTTTAATCCTGCTTTGTGCGCAGCGAATTCCATCACTTCAGTGATTATTGGTTGATGCGATTCAAGTAGATCAAGCGGTTTTACTGTCATCGTAACTATCACCTTACGGTCGAATAAATTATTATACCATAGCGAACTGGAAGGATTTACAGATGCGTTGCCTCGTTAGAATTCTTACGCTGCACCAATCTCTGGCTTGTATGCAAATCGAACACTAAGCTTCTCATATGGACATTTATGAGAAAAGGTAAATCGAGGCCAGTACACTTTTAAAAAAATTCAGGATACTGATTTGTTTCCTGTTTTAGCCGTAAATGCTCATACGTTAAAACACATTCCGTTGCGTTAGGCTGGTAAGAGAGTCAACAATGATGATTCTGCTGAAGTCACTGCACAAAATGAGTTTGCTGCGCCGGAAGTTGCAAATGATACTAACTGGAAAGCAGCCATACTGGAGCTGAAGCAGAGTCATGAAGATATCGCAGCAGCGATTCTGGATACTAACAAAGACATCACTCGGATCCCGTATCATCTTCTTCATGATGCCTACCATCTTGGACGCATTACTCAGCTGCTTGTAATGCAGGGAACTTCGCCAAAGTTCTAGATTCCTAAAGGAATCTTTGGTGAAATTACGCTTGTGTTGGTGCCAATTCCTGCCTCAATCGTACCGCTTGCTGCCACGCTGCATCCTCCGCTCCATAGAAACCATCATGCAGAGTTGCCCTTCGAGTATAAGGGACATAGTTACCGATGTGCCATTGGCACGCGCGATAGAAGGCTACATCTCCAGCGAATAGCGAGACGGGCACTGCTCCAGGCATATTTCTCACATAATCGATACAAACATGTTCCCGCTCAGAGGCTCTCATCTCGTCATTTAGTTCTGGAGGAGGGGGTGGAATCTTTACAAAATTAGCCTGCTCTTCTTGTGTATCACGGCGATTATGGCTGCCAGGAACCACCCAGAGTGAGTGATCGTCATAGAGCGCGCCATTGAGTTGATTGTGCATCTGCATGTTCGTCACCGATTCAAAAAATGCTTCGAGATCGACGTGCGGGGCATTGTATCCCCAATCCCGATGCCATGCAGTACACCAGGCTTTCTGCTCCGGCTCGAATAGCACCCCCATGATTCCCGATTGTTTATGGCCTTCACCCAGAATTCCCTTTACGACCGCATCCAGCCTGGGAAGACTTAGGAAATCCCTAAAAGATCTGTGATCTAGTGAATCATAGGAATACACAGGCTGCAATCGCTGCGCCTGTGCGCCATGCTGCCTTCGTGCGATATCTCTTGCTTTGTCGGTCTCACGGCGTAAATCTGTCAGCAGCGAAGTTGGGATCAGGCCACGAAGAATCGTAAAGCCGTCGGTAGTATATTCAAGTCGGTGCAGGTCAACAGATATCATAGTCAAATCAGCCTCCTAATAACTTTCAAAACAATTAAATTGCTATAGTAAAAGATCATATCCTGCTATGTATTACGCGGTTGAGATGATTAATACCTGCCCATCAGCTAGATTTGAGGAGACCAATTGTTTCAGATATCAATTAGTTCGTGGAAAATATTGAAAATATATCAATATGATATATCATATTGATATATAGGAGATCCATAGATGTACGAACTTTTTATTCTCGGTGAGTTGATAGATCAGCCGATGCATGGCTATCTTCTGCGGGAGATCATCAATATGGCGATAGGTCCACTTCGGCAGATGAGCTGGGGAGCGCTTTATCCTCTTCTCCGAAGATTAGAAGCGAACGACCTGATCGAACAGCTAAATGAGCCTTCCGAAGCAGGTGAGCGGCTTCGGAAAGTATATCGTATCACGCCAGAGGGGCGAGAAAGATTCTTTTTTTTGATGTTGCGTCCAGAAGAGTTCCAGTCGGACTATCCCGATATCTTCAGCACTAAACTTATCAATTTCGACCAGATCACTACAGCGCAGCGCCAGGATATTTTAGAGCAGTACAAAAGCTGCGTGCAGTTTATTCATCGTCTATTGCTCAAGTCGAAAGGCTTTGTGCAGAGTGAAAAGCATATTTCGGAAAAGGAGAAGAAATGGATACTGCTAAGTATCGAACATAGTATTCATCAGATATCTGCAGACCTGAGCTGGATTAATGAACTGGAAAACGAACTAAAGAAAGAGGTGGAATAAGTTGATCCGAATTTACTTGTGTATGCAAGATTCAATCGCTATTTTGGAGAGACAGAATACAAGCTGGCATCTTAAACAGAGATTTCAAGAGCCTGCTGGCATGCCTGTTTCCCATCCGGAACCGGGCAAAGCTCGTTTTGTTCCGAAAAGCGCCTATCCCTCATGCATCGCTGTCGATCCTCACTGCACAAGCAGGATATACTGTGGAACGTTTGGTCAGGGGCTATGGTTTAGCGATGACAGGGGAGATACCTGGCAACAAGTAGGAAAGGATATACCAGAGAGTAAAGTACTTGCAGTGGCAGTGAGTCCGCTGGAATCCATCAATGGAAAAGGAGTAGTCTGGGCAGGCACCGAGCCGAGCAGACTATTCTTTTCTGAAGATGGAGGAGATAGTTGGCGAGAGCGTTCTGCATTGCAAGAATTACCATCTAGACCTAACTGGCATTTTCCACCTCGCCCATATACGCATCATGTTCGCCATATTCAGTTCGATATCGAGGATGCGAATCGACTCTATGTCAGTATCCACGAGGGTGGAGTGATGTGCAGCCTAGATAGAGGCGTGACGTTTGAAGATTACAACCCGGATGGAGAGTTCGATCCTCACGGGCTTGCTATACACCCCAAGGCCGCAGGCCGCCTCTACGTTTCAGCGGGTGGTGATGAGAAAACAGCCAAATTCAAACCGCACTGGCAGCTTGCCTGGCCTCCATTCATTCCTCAGCTAGTAATAAATGATGGCGGTTATGCCGAATCTTTGGATGGAGGCGACACCTGGAAAAAGTTGACCGAGGGTTTGGAGTCCAATCGTTATCTTTGGGAAATAGCGATAGACCCGGGTGACCCAGATATTATCGTCGCCTCGGCTGCCATCGGCCCTATCCAGGCGCATACAGCTAAGTTTGCACATTCCTATTTGGTTCGACGTGCACATGGTAAGCCCTGGGAGCGAGTAACTGATGGTCTTCCGAAAGCAAAGGGTTCTCTCATTTACGAACTGGCCACAAATCCAAATGAACCTGGAGTATTCTATGCGGCTAATAACTTCGGAGTTTTTCGTTCGGAAGATACTGGTCTTAGCTGGTTCCCTCTCAATGTAACCTGGCCAGATCGGTATCGCAATCAACATACGGGAGGTATAGCTCTGGTTCAGACGGTTTAGAGCCTCTCACCCCCCGGCCCCCTCTCCCGAAGCTTCGGGAGAGGGGAGCTATACTTACCTGACCCCAACCCCTCTCCCAGAAACTCGCAAGCTCGTTAGGAGAGGGGCGAATGCCTAAATTTATTACATTCATTGATGTTCGTTAGATTTTTGTGCCTCAGTCACCCCCTCTCCCGAAGCTTCGGGAGAGGGGGCCGGGAGGGTGAGGGCGTAATGGATTAGAATAAGATCAATCGCGATGGAGTAACAAGTATGGAAACTTTTGTTCAGATCAGAGGCAGTAAAATATGGACGATATCTGAAGGGCAGGGCGTACCGATTCTACTATGCAATGGTGGGCCGGGTTGCTGCGACTATCTGGAGACGGTATCGAAGATGCTTGATGATTCAGCGCAGGTTATCAGGTTTGAGCAAAGTGGCAGCGGTCGTTCAGACAGTAACCCGCCCTTTTCCATCGATTCCTGTCTAATTGACATCGAAAGCATACGGTCACACTATGGCTTTGATCGATAGATTGTTTGCGGTCATTCGTGGGGCGCGGATCTGGCTTTGATGTATACGCTTCAATATCTGGAGAGGGTCATGGGTTTTGTATGTATTTCCGGCGGACGTTTCCACAATGACCGGGAGTGGCATCAGGTCTACGCCGAACGTAAGGATAAGGGTCTTGAGAAGCTGCCAGAGTTCGCATATCCGCCCAACATGGAAGTTAATCGGCAGGGAAATCTGTCCTGGAAGAGCTACATTCAGCGCCCCACCTTATGGAGAGAACTATCTGAACTTAACACTCCTGGGATGTTTCTATATGGTTCAGAGGATATTCGCCCTTCATGGCCTGTTGAGCAGGTGGCTGCACTCTTGCCTAATGCTAAATTCCAACTGATCCCCGGCGCAGATCACCATCTATGGGTCACGCACTCGGCCGAGATGAAAGAGTTGCTTGAGGATTTTGTGCTTAAATTCTCCGACAGCCCTCCCATGACGGAAGAAAGAGCCAGGAAGGGTTGGGTATGATTACCTAATGCTTGTTACTCGTATCTCTTTTGTGTACGGTTTTCTGGATTCCATCGGGTTCCTCACTTTCGGGATGTGAATAACCTTCGGAGCATCGACACCCGCTTAAATAACTGTCCACTATATCGATGGAATTCCAGATCGTTGTACCGAAGGATATATTACAGAGTGAAAGATTGAACTTGCCATGCCCTGAAAATTCTCAACTAAAATACATTGTGGGACATGATGATTACCCGAACATCAAACGTGATTCATAATGTCGGCACAAAACAGCATACATTTTTGATTGCAAAATAGGATACAATCTAGTATACTTTAGATATTAAAACCTGAAGGAATACGCGCATGGCTACAGAGGCAAGCAGTGTAAACGTTAGAGTCGCAAAACAAACCCATCAGCAACTGGTGAACCTTGCTAGAGAAAATGGCCTGCCTATGCAGACCATCTTGGATCGCGCAGTAGAAGCTTATCGCCGCCAGGCTTTTATCGAAGCTCTCAATAGCGACTTCGCTGCATTGAAGGAAAAACCCCAAGATTGGGCAGAAGAGATGGAGGAGCGAAAACTCTGGGAGCAGACGCTCGCCGATGGGTCGGAGCAGGTATGAGCGCATCCTTTACTCCTGTTTCACCACTACGCGGAGAAGTCTGGATGTTAAATCTGGATCCAACGCGCGGCCATGAACAGGCAGGAACTCGTCCTGCTCTCATTCTTTCGGTTGATGCCTTTAATTCTGGGCCGGCCGACCTGGTAATCGTGCTGCCTATCACCTGCCGCTCCCGGGGAGTACGTTCCCATGTAGCAGTTCAATCTCCCGAAGGTGGTTTGAGCGTACTGAGTTTCATTAAATGTGAAGATGTTCGTTCGGTAGCCAAGATTCGATTACAGCGGCGATTGGGAGAAATTTCACCCGAAACGATGGCTGAAGTCGAGGATAAACTGCGCATCTTACTTTCTCTATGATTTCTCCATTATAATACCTCGATAGAAAAAACCAAGCTACCTATTCTGCATGACGATTTGCCGCCATAAAATAAGGTATCAATCACTTTAGAATCATTGAAGATAAAGACTATGTGAACTCCAAGACAGTTTATTAGCCACAAAAAAAATACTATCAAGTATTTCCAAGCACACTAAATTAGCTGAGAAATACATCGAGTAACTATTTTTGCGCATTTTGTACTTTTTTGCGGCTATTTTATCCTCGATGAGATGGACAATTAGCATCCAATTCGATATTCAACCCTAAACTTTCGACTAGGTGGTACTGCCGGTAACCAATGAAAAGCGCGGCAGAGTTATCTGCCACGCTGTAAGGAAGCTGGGGGACGTGGATTCGAACCACGGTTGACGGCGTCAAAGGCCGCTGTCCTGCCGCTGGACGATCCCCCAATATCACACATTGATTATACGGGTTAGTCAACTCGGTTGTCAAGAGAATATCGTAACAAGAAATCATAATTGAAATTTAACTTGACTAACTCCCCCTCTCTATGATATTATATATCCCCTTTCACAGAGTAGTGAGCAGGTATTCGCGCCGTACAGAATATAGTCCAAAACTCTTTCTCCTCTAAGGCAAAATGCTTTCTACGGAAGATGCATCCCTCGGATTTGGTCTATGCGATTCGAAATTCAGGTTCTGTTTTATCGCGAGACTGATCTGCTGCTCCAGCTCGCTCAGAAAGGCATCCATTCTTGAAAGCAACGCCCGGTACTCTGCCTCACGCGCATGGTCTCTACGACCCACAATATGAGCACGACTCCTGTGGCGTTGGTTTCGTCGCGCACATTAAAGGCAAGAAATCACACTCCATCGTACAGAAAGCGCTGGGAGTGCTGGAGAATCTGGCTCATCGCGGCGCGACGGGATGCGATTCCGAAACTGGTGACGGTGCTGGGATACTCCTTCAGATACCGCACGACTTTTTTGCAGATCAGTTAGCAGTGCAGAGTATCACACTTCCGGAATACGGCCACTATGGAGTTGGGATGGTATTCCTTCCGAATGATTCAGCGGAACGTGAACGCTGCGAGGTAGAGCTCAAGAGATTTATCGGAGAGGAAGGCCAGACAGTGCTTGCCTGGAGAGATGTCCCGGTCGATAACACCAAGATAGGTAAGTCTGCACGCGAAGTCGAACCCGTCATACGGCAGATATTTATTGGCAGGGGTGCAAACTGCCCGGATGAAAACAGCTTCGAGCGAAAACTGTACGTTATTCGGCGGCAGGTAGAAAACATTATCGCCGCATCCAACCTACGGCAGGGCGCATACTTCTATATCTCCAGCCTTTCGTGTCGAACGGTTGTATATAAGGGCTTGCTTCTGGCGCACCAGATATCTGCATTCTATAGCGATCTTCGAGATCCAGCATTGATCTCGGCACTGGCGCTTGTGCATCAGAGATTCTCCACAAATACGTTTCCCACCTGGCCTCTGGCTCATCCATACCGCTATATCGCGCACAACGGGGAGATTAATACGCTTCGTGGCAATCGTAACTGGATGCGTGCAAGGGAGGCTCAGCTCAGTTCCGAACTGTTTGGCAGCGACATAAAGAAGCTTTCACCTCTTGTGAACATGGACGGCAGTGATACAGCCACTCTTGATAACGCTGTCGAACTCTTAATAACGGCTGGCCGCAGTGTCACCCACGCTATGATGATGCTCATACCCGAGGCTTGGGGCAGCGCTGACCAGATGGATCCTGCCCAGCGGGCTTTCTATGAATACAACGCCTGCCTCATGGAACCCTGGGACGGTCCCGCTGCTGTCGCATTTACCGACGGCATTCAGATTGGCGCTGTGCTGGATCGAAATGGGCTGCGGCCTGCCAGATACCTCATCACCGAAGACGATCTGGTGGTGCTTGCATCAGAGACCGGAGTCATTGGAATCGATCCTTCTCAAGTTCGAGAAAAGGGCCGCTTACAGCCCGGTAAAATCTTTCTTGTGGATACAAATGAGGGTCGTATCATTACCGATGATGAGATCAAGCGCACTGTCTGTTCTCGGCATCCTTACGGGCAGTGGCTTCTGGATAATAAAGTCGACCTTCGAGACCTCCCTGATCCTGAATGCTTATCAGAACCCGATCATAAAACTATCCTCACCCGACAGCAGGCCTTTGGCTACACATTGGAAGACCACCGCATCATTCTGCAGCCAATGGCCGTCGGAGGTGAACAGCCGCTGGGCTCTATGGGCACCGATACACCGCTCGCGGTACTTTCACAGAAGCCTCAGTTGCTGTATAACTACTTTAAACAACTGTTCGCTCAGGTGACCAACCCCCCAATCGACCCGATCCGGGAAGAACTGGTGATGTCTTTAGTCGACTATATCGGCAAAGACGGTAATCTGCTGGACGAAACCCCCATCCATGCGCATCAGCTTAAGCTGGAATCGCCAATTCTCAGTAATTTCGATCTGGAAAAACTGCGCCAAGTTCGCACTAACGACTTTCGCGCCATCACGCTAACCATTCATTTTCCGGTCGATGGCAGTCCGGATTCGCTTTCATCTGCCCTCTATCAGTTATGCAAATCTGCTTCACAAGCTGTTCAGGATGGCTACGCGTTCCTTATATTGTCAGACCGTGGGATCAATGCCCATTCCGCTCCCATACCCAGCTTGTTAGCTATTTCAGCCGTGCATCATCATCTTATACGGGAGGGAACGCGCACTCAGATTGGGCTGATCGTGGAGTCTGGAGAGGCGCGCGAGGTAATGCATTTTGCGCTGCTCATAGGGTATGGAGCCAGCGCTATCAATCCTTACCTGGCATTTGAAACCATCGGCGATATGGTCCGGCAAGAGATACTCCCCTCTGACTTGACATATGAGAAAGCTGAAAAGAACTATATCAAGGCAGTCAGCAAAGGGCTCTTGAAAACTTTTGCCAAGATGGGAATCTCCACGCTGCAGTCGTATCGTGGCGCACAGATATTTGAAGCTATCGGGCTCAGCCAGCAGCTCGTGGATAAGTATTTCACAGGCACTCCATCACGTCTGGGAGGAGTTGGGCTGGAAGTTATCCAGGCAGAGGCGCTTGCGCGGCACGAGTTCGCCTATCCCAAAATAGAGATCACGGGCAATCTCGATTTAGATGCTGGCGGCCAGTATCAGTGGCGGCGCGGCGGCGAGTACCACATGTACAATCCGGATACAGTAGCGAAACTACAGCATGCAGTACAGCAGAAGAGTTACGCAACGTTTAAGGAGTTTACAAAGGCTGCGAACGATAACAGCAGGCAGATATCAACTCTGCGCGGGCTTCTCGAATTCAAGAAGGGAAACCCAATCCCGATTGAGGAAGTGGAATCTGCACAAGAGATAGTCACCCGATTTGTTACCGGAGCGATGTCACTCGGATCCATAAGCAGAGAGGCGCACGAGACTCTAGCCATCGCCATGAATAGAATCGGCGGAAAGAGCAACACGGGCGAGGGCGGAGAAGATCCTGCGCGCTATATTCCTGATGAGAATGGAGACAGCCGGCGAAGCAAGATCAAGCAGATTGCTTCCGCAAGATTCGGAGTAACGGCGCACTACCTGGTAAATGCGGACGAGATTCAGATAAAGATGGCGCAGGGTGCGAAGCCAGGCGAAGGCGGAGAACTGCCCGGCCACAAAGTCGATAAGTATATCGCCAAGATTCGGCATACCACACCTGGAGTCACGCTGGTTTCGCCGCCTCCTCATCACGATATCTACTCTATAGAGGATATCGCGCAGCTTATTTTCGACCTGAAAAATGTGAATCCTGAGGCTAGGATTTCGGTGAAGCTGGTCGCAGAAGTCGGGGTTGGCACTGTCGCAGCGGGAGTCTCGAAGGCTCATGCAGACCATGTGCTCATTAGCGGTTACGATGGCGGAACAGGCGCTTCGCCTATCTCGAGTATCAAGCACGCCGGTATACCGTGGGAGATGGGACTTGCCGAAACCCAGCAGACTCTAGTAGCGAACGATCTACGCGGACGCATTCGAGTACAGACCGACGGCCAGCTCAAAACCGGCAGAGACGTCGCTATCGCAGCCCTGTTGGGGGCGGAGGAGTTCGGATTCTCCAGTGCACCGCTTGTCGCCATGGGATGTATCATGATGCGCGTGTGCCACTTAGGCACATGCCCGGTCGGCATCGCCACCCAGGATCCCATACTGAGATCACGATTTGCAGGTCAGCCTGAGAACGTGGTCAATTTTTTCTTTTTCGTGGCGGAAGAGCTGCGGGAGATCATGGCGGAGCTGGGATTCCGAAAAGTAGACGACATGGTGGGCCGTATCGATATGCTCGAAACTGCGCCGGTAGTCGATCACTGGAAGTCGAATGGCCTGGATCTATCGCCGCTTTTAGCCGAACCCAATGTCTCCGCGGACATACCTCGCCGTTGTATGACCAAGCAGGATCATGGGCTGGAAACGGCAATCGACTATCACCTGATCGAGCTGGCGAAAGAAGCGATTGATGAAGGTAAATATGTGACCGTTGAACTGCCTATTTATAATCGAAACCGTACTGTTGGCACCATGCTGAGTGGACAGATTGCACGAAAATACGGGGCAGAAGGGCTTCCGGAAGATACCATCAATCTGAAATTTACGGGTTCCGCCGGTCAGAGTTTTGGCGCTTTCCTGGCGCGTGGTATCTCCATGACACTGGAAGGCGATGCCAACGATTACCTGGGAAAAGGTCTCTCCGGAGGCAAGATCGTGGTCTATCCGCCACGTGAATCTCCTTTCGATCCCGCCGAGAACATCATCGCCGGCAACACACTGCTCTATGGTGCTACGGATGGTGAGGTCTATCTGAGAGGTATGGTAGGCGAAAGATTTGCTGTTCGCAACTCCGGAGCAACAGCTGTGGTTGAGGGAACAGGGGATCATGGCTGCGAGTATATGACAGGCGGCGTGGTGGTAGTGCTTGGGCGGACAGGCAGAAACTTCGCGGCGGGAATGAGCGGCGGGGTAGCTTATGTTTGGGACCCGGATGGTGATTTCCATAAACGTATGAACTACAACCATGGTCTTACAGAGCTAGAGCCTGTCACCGACAGTCAGGAACTTCGCGCTCACGTTGAGAACCATCTGAGGTATACTCAGAGCGATAGAGCAGCTGTAATTCTTCAAAACTGGGATACATCTGTCACACAGTTTGTAAAGATCGTTTCTCTTGAATACCGTAATGCCCAGGCTGCGCTTGCCGCTGAAACTGCTTCTGTGTAAAAGTTCCAGCCCTCACCCCCCGTCCCCCTCTCCCGAAGCTTCGGGAGAGGGGGAGCTCAACTCATTAATCTCTCCTCTCCCACAGTGTGGGAGAGGGGTTCGGGGTGAGGGAAAAAAAGGCTCCCTGCAGGGGCTGATATTCTCGAACGGCATTCCAGCCCGCAGGGCGGGAATGCCGCAGGCCTTCCAGACGGGTACTTTAGTGCCCGGTGACAAATGGCTGGTGAATATGGATACGGTATGACACCTGTCGAACATCGAAAGAGAGTGTATGAAACGAGTTCGTCTGCACGTCCTAAATGATGGAGATATCGAAACTGCTGCAGAAGAGCTTCTGCCACTCGTTGGGGTGATTATGGGTTCTAAGTCCGACTGGGAGACTATGCAGCACTGTGTGAACACTCTGGAACGACTCTGCGTACCGCATGAGATACGCGTGGTTTCGGCGCATCGCACTCCCGATTTACTGTTTCAATATGCGGAGACGGCCCAGGAACGCGGTTTGCGTGTGATCATAGCAGGAGCTGGTGGCGCAGCGCATCTGCCGGGAATGTGCGCTGCTAAAACTCAATTGCCAGTACTGGGAGTGCCCATCGAATCGAAGTCTTTAAAAGGAATGGATTCACTGCTTTCCATAGCACAGATGCCGGCGGGCATTCCCGTCGCGACTCTTGCTATCGGCCGGGCCGGAGCCATCAATGCTGCGATTCTATCGGCTTCTATCCTGGCGCACGAGTTTCCCGAGCTGGGCGAAGAGCTTTATCGTTTCCGCACCGAACAGACACAGGCCGTTCTTGACCACCCAGATCCGAGGGATGAGGATTGAAAATTGGCATTCTCGGGGCAGGGCAGCTTGGCCGCATGCTGGCACTGGCAGGCTACCCACTAGGCTTAAAATTCAGATTTTTGGATACTGCTCCTGGCAGCCCTGCAGGTGAACTTGCAGAACAGATCGTCGCGAACTATGATGATTTGAGAGCTCTTAACCGGTTTGCAGAAGGGCTCGATGTTATCACATACGAGTTCGAGAATGTACCTGTTGAGACAGTTCAGTTTTTGGAAAAATATTGTCCGGTATTTCCACCGCCGGGTGCGCTTGAAGCTGCACAGGATAGAGTTGTCGAAAAAAGTTTGTTTGTGAAGTTAGGAATTCCAACGCCGAAATTTTACAGTATAAACAGTCTTGACGAATTACTCGAAAATCTGGAAAAGTTGCAATATCCGTCCATTCTCAAAACTAGACGAATGGGTTACGATGGAAAAGGCCAGTCCGTAATCCGGAGCGCTGAAGATGCAGTGATTGCATGGAATGATGTTGCCGGTGTCCCAAGTATTTTGGAGCAGTTTATACCGTTTCAGCGCGAGTTGTCTATGTTATCTATACGATCTAAAACGGGCGATATCAGATTTTATCCGTTAGTTGAGAATCATCATCGCGAAGGAATATTGCGGCTATCATTAGCTCCTGCTCCTAATATGACGGATAGTCTCCAAGCTGAGGCGGAAGGTTATGCGTTGAAGCTGCTTAAGGAACTAAATTATGTCGGGATTCTAGCGATAGAGTTCTTTGAGTACGAAGATAGCGGCAACGGAAAGCTGATCGCGAACGAGATGGCTCCTCGTGTTCATAACTCGGGACACTTGACTCAGGATGGGGCTGTCACCAGTCAGTTTGAGAATCATCTCCGTGCCATTTTAGGATTACCACTGGGTTCCACTGCGGTTAATGGATATGCCGCCATGGTCAATCTGATTGGAAACGTCCCCAATAGCGAAGATGTGCTTTCTGTTCCAGAAGCAAAATTACATTTGTATGGCAAAACTGCTCGCCCAGGACGCAAACTTGGACATATTAATTTGCGATCAGATAGTGCAGAAAAGCTCAAGGCGGGTGTGGATTCCGTTCAGAAGTTGTTGGGGTAGAAATAGAGCCCTCACCCCTTGCCCCTCTCCCAAAAACAGAAGAGGGGGAGACATAAACGAAAGAGAAACAAGTAATGGCTGATCCGAAAGGATTTCTTAAATACGGTCGTGAATTGCCTGGGCGTCGCTTGGTTGAAGAGCGCAAAACTGACTGGATCGAAGTCTATCTGGATTTTCCGGACGATAAACTAAAAACCCAGGCTGCGCGCTGCATGGACTGTGGAATTCCTTTCTGCCATCAAGGCTGCCCGCTTGGCAACTTAATCCCAGACTGGAACGATCTTACCTATCGCGGACGCAAGAAAGAGGCGCTTGCGGAGCTTCATGCTACCAACAATTTCCCTGAGTTCACCGGCAAGCTGTGCCCCGCTCCGTGTGAAGCAGCCTGCGTTTTAGGGATCAACCAGGATCCTGTTACGATCAAGCGCGTAGAAGAATCTCTTGCGATGCAGGGCTGGGCAGAAGGATGGATTACCCCAGAAATCCCATCCAAGAGGACTGGTAAAAAAATCACTGTGGTTGGTTCCGGGCCGGCGGGCCTCGCCGCCGCGCAACAGCTCAATCGTGTGGGGCATACCGTCACTGTGTTTGAGCGAGATGATAAAATCGGTGGCCTGCTGCGATACGGCATTCCCGATTTCAAGATGGAAAAATGGGTACTGGATCGCCGGGTGAAACAGATGGAAGATGAGGGCGTCGAGTTCCGTACTTCCGTGAATGTCGGGGCGGATATCTCGGCAGACGATTTGAGAGCACAGTACGATGCTGTTATCCTGGCTGGCGGCTCCACAGTACCGCGAGATCTGCAGGTTCCTGGCCGAGAACTCGATGGAATCCATTTTGCGATGGATTTTCTTCCACAGCAGAACAAAAATGTTGCGGGGATATGGCCGGAAGATCGCAAACAGATCAGTGCAGAAGGTAAAAGTGTGGTCATTCTGGGTGGCGGCGATACCGGAGCGGACTGCCTTGGTACGGTAATACGTCAGGGCGCGAAAGAGATCACTCAGTTTGAGATTATGCCCAAGCCTCCTGCCAGTCGTGATGAGACCATGCCTTGGCCTAACTATCCTATGATTCTGCGGGTCTCGTCGGCGCACGAAGAGGGTGGTCAGCGCGAGTGGAGCGTGAATACGAAATTCTTCTCTGGCGAGGACGGGCGAGTAACCAAACTGCATGGGGTTCATGTCGCATCTGGCCTACCGGACGAGATGGGCAGAAGAAAAATGCATGAAGTGGAGAACTCGGAGTTCGCCATCGACGCCGACCTTGTTCTGCTTGCCATGGGATTTGTGCATCCACAAAAAGAAGGTTTGATTGACAGGCTTGGTGTTGAGCTGGATACACGGTCGAATGTGAAAGCCGATTCGAACTACGCTACAAACGTACCTGGAGTATTTGTCTGTGGGGATATGCGCCGTGGCCAGTCCCTGATTGTATGGGCTATAGCGGAAGGCAGAGAAGCAGCACGTGGCGTAGATGCGTATCTCATGGGAGCATCCACACTTCCACTTGCCGGAGCTAAGAGAATATAGCAGTGGCGCTTACGGCTGGACGATCAATTTGCTTACTCCTGCTGGGTAATCGTCAAGACAATAGCACATCTGTATATGACGTTCAGCTGGGGTACGGTCATTGCGGGCAATCGCTACTCGTTGAGACTCGACCGAATGGTCTATACAGACCCACCGACGACGGCGACGACAACTCAGCTCTGACCTGCTTGTACTCTGCCCGTTGAATTTTCTTCATTGATTTCATTCTCTGCACGCTCTGAGCCTCCTCCACTACCCGTTGAACACAAAGGTGAGAGTTCTCACAAGACTATCTGCACGTCACACAAATACTCTCGCATAAAGGCGATCTAGAAGCCCACTCTGTGAACCTGAGCAGGGGGAATAAGCTGACAGCGATACTCTTCGTTATTCTGAACCCCCATTCCTAATCAGAACAACAAATAAATTCGGTTGTCTCCGGGGCTTCTTAATGGTACAATAAGTGGGTATTAGGGAATATCCCACTTATAATCTGGAGGAAGTTGAATGAAACTGGCGCAGGACAGCCTGGAAGGGCTTAAGGTGGCTGACCCGAGAGGGCGAATCACACTCGGAAGCAGATATGCGGGCAAGCATTTTGCTATGTGGGAAAGTGAGGATGGAACCGCTACCCTAATTCCTGTTCTTATCGTCCCCGAACGTGATAAACCGCTCACCACCGGACGCCTGACCGAAGCCTTTACATCGCTGGAAACACTGCGGGACAACTGGGATGGGCACGGCTCTTCGGCGCCGTCGGAAGGCATCCTGTCCGAAGCGAGGGAGGCGCTAGCCCTTTTGCATGCGTGCGCATTGGCGCGCGGACTGCGCTGGGAAGAGCCTCATGTCGGAGTCAATGAACGCGGTCAGATAACTCTTGAGTGGTGGAGGAGGGAACGCTCTCTCACCGTATTTATACGCTCGGAAGACCGGGTGGACTATCTCAAATCTTGGGGCAAGGATATTGAGGCCGACATGGAAGATGGAGAGCTCACCCGGCTGTCCGATTTCACCTCTCTCTCCCGCTGGCTCTACGAAGAGGGGATAGGACAGAGATGAGCACTGAGACCACCACTCTGAAAAGTACCGTCCGTGATGATGAGGTGCTGTATCGCGCCATTCGCAACGACCCACGCTTCATTACGTTGGACAAAGATGGTACTCTGCGTATCAGCAGCATGGCCTTCAACGATCCTGGACGCCGCCCCTCTGTAGATCGAGCGGTGCTCTGCCTAGGCGGGCCGGCAGAGACACGCGACCGGTTCAGCCCTAACAGCGGTGTACTGGCCCTTATCGCCAGCGATGTGCGGTCACAGGTCGCCACCCATGGTGGAACGGGTATAACCTATGGTGTGGATGTCGAGCCAGTTCCTCTGCCGGATAATCCGTCGCATGCGGAGATATTCGGCCGTCCCCTGTTCGATACGGATAGAATTTTCGAGCGTATCAAGCAGGCATTGACACGCATCGCAACTGTGGAACTTCCTCCCGGTTAAGCAGACAAAATAAGTGATTTACAGCTTATGGAAATGTAGGTAAGTATTCTATTGTTAGCCGCTCCGTGCTGTGGTACAATTATACCAACGCGATGGGATTGCGTCTACGTCCGCAGAAAGAGCTGTGCTCATCCCCACATATCATACTTTTGCCTTGGTAGCTCTTTTTCTGCCTGAATTTTAGCGGACAACAGGCGAGCGCTTATGCGCAAGGAAAGGGGATTACTATGCCTTCATCTGCCTGCATCGATCTCGAACAGACACGGACACAGGCCAAAGAGCTTCTGAATCTTGTTCGAGCCACCGATTCTAAATCTCTCGCCCGTATCCAGAACTTTCATCCCGAACCCCAAGCCTTCCGAAATCCGGAGCACTTGCACCTAGCCGACTGCCAGCTTGTGATTGCCCGTGAACTTGGCTATACAAGCTGGGCGATGCTCAAGCAGCATGTGTTGTACCGCAGCGCTGTGGCTGCTCTGGATGGCGGTAATCTGCCTGCACTCGAAGCACTGCTGAAAAAATATCCATCGCTCCTGCAAGCCAGATGCTATCGGGGGGAGTGGTATGAGAAAGGATATTTTAAGGGCGCGATGCTGCTGCACCACGTGGCGGGAAACCCGATCCGATGCCCTCTCCCCGCCAATATCCTTGATATCGCAAGAACTCTGCTCAAACACGGAGCCGAACCAAACGCTGTCACAGAAGGTAAAGCGACGACTATCGGCCTCCTGCTCACCAGCCTGCAGGCGTCGCAGACAGGTTTCGCCCTGCCCTTGATAGAACTGCTGCACTCCGCCGGTGCACAGGTTGACTATAACAACCCCGATCTTCTGACTCAGCCTCTGTTGAATGCGGCTCCTGAAACTGCGAATGAGTTGGTGAAGCGAGGCTCTGTAATGGACCTGAGGCATGCCGCTGGACTGGGACGTCTCGATATAATGGAAGCAATGCTCGCGCAGAAATCAACAGCCCATCTGCGAGATGAGGCTTTGATTTTTGCTAGTATTCGAGGGCAGGATGATGCTGCGGCTCTCCTGCTGAAGCATGGTGCACATGGGGATATCCTGCTGGGGCCGGGCGGCATGACACCTCGAACAGCGCTCCATGAGGCTGCCAATCGAGGATATGCTGGCATCGTGAAACTGCTGCTTGAGTATGGCCCCGACCTTAGTGTGGTGGAGCCATGTTGGGGGGGAACACCCGCGGAATGGGCTGCGCACGGTGGCCATCTCGATATGGCTGAACTGCTGAAGACTTACGGCATTCAGACCGGTAATTTAGTGCCATATTAATTCTACCTACTACCGGTTGTTTCAAAAACATTTTATCGCGCAAAGCCGCAAAGCCACAAAGGATTGAAGTGGGGGCGTCTCCTGCTAATTCAAAATATCTTTCTAATCCAAATTGGAGCAGCCGACTCGTCCAGGCGAAGATCTACAAAAGCAAGATAAACTAACAACTTCGAACCTTTGCGACTTTGCGGCTTCGCGTGACTCTTAAAAACCTG
>JANXSG010000076.1 GCA_025352825.1 Chthonomonadaceae bacterium | reverse complement strand
AAACTCGGTAAGATCACCGATGCCGACTATATCTCGTCCCTCTACGATGCGGAGATCAGGCGTGTGGATGATGGTGTAGCAGAGATTATTGAGGCGGTGGATGCACTAGGACTGGCAGAAGACACACTTATTGTTCTCACTGGCGATCATGGAGAGAGCCTCACCAGTCACGACATCTATTTCGATCACCACGGCTTGTACGACGATGTAATCCATGTCCCGCTTATCATGAGAATGAAGGGGAAGATTCCGGCTGGAGTGCGGGTAAAACCGATGGTGCAGCATCTGGATATCGCTCCGACGATGCTGGAAGCATCCGGTGCGAAACTGCCGCCACATCTGGAAGGCCAGAGCCTGTGGCCATTGGCAACGGGAGTGACTGCGGAGGGTGGTTACGATAAAATCATCTGTTGTGAAAATACGTGGCAGTCGAAATGGTCGTTAAGAACCGAGACTATGAAACTAATTCTCTCCCGCCAGCCGGACTACCATGGAATGCCCCGCCGAGAACTTTACAATCTGGTGGATGATCCCGAAGAACTGATCAATATCGCAGAATCTCATTCGGAAATAGCCGATGCGATGGAAGCTGAACTCGAAGCATGGATCACAGAACGCCTCGCCAAATTAGACCGCACCGAAGATCCTCTCAAAACACAGGCGATTACCCTGGGCCGCAGATGGCCTGAGTATCTGAAACGTGCCAACTTACCCGATCCACGAAAGTATTAACCCTCACTCCCGGCCTCTCTCCTTGATTCCCTCGTACCTCGGAGGGAGAGACGAGCGACAATAATACTCATTTCACATCGCAATTGATATTACCAATACGAAGAGACAATGTATATACTCGCTCCCTTCTCCCTAGCGAGGAACGAGTGTTAAGGGCGAAGGGCCGGGGTTGAGGGTTCGCTCCTACCTGGTTACAGCTGGCTGTTGTTCTGAGCCTCCCAGCAGCTCTCTCAATGTAAGAGTGCGTCCGGAGTTGGCTCCGCCAATCGTTTGCTTGGCATCAAGTGCACGGCTTATTCGCATGGAACAGTCTTCCAGATGAAGCTGAGTATATTCGTCGTATTTACCCCTGCGGCTTGCAGATGCTATAGACTCTTTCAAGTTTCGAAGCTGCTGCCAGGCGAGGACACGCGCATCTTCCGGAGTTCCTGATGCCTGACCCAGAAACTGATCAATTAACAACTGCAGATGATTTCTCTGCAGCGATCTTCTCAGAACACTGATATTTTTGTGGATGTCAAGTTCGGACCAGACATTCTGCCCTACTGAGTGGTAGAGATAGGGCAGCGTAAACGCGAGGGTGGCATTACTCATACGATATTCGTTGTTCTGAATGCGTGAGAGAACGGCCGAACTAAATATCCTACGCAGCGCTCCAGCCTGTACGTTGGTGAACTGGTCCAGCATAGGGAAGGTGTTGGCAGGAGCAAAGTCGAATGGCTCTTGGGTAAGCTTCCCAAGATAGGATTTTGGCAGCGAAAAAGCATTCTCCGAAAAGAGATAAGTATTGAGCAGGTTAAGCGCTCGCTTCTGGTCTGTTGCGCTCACGGGAATCAGGTTCGGCTTCTCGCCTGGATCGCCAGCATGGCTTCTATTCACAGTAATTCCACCAATATAACGGCTTGCGAACGAAATGCTGCGAGCATACCAGGATAGCAGGCTGAAAAAGTCGTGCGTGAAATCATTGTAGCTGTCACCGAATTTTGGTATTCGTTTATCCAGATTGAGCAGCAGATATCTTGAGAGCTCGGACGTTTTCGTAAAGTATGCGATTGGATCACTCGTCAGATCGTATCTCGTGACTTCGGGATCAAACTGGTCGGCAATTTCATCACTTTCATATCGGTGACCAGGTTCGTTATCCCTGGAAGCAATCTCGTTTAGCTTGGACTTCTCACCTTGAGAAGTCTTAGATTCGATCGGAGTATAGCCATACTGGATGGCCCAGATGTCGTAAGGGCCGACAGTGGGCATGAAGTAATCGACGTTTTTTTTCTTGATTGCATAGATATTGAACGGAGTATAGTCCATTACCGATGAGGCGGTACCCGTTTCACGAACCAGTGGCCCGTTCGTAAGCTCTGCCGGCGAATGGTACATGCTGGCGATAAAGTTGTGTCGAAGCCCCATAATATGGCCCATCTCGTGTGAAACCAGTTCTCGGATAAAGGATTGCAGATACGCCTTCTCATCCAGTTTAAACCCTGGTCCTCCCAGCATTGAGAGAGCCATATTACCCAGATAGGCCTGTTCCATCATGCCTTTGCCGAATTCACACCGTGTGGGATCAGACTTTAGTTTCGCTGCAGAACCTGGCTCAGCGAATGCAAGCGCTGGATCAACCATTCTTGCCCGCTCTACCTGCATGTATCGAGTGTAGTTGATATCGACCGTGATATTGGCGTTAAGTATCTGGCCCGTTAAAGGATTGTGACGGGCGAGTGCGACTGCGTAAGCTGCACTCGGGGATGCCACCCACCGAATGGTGTTATAGCGCATATCCGCATGATCCCAGTCAGCACTGTCCGGCATCTGTTTTACGACAACAGCATTCTTGAACCCTATCTTTTCAAATGCTTTGTTCCAGAATAGTAAGCCATCACTCACCGCGCTTCGATAGTCCATAGGAATGGCGTTGTCCAGCCAGAAAACTATCGGCTGCTTTGGCTCGGATAGTGCTGCTTTAGGATCTTTCTTTTGAAGATCCCATCGATAGATGTAGCGTACTTTTATATCGGATTTATCGGTGATATTAAAATCCTGATAGTCTGTTAGGAAGTACCCGATACGTGAATCAGCCAATCGTGGTCGATAGCCTTTATCTGGAAGAGGGAACAGAGTATAGATGACTTTGAAAGGAAGACTTCGGTGGTCTGCTGAAACATCCTCACCACCTCCAAAGAGGGCAGCTATACCTGAACTGCCTCCGCCTCCCTTCATGAAGTGATAGTAGGTTTGAACGACGAGATTCTCTGGAAAACTCTTGATCAGGTCTACGTATGTTTTCTCACGGTCCAGAATATATCCGCCACCGAAAGGTCCGGAAAGCTGGGAACTGATCTCTGCAATATCCCCTTTGAAGAGATCACTTACATTTATCAACACACTTTTACGATCTGCCTGAACACCTTCAATTTTGAAGGACTCAATAATTCCATCGGCAAAGGATCGCTTTACTGCACGTTCAGTTGGTGATTTTTCTTCTGCTCTGAAATGAATGTTGGGAACTACGATCTGTACCTTATCATCGCCGAGTTTGACGAATTTAAAGAGCAGGTCATTGATGGGATCTCCTGCTACAATCTGCGAGGAGTTACCTGTGCTCGCAGTCACCTCCATCATCAGCAGTTTGTCTAGCAGAGATTCCTTTATCTCCATATAGATCGTGTCTCGGCCATTCTCTTTCTTCTTATAAATTGTGAAAAGGCCAGGAATTTTCTCGTAGTCTTTCACAACTTCGTCAATCATCTTCTCTTTTTTCGGTTCTGTTTTCTTGTCCGCGGGTTTACCAGTATTCTTGATATCCACTGGCTTTGCTTCACCCAGCGGGCTGCCATCCAGGCGTTCTTGATGAATTTTTCCGCTTGCCATTGCCCCGCCGAAAGGGACATTTTCAGCAGTTGTTTCAGATATCATCTGATCGCCAGAGGATTTCTCTACCCAGATCGTGCTATGGGCTGCGATGGCAGGTGTGGCATCTGTCTCAGCATACTCCATCTTGATCTTAACCGTTTCGATCCCATTCATCTTTTCGAATCCCAGCACTTCGAAATCTGCTTTTGCTTCATGAATTCCTATATCGGAATCTGCCTTAAACTGGTGAGTCCATTTATCTCCAATCCCAACTGGTTTATCACTAAAAACGGAAGTTCCTACAGCATACAAACGAGCCTGGGTTTTTGTCTCACCGGGCTCTTTCCCCGATGTTTTGTAGGAGAGTAGAGACCCATCAGGTCTTACCGTTATTGTCGTTGTAGATTTTGGTTCGTTACCTTCAGGTAGTTTGTTTCCATTTATAGAAGCATCTGAGGATTCTGTGATATGTTCAGACACTACGTTTCCGTTGGGCAGTACTGTTGTAAATGTAGCTTTTTCAACTTCAGTAGCCTCAAAATTAACTTTGCGGCCCTGGCTTTCGAGTACTAAGTTCGAAATAGATTTATAGCGTACACTCTGGCCTGCCAGCGCTTTCGTTACCAGTAGTGCTTTCTCTTCTGCTGTATCAGCACGGTGAGGGTAAGTCAGCATTAGAAGGAAACCGAGTAGTGCTATACTGAAACTCTTCAATGATCTTCTCCTGCATAAATTCTTCTTGAATTATAAAAACATTGCTACCGGATTATTAATAGACCGGGTTCTGTGCACATGTGTGTGAGCGTGAACGGGTTTAAAAGCAGTCATTTTGAAAGAAAACTGCTTCCGGGCTCGGTCATCGGAGCTTTATCTTTGCAAAGAGGACAGTCTTCGGGAGCAAAAGTCGCTGCTTCCACAGTGAGTAGCGCTTCAAGCCGAAAGCCCAGCTGAACTTTTCCGCCGCTTCTATCAACCAGTACAGCACAGCCAACAATATCAGCCTGATGTTTTTCTGCTAGCTCAATACATTCTCGGATAGCCCCCCCCATTGTCATTACATCATCAACAATAAGTAATCGTGTTCCTGGTGACAGCTGCTGACCACGCCGTAGAAGCCTGACTCCTGCATCTTTCTCGGCATAAAGCGCAGTTATCCCTAGCTGGCGTGCTATTTCGAATGCAAGCAGTATTCCACCGGTAGTAGGCCCAAGCACAACATCAATCTCTTCCTTATTGAATTTCTCAATTATTGCTGTGCATAGAATCTGAACATCCCGAGGGCGTTGAAGTACTTTGAACTTTTCCCAGTACTCCGCGCTATGCCGCCCGGAGGAGAGCCTGAAATGACCATTTAAGAGAGCACCTGCTTCTAAAAATAGAGCATGAATTTGTTCATTATCCACTACTACACTCCTTAACGGGGAAGTATAGCCTTAATAGCTTTAAAAAGTAAAGTGCATTATGATTCCATGATCTATATTTTGATGGATAACGTGTCGGATCGAAAGGAGTTACGATCATCAAAATTGAACTTTTACAACAAAGGCTTGACAGACCAGTATGAAAAGTGATAAATTAGAATGGCACTAATTATAGGGAGGTTTAACTGTGTTGCCACTACATGTACGGTTTATTACGGGAATTAAGAAGGGTCGAGTAGTTATGGCTATAATGAACTCTATCCCAATAACATTAAGTCTGATCGCGTTTTTATCGCATTGTCCAGAACAGGCATTCGCACAAGAGAAAGGTGATACCTCGGCGGCAACAGCTGCTGTTGCGCCGCCGGATCACCCAGCAGTTGCACAGCCTCCAGTTGCTGCTGTTCCTGTCATAAATTTACGAGAAAGACCAAAATATATCAATGAACCGCATCGTCTGCGTCGCACCGTTCAAATCGATGGGGTACTAAGCGATGGGGAGTGGGATCCCTTTTATACTATCAATGATGGAGCCATTAAAGGGACTGTTTACTGTAATTGGGACGACAGCTATCTATATCTAGCTGCACGAACCGATCAGCAGTCAACCATTTTGATTGATGTCGATACTGGCGGTGATGGATGGCTGCGCAGCGCAGATAATCTTGAGCTGGTTATAGGAAACGTTGGAGAGCCAAGCGGCACGCAGGTAATTGCCAGACTCTTAGATGCAGCGAATAGTAAGGATACCCCTTCCTGGAATGAAAAAGTTTTAGACACAAAGCTAATTCTGGTTGCTTCCAAAATTACAAATGGTACCCAGATTGTGGAAGTAGCTATTCCTAAGAACATGGCTAGTTTGGTACTGCGCGCTGGAGCAACTATAGGCCTGCGTGCGGAGTTCATGCCTGCTGGGCCAGCCGCGGCTTATATACCGACACAGCCATTTGAGCCTCATCTCTTGTTGGACGCGACTCTTGTAGATGCTTTACTGCAGTCTGTCCCAGGAATTAATCCCAAACTAACGATTTCGGATAACAAGTGTATTGCAGGTCAGACTCTGTTTGCGACTTTAGAGCTGCTAAATCAAACGGATGCTGTCGTACCAATTAAAAGCGTCTCATGGGCGGGGCAGGGTAATTCAATAAATGCAGTAAACAGCATTCGAGAAGTGACAGTACCTCCGCTGCCTTCACTCAAAACCCTGAAGTTAACATATAAAACCCTTTTGCCGACATCACTTATCCCCGGTACATACTCACTATTTGTAAGTGTTGATATCGGAGGAGGCAGACTGGTACAGGCTGCAGCGACCTTCACAGTAGTAGAGCCGCTGCAAGCACAGATATCGAGTGATCCTCAGCCTGTAGCTATCCTGGGCCCTACGAAAGTTAATGTTTTAGTGGATATATTTAGCGCTGTGCCAAACATGTTTAATGGTGATACTGAGTTGACACTTATGCCTTCGGGATGGGAACTACTAGGCGCAGTCAAACGTGGAGTGCATATTGATAGAGAAGATGCTCGAAAGGTGATTCGGTACACCTTCAAACTGCCATCTACTACTCCCGCCGGGGACTATCCTGTGGAGGCAAGTGTTAAATGGCATGGCCGTATATGGAAACTTCGTCATACGGTTCAGGTTGTACGGACGGAGTCGACAGTGCCAGTGAAGCCTGCAGCGCCACCGATTCCCTCCGAACCTGCTGCTCAGCCTGAAGCAAAACTCTAACACGGAGACGGATTTGGATTTAGCTATTGAAACAGTTGGCTTGAGTAAGAGATATCGTGATTTCAATGCCGTGCAGGGACTTGATTTGAAAGTCCCCGCCGGCACAGTATTCGGATTTCTGGGACCAAACGGAGCAGGCAAAACCACCACGATAAATATGCTTCTGGGAAATATTCGCCCAAGCGATGGCTCTGCGATGCTGCTAGGCAATCCAATTGGTGATGTAGAGACAAGAAGACGAGTTGGTTTTCTACCCGAAAAGTTTCAGTTCCACGATTTCCTAACAGCATCAGAATTTCTTCATATGCACGGCAAGCTATACGGAATGAGCAGGGAACAGCGATTAAAAAGAGTCCCTGAAGTGCTGGATAGAGTGGGATTAAAAGATCGTTCGCGTTCTAAAATTAGCGAGTTTTCAAAAGGGATGCAGCAGCGAGTAGGTTTGGCACAGGCTATACTCCACGAACCTGATCTCATTATTCTTGATGAGCCTACTTCAGCTCTTGATCCTATCGGCCGCAGGGATGTGCGCGATATTGTGGCTGGACTTCGGAATCAAGGAAGAACAGTGCTTCTGAATTCTCATCTCCTGTCCGAAATTGAGATGACATGCGACCGTGTAGCAATAATCAAAAGAGGCCAAATAGCGACTCAGGGTACTATGGATGAACTGCTTGCTTTTACATTCTCTGTGGAAGTAGAGGCATTTGGTCTCAATGATTATGCAATGGCAGCCATAAGAAAAATTACTTCTAAAATCCGAATGGACTCGATGCCATTGACCAAATTTACGGCATGGGTAAAAAGTGAAGATGATATTCCGGAACTGGCAAAAGCAATCGTTCAAAATGGAGCTAGACTGACTGCTCTTGTGCCTCGCAAAGAGACTTTAGAAGAGTTATTTGTGCGTATAATCGAGGGTGAAAAAGTGCAAACACACTCATGATATTTTGGTTTACAACCGAATATCACTCTACCAAATCGAAATTTTGGAAGGGACGAGATGAAGTTAACCGGCGCGAGCAGAGTTCGAGAAGCGATAGTAGTATGTGAGGAAACATATCGCAGCCTGGGAGAGGATATACGCGTTGCCACGGAGCGATGCGAAATTCTTTGGTTTAGTATTGACAATAATCTTGCTAGCTTGGAACGAGCTGAAGCACTGCGAGATGTGGCAAAACAAGAAATGCATCTGGAAAGAATATTGTTTCTGGTGGAGAAATTGAGATCGGCCTATCGTGATCGATAGGGTGTACCTCATTATTACCCAACCCGCCAACCCCTTTCCTGATACCCTCATTGTTCGCAGGAGAAGGGAGAGCGAATTAGCATTAGCCTAGCCCTCTCCGGTAGTTTGGCGAGGGGTTGGGGGTGAAGGGTGATCTTTACCCTAATTAACAGAGACAAGTGCAAATCTTCTGTCTTTCCCAACCTGGTAGCGTATTCGTATTAAATCTCCCGATTTCAAGCTGGCAACGACCGCATGAAATGCCTGAACTGTAGGCACCTCCGTATCATTTATCTTAATAATTACCGCTCCCACCATCAGTTTATCCGCTGCATCACAATCCGGATCGATCGCTTTTACAGCCACCCCTTGCAATTTTTGTGGAATCCTATACTGATCTGCGAGCTTGTCGCTCAGTGACTGAACTTCAATGCCTAATTGGGCAGTACCCAGAGTATGTGGCTTTTCAATTGGGATCTCCGGTGCTTCCCCAAGAGTTACTTGAATATTGCCTGGTATTCCATCACGAACATAGTTGATTTTTACTGTCGTACCAGGAATAGTCTGTGCAACCAGAGTACGTAGGTCTAGTTCGTTTCTTACACTATGGTTATTAATTGAAACAACAACATCACCTGCCTGCAGTCCGGATTTGGCACCTGGGCTAGAAGGTTCTGGATCGCGTTCAATTAGTGCCCCGCGTTCTACCCGCAGTACTGAAGCCATTTTTGGAGTGACATCAGTCGGACTGACGCCTAAATAACCATAACTCACACGTCCTTTTTCTAACAACTGGCTTACGACGAATTTGGCAGAATTTATTGGTATTGCAAATCCAATGCCCACGCTTCCACCTGCCTCACTCTCGATAGTCGTGTTTATACCAATGACCTCCCCACTTATATTGCATAGGGGGCCTCCAGAATTGCCGGGGTTTATAGCGGCATCTGTCTGAATCATATTGGGATAGAAACGGCCTTGATTAGGCGAGTTGAAATCAAACACTTCCTGTCGCCTGAACATACTGCTCACCACACCTACAGAAAAAGAACCCTCGTATCGATATGGACTACCAATAGCAATTGCCCAGTGGCCGATTTTTAATTTATCTGAATCACCAAGCCTGGCAGCAGGAAATGGGGTTGAGGAGGTAATCTTCACCAATGCTAAATCACTATGGTAGTCTCGGCGAACTTCACCCATAAACTCACGGCCATCATGTAGTTTCACGGTTACTCTGTCCGCTCCATCCACTACGTGATCATTAGTTAAAATCCATCCGTCCTTGCTGATGACCACGCCTGAGCCTGTTACCGGAGCTCTTTTGCGAGAAGATTTAGAACTCCCATCACCAGAACGTGGCGCATGAGAGCTGAATACTGTGCATACGGCAGGCTCGAGTTCCTCTGCAATCGCAGCAAATGCATCCTGCATCTCATTCAAAGTGGAGAGTGAAGATTTAACCGAAGACGAAGATTTTTCCTGAGCCGGTACTGGAAGAGAGGAAGAAGTATAAAGGCCTGCCATAAAAATTAGTAGTGTGGCACTGCTTCGGGTCATAAAAGATAAACGAGGTAAATTATTCCTGGTTGATAAACGAAGTTTTACAGAACAGTACTTTAATGAACAATTTTGCATAACCTGCCAGCTTTCATTAAAACAAAATATCTGTTTATCTATTTGGCAAATGCTGCAAAATCGACTGAACAGATTTTGATTGGCTTGAATTCATGCGTACTATTAACTGTCTATCGAGGAATTACCTTCCTCGATAGACTGGACGAAATAGTAGATGGATGGTATCAGCGTTGTCTCATCAATGAGCGATTTGATGGATAGCGGTTTTGTGGGTTGAGTTGCATGAAAGTGTCTCTGGTGGGGCTTTGGCTCGGCTGGAAGCCTGCATTCGTCTCCCCCCAGGAGATGTTACTCATTGCTGATGAATCAGTGAATTGTAGTGGCGTACTAATGAAAGGCTGAAGCTGGCTGGTTAATCGAGGCGAAGTATCCAGGGAGGCAATTCCTCCCGTATGTGGCGGAGTCCACTCTATTTTTTCCTGATGTCTATTCGCACGGCCTAATATTAAGACACAAACGACTGCGAAACTGGCTCCTGCTGCGAGCTGTGAATGGGAAATCGGGCGAGTAAAAGTTTCAAAGAATGCACTCCATTTTGATATCATCCAGAATGAAGGGCGGATTCTCTCGGCATCGACTTGCGAAATAATGGATGACGGGAGTGAAGAGAGCGGTTCACGTACTTTCAGCATGGAGACCATTCGCTTCATCTGGAGAAGTCCCTCATACTCTTCAGAACATACTGTACAATCTTTGAGATGGCCGAATATCATACGATGATCACCACCTGAAAGCTCGCCATCGATATAGGCAGATAAGCTGCTGCTCACTTTCCTACAGTTCACATTCGGTCTCCATAAAAAAATATAGATTTCTCTTCATTGCTTTTGCCTTAAATTGTTGTTGAAATTAGGAGAAATCTTTAACCTGAGTAATTTTCGCCCTCGATGCAGTCGTGATCTCACTGTGCCCAGCGAGCAGTGCATGGCCTCAGCAATTTCTTCATACGATAATCCTTCAATGTCCGCGAGTATCACCGCTATCCGAAATTCATTTGGCAGCTCGTTGAGTGCGTTTTGTAGATATTCATCAAGCTCATTGGTCATGAGCATCAGGGCAGGATCAGATCTTGAATCGGGCAGTTCTAACTGAACATCAGCCTCGCCAGAACCTAAGGAAAATGGAGCATCGAATGACTGCGTTTTAAATTTGGGCCGCTTGCGCAGTTCATCTATAAAAACACGAGACATGATGCGGTACAACCAGTTCTCGAAGGGCAAGTCGCGATCATATCTATCAAAAAATCGATACGCCCGCAGAAATGATTCCTGTGTAAGATCGTCGGCGTCGGAATGATTGCCAGTCAGTCTATAGGCAACATTATATGCCTGTCTATGACACCGATGTACGAGATCATCAAATTCCCGATTATCGTTTTTTGTGGCGGATGTGAAAAGCCGCGCAAAATCCATTCTAAATAGCCTCCATCATTAACTACGGCGCAGATTGAGCAGTAAGTTCCCAATTATTTATCAAGATTGTTATCATTCTTACTGTACGATTTGAAACAATTTCTTGATTCTTTAATTCTTGTATTGTGCTATGTACGATGCCGCAGCTTTTGCCGGATTAACAGGAAGGTGTGCCAGCATCTCAGAGATTGTAACGAACTTGTATCCATCCTTTTGCAGAGATTCAATAATCTGTGGAAGTGCCTGGGCCGTACTAGTATAGTCATGCAGCAGTATGATACTTCCATTCTCTGTTCTGTCCAGCGTTCTTTGAGCAATTATAGATGGCTGTTCATCTGGCTCGTAATCTCTTGAGGCGGTAGTGTATCCGACAACGACATACCCTAAATTGCGTGTAGATAGCAGTACAGTATCGTTGTATCTCATACCTGGCGGGCGCAGCAGGTTAAAATGCCTGCCAGTAATGCTATTGTATATAATATCGGCGTCGTTAATTTCTCTATGCAGTCTATTTTTATCCAGATTTATTAGCCTGATGTGGTTCTGAGAATGATTTGCAGCCTCGTTGCCATCCTGAATAGTTTGCAGGAGTAGATCGGGATTTTCTTCCATTCGAGTGCCTACTTCAAAAAAAGTGGCGTGTACTTTGTGCTTGCGAAGAACTTGAAGGATCTGTTCACAGCTGCCACGATGTGGGCCATCATCAAAAGTCAGCGCTATCTCTTTAAGAGAGCGATTACCATGAAGCATCAGTGCTGTTTCTGTTATATAGAGATCGTCACCTCGGAATCGATGCATCCAATACATAGGGTTAATTGTCTGGAGCCAGCGTGCTGGCCGATGTTCATTCAGCCAGGTGAATCCAATTGTTGAAATGACGAAAATAACAACCAGGGATTTTCGTTGATTCTTAAAATATTTCGATTTTGTTGATTTGATATCGTCAGATTGTTCCATATTTGCAAAGTAATTCTAGGTTTTGAAAGTTTATTGGGTTGACATTCGAGTGCTTCTAACCGTATAATACGCTGGATCAGCCGAAGTGGCGGAATGGCATACGCGGTGGTCTCAAAAACCTCTAGGGGCAACCCTGTGTGGGTTCGACTCCCACCTTCGGCATGTAAAATATTTGGAACCATCTCAACTTGAGATGGTTCCGAATATTTTTAAACTTCTGCGTTTGCTGCCCATAGAAGTCCGCGTGTCATAATCTCCAGCGACTCCGGCATCTCGATGTCTGACGCCCTATGTCCGACTGAGTAGTAGAACACCCTTCCCGTGCCGTAAAGCTTCGTCCAGATCACGGGCATCTGCACATCACCGTTAGGCACATGCGGACCGTCCGCTATTGGGAATTGTGTGGTGGCTAATACTTTGTTTACTGGGTCGGTGTGAAGGTAGTACTGTTCAGATTTAACTTTGAAATCCTGTAGACCTTGTGTGATGTAGTGATTTTTATCAGTAATATGCACGGTGTATTCCACGGAATCGTTTCCTGGATGAGAGACCCACTGTCCGCCCGTCATAAACTGCCAGTCGGTTGCTTCGCGGAATGAATCACACATTCCACCATGGCAGCCGCCAATACCAACTCCCGATTGAACTGCCTGCACTACAGGCCCAAGCTGCTCCCCTGTTATACTGCCCATAGTCCAAACTGGAACAATCAGATCAAGCTCCTTAAGTTTTGCGACATCTTTAAAACTATCGAGAGTATTGGAGACTTCGACATCAAATCCCTTACCAGTCAGAGCTTTATTTAGTACTTCAGCGACCTCTTTGGGCTGATGTCCGTCCCAGCCTCCCCATACGATAAGTGCCTTCTTTGCCATGAATCTCCTTAAAATTGTGTATTCTTACTGCAGCGAATAAGTGCCGTTCTCCAGCTCTTCCGCCATTGTAGATGGCATCAGAATACCACACAGCAAACATGCTGGTCAACACTAACTGAATGTACCATTCCACATTGAGAGAATGGTATTTCTTTCCTCGCCACTACAAAAAATCGAGATGGTCACACATTTGTGTTCTGCCGATGTATTTCAAAGGATATTGATAGAATGAAATCGAAACTACGCTTAGCTCGATTATATAGTGATCTGTAGGTTTGACTAACTTGTTAAAAGGAGAATGTGCTCATGAAAATAGGGGTAAATCGCTGGACGCTGCCAAAAGAACTCAGCCTTGCAGAGAGTTTTCGAATGGTTAAACGTGCAGGATTCGATAGTATCGAAATCAATGTTGCTGAAGATGGCGAACTGCGGCCTGATACCACCGAATCCGAAGCGAAGAGTATTCTTGCATCATCGACAGAGGCGGGAGTTCAGATATCCAGTGTCTCATCCGGTTTGGGATGGAAATATCCTCTGACTTCGGGAGACAGTGCCGTCCAGGCAACTGGAATCGCGAATACTAAAGCTGCTCTTCAGCTGGCGAAATGGCTCGATACGGATACGATTTTACTTGTACCAGGGATTGTCTCTCCTGAAATTTCGTATGAGGATGCCTACAATCGCGCCAAAACATGCATCAAGGAGCTCGTCCCAACCGCGGAAGCGCTGGGAGTGTCTATCGGGGTGGAAAATGTGTGGAATAAGTTCCTGCTCTCACCGCTGGAGTTCAGGCAGTTCCTGGATGAGATCGGAAGCACGCATGTAGGAGCCTATTTCGATGCTGGAAATGTACTGGTCTACGGTTACCCTGATCAGTGGATTCGTATTCTGGGTAAACGCATTAAAAAGGTGCATGTGAAGGATTTCAAGAGCAATATCGGTAACATCACCGCTTTCTGTAATCCTCTCCAGGGAAATGTCCCGTGGGCTGAAGTGAACAAAGCTCTTAAAGAGATTGGGTACGATGAGTTTGTTACGGCAGAAGTGGAAGGTTATAACGTCGACCCCGATCTGGGCCTGAAGCACATCTGTGAATCATTGCGGTCTGTGTTCGGATCGTGAGTTCTGCAGATCAGGAACCTTCTGAGCCTGTTATTCCAGGTGATCGGCTGAGCGGGACAGTATATGCCCTCGGAGTGGTCAGCTTCCTCACGGATGTTGCCTCCGAGATGGTCTACACACAGGTTCCGCTGTTCATTACGAAGACCTTAGGCGCACCTGCCGCTGTCGTTGGGATCATCGAAGGAGTTGCGGAAAGTTCTGCCAGCCTGCTCAAAATTGTGTCTGGCAGACTTTCTGATAAATCCGGGCGGCGAAAGCCTTTGGCGGTGGCAGGCTACGCACTTGGAGCGATCTATAAACCTCTACTTGCACTCGCTGTATCGTGGCCGGCAATTCTTTTGCTGCGTTTTATAGATCGACTGGGGAAGGGACTACGTTCGTCTCCACGAGATGCCCTTATCGCAGATACCACTCCCCAGCATCTACGTGGCCGAGCTTTTGGCCTGCACCGCACGATGGACACAACCGGCGCTGTTGTAGGACCGTTATTGGGTTTATGGTTTCTGACCCATGTTTCCCCTGATCTACGAAAGTTATTTCTATTTGCAGGAATCCCCGGTGCGCTGGCGGTGCTGAGTCTCCTCCTTTTCGTTCGTGAACCTAAACACTCACGGACTTTAGGCCCACAAGTTGTAGGACCTATTCGATGGGGCAATTTAGACCCGGCATACCGCAGGTTTATATGGGCTGCATTCCTCTTCAACCTCGGTAACTCCAGCGATGCATTTCTAATTCTCCGTGCCGGATCACTCGGATTCACAAGTACCCAGCTTCTGGTACTCTATGCTGCCTTCAACGTCACCGAGATGTGTCTGGGTTACTCTGCTGGAATACTTTCGGATAAAATCGGCCGTCGGCCATTGATTATATCGGGTTACATCGTATTTGCGCTTGTCTATCTGGGATTTGCATTAGTGCACACGAAGGTCGGGATATGGGTACTGTTCCTGCTTTATGGTGGATACTACACCCTTACTCAGGGAACTCAGCGAGCATTTGCGGCGGATATGGCCGACCCAAAACATAGAGCTGCACAGATTGGAGTGTTTCAGACTGCAGTCGGGATTGCTCTCCTACCTGCGAGTATCATTGCAGGAAAGCTATTCGACTGGAATCCCGCCGCTCCATTTTATTATGGAGCTCTCATGGCGTTGATGAGCATCATCGTGTTTATGGGGGTCAAGAAACCAACTATCGAAAGCATATAAGTTACATTGTAATATATTATTACAATGTTATATAATAGACTAATTACACGTTAAGAAAGAGGGGAAACTAAGTTGTCACAAACACTAAGTCTTAGAGTGCCGGATGAACTGTTGAGCCGTATAGATCGATATGTTAGGAAACAGGGCGGAGCGACGCGCCTAAATGTATTGTAATGATGCTGGAAGAACATATGCGTGAAATGGAATTCCCTTGAATTGAGTTTCGGGACACAGCGCTGGGACGGCAGGCACATGTGCAAGGACACATGGAGGTATGGCAATTCATAATGCTTGGGCGAGTTTATAATATGGATGTCAACAGCGTCGCTGAACATCTAGCCCGGATTATTTATGAACACGCCGATAATCCCGGATACTTCCTTTTGCAGACGTTTGTCGTCGATTTCCCGCCTTTTACGGGTAATCATCATTGGTCTGAGCGACAGAAACTGCAGGATATTTTTATGGAACCTCCTTTTT
>JANXSG010000069.1 GCA_025352825.1 Chthonomonadaceae bacterium | reverse complement strand
GTGAATGCGCGCTTAAATCCAACATCTATCGCGGTCCGGAGAGTTTTACCACTCCTAAGTTCCTCTTTAACACGTTCGAATATTAGGATGTTGGCATCTACTGCCATACCAATGGAAAGTATAAATCCAGCAATTCCAGGCAGCGTTAGTGTCACCCCTATCAGCTTGAAAAGTGCAAAAGAGAAAACAGTATATAGAACCAGCGCAATATCGGCCAGCAAACCCGGGAGCCGATACCAGAAAAGCATAAATCCTAACACCAGTATAAGCCCGATGATACCCGCATGGGTGGTGGCAGCGACCGCCTCCTTACCCAGGGTAGCTTCGAGCTTGCGGGTCTCTTCGATAACAAGTGGAACTGGCAGTGCGCCTGCATTCAACTGATCGGAAAGTGCTTTGGCGCTTTCAAGCGTAAAATTCCCTTCAATGATACCACGCCCGGGAATTACACTATTAATAGAAGGAGCCGTGAGTAGCTTCTTATCAAGGAAGATCGCCAGGAACCTGCCTATATTAGCGCGGGTGGCATCTTCAAAGGCTTTGGAGCCTTCAGGGTTGAACTCGAAATCGATAACGGCCTGGCTGGTAGTAGCCTGAATCTCTGCACGGCTGTTTGGCAGCATATCCTTACCGGTTACTATCGGCTCGCGGCTGAAAACAGAGGATTCAAGCTGCTCAGGCGTCAACGGTTTACCGGTCGACTTATCGATGAGCACTTCTGTTTTTTCACCCGTTTTCGGATCGGTAGTGGATCTCTGTTCCCATATTGAGGGACGATTGCCATCCTTATCGCCAAGCTGTGGAAGCAGATAGAAATCAAGCCGCGCAGTGGAACTAATCTGGTCTATGGCCTCTTTTTCGTTCTTCAGGCCAGGGAGCTCTACAATCACCTGATCAGGCTGTTTGGTTATAAGCAAAGGTTCGGATACACCTGTGGAGTTGATGCGGTTCTCCATGATATGGCGTACCGCTTCCAGTTTGTCGGGCCCCCATTTCCCACCTTTGTACTCTTCGGTTTTGGCGCGCAGTACAACGCGCACGCCTCCCTGTATATCCAGGCCATACGCGGTCTTGAATTTTGGAAGAAATGCGACAATAGCCGCAGCAACGGTGAGTGCAAGGATGATGAGCAACATCCCTCTATTCTGCTTACCAGTCAAAACGGAACCTCCCAACGGGGTAATTCTAAATATGTTTTATTGATCGTATATGCAAGCTTATCAGCACAGACACCAATAAGCGCGGCGGCTGGACGTTGCCCCGCGCATTCGATATCCATCTATTATAGTGTCTGAAACAAGAATTGTCAAGAAAACTAGGAATAAGAAATGACGCGGCACTAAAGTACCGGTCTGGATTTGCGAAGCCCATCTCCGGTCGCTTAGGCTCCCTGCATGGGCTCACTATTAATCATTAGCTTCATCACAGGCTGTCAATATAGATCAACCTTAATGAGTCATTTAAACAACTCTCATCGTTATAAAATTCACGAAGTTGGAGAATCTTTTTAACCTCACCCACTGCCCCTCTCCCAGGCTGCTCGATAGCTCGCAAGGGAGCGGGGTGAATAAACCAGAAATCTCAGCCCATGCAGGGAGCGTCTAGCGACCGGAGATGGGCTTTGCAATTCCAGACCGGTACTTTAGTGCCGAGTCATACAAACCAAGTTAACTCGCAGCTACCTCTTCCTGAGGTGGTGTCTCGGGTATAAACTGAATATGATGCGGGTTCGGTGAAACTCCTAACGGCAGCCAGCGTGTCGCAAACAGCGTTATAATCGCAATTCCAACTCCTACCCAGAAAGGAATCTGATAGTTGTGGAAACGCTCCCACAGATAAGCCCCTCCCACCGGCACGGTCACTGCTGCGATATGGTTCATTGTCACACCCATACTCAAGCATGGGGTCAATTCGTTAGGTCGTACTATTCGGTGCAGATAGGTAATAAACCCCACTCCAAAAGTGAATAGTACGTTGTCGATTAGAAATAGCGCATAGAGTGCTCCAACCGTGCGAAAAGTAGCATATCCTAGAAATATCACGATTATGCCTAAACTGTAGAATGTGAGCGGGCCGCGTTCTCCTTTTTTATCGACGAGTCTGCCGATCGCTGGCGCTGTGGAGGAGATCATCAATGCATTCACAAGCTGAAGCAGAAGCATATTGCCAACAGGCACATGGTAGATTAGAATAAGAGCGAACGATGCAAAGATACTGAATATCTGGCGGCGGCATCCTTCCAGAAACATCAGAAGATAGTACAGTGAATACTCCCTGCGGATAATAATGGGAGCTCTTTTTCCTCCAGCGGCATGTGTCGAAAGGCGGGTACATAGGAGCGCAGCGATGAGAATGGAAGCTCCCGAGATGCTAAAAAAAATGTGATAAGCGTTCTGGATAAGATGTGTGAGTACCCAGGCAACTCCCAATGCTGTAAGGGTCGCAGTCGATCCTACTGCCGACATCCTCCCAAGATGCCTCCCACCCTCTTTTCCTTTAGCGAGAGCCAGAGTGATAGCGGCAGATACGGTAGCCCACAAATGAAACCCAACCGACCAGAATACTGTGACTGCAATCAGCATCGGGAATCCAGATACGAACGCGGTCGCGCCGATCCCTAACCCCGTAATGATCAGCCCGAGTGCGGCCACTCTAGTCTCGGCCATTGCCACTAATGTTCCTGCGGTGATAGCAGCCAGCAGCCCTGGAATCTCCCGCAGGGATTCCAGCTGCCCCAGTCCGAGTGCATTACTGTGCTGGATATCCCTCAGATAGTTCTGAAAGACACCCAGATAAATCGCGAAACCAAATGAAAATAGAAAAGTCAGTAGAGTGTAGATCTGCCAATCACGCTTCAATCGCAGTTCAGAAATTTCGTCGAGTGTTTCCTGCATATTTACTATTACCCTCACCTCTTTTGCCCGCATCCGATAATTTTTGATGCTTTCTTTAGTATACCGCATCCTATTTTATGCAGGAATTCAAGCACCATTTGGCTAAATATGGAATGCTTTCTGTGTTGTAACTGTAGTTTGAGAAAAGATATTTTTTTTGAAACCTCTCGCAAATTCATTTCGTAGTCCCTTCATACGCATTTAACAGGAGGAGACGAGGATCATAACGCTGGTGGAACAAAATGATGCCGAACTTGTGAGGCAGACACTTTGCGGCAACACTTCAGCCTACAACGGGCTAGTGGTGAAATATCAGCGTCAGGTCTACAATCTCGCCTACCGAATGCTCGGGAACGCTGAGGATGCCGGAGATCTGGTGCAGGACACCTTTCTGCGCGCTTATAGCGCTCTTGCTTCCTTTCGCCAGGATGCAAGTTTCCTGACCTGGCTGTATAAAATTACTTCAAACCTCTGTATTGATAATCTGCGTTCCCGGAAATCCCGGAGCGCACTTTCTTTAGATGCAGAGATGGAGGAAGGCAGAGAGCCTGCGGCTTCTCACCGACAGGCCTCACCGGAGGATACTGTAATTCGAGATGCCGTCAAAGATGTCGTGCATCATGCAATATTAAATCTTCCAGAAAAGTATCGCGCGGTAGTCGTAATGCGGCATCTCCAGGAGATGAGCGTAGAAGATATTGCCGTCACTCTCGACCTCCCTACCGGAACCGTTAAAACACACCTGTTCCGGGCCAGGGAGATGTTACGCGAACGGCTCCGACCGACGCTGGAAATGGAATCTGATGGAAAATAGATTCGAAAATAATCAGCCAGAAGAACAGGGCTGGGGCGCCTACGCTACCCCTCCCAACTACTCAGGCTATCAGAACAAGCATGAGCAAGGCCCAGCCTCTCAGCTAGATCTTTGTGATCGAGTGCGAGAGCTTCTTCCTGCACTCCTTGAAAACGACGGTGACATCCGCCCGGAGATGGCTACGGCTATTTACGGACATATCACGGTATGCATAAGCTGCTCGGCAGATTATGAAGAGATGAAGCGGGTTGTCGCTCTCTTAAATCTACAGCAGCCTGTAGAACTGCCTATGGATTTCTCTGGAATTATCATGCAGAGAATCACTTTGGAGATAGGCCCGCACAGACAGGGAGCGTCTGTAAACCCTACACAAGCGGCCTCTCCAGTAGTATCTGGAGAGGCCGCGGCTCATTCCGCCGCCCCCCGCGTTAGCGCCGAGGTGACGGCGGGATCGAATACTTTCGCCCGGTCGAAATCCTATTCAGCCAGCCGAGAAAGGGTTCTACAGCAGGAAGGGACTACTTATAACAAGACAGTCTCCTCCGCTGTCCTGGTGGGGATGCTGGCGTTCTTCCTCACTTCCGCCTGGGGACGAGCGATGATGTCTGTGGATATCAAAGCGGCGAATGCTTTGCTGGCTCAAATTGCTGAATCTCTGCAGAGAATTCCTGTACTGGGCGCTCTTGCGGGTCTGGTTCTTCATACTCTTATTGGCGCTGGAAATCTTATCGAGAGTACCTTTTTCGATGAAGGGTCGCAGAGCGCACTACTACTGGCAATGAAAATCGGACTATGTGTCTTGATATTCAACTATGCCCGCAAACGCCATCTCAAGAATCAGGTTGGATAGTATTAATGGAGCAGTTTCATGGTTAAATTGATTGCAGTTGTTTCTTTACTTCTGTTCCTCGGGTTCACACTAATCAAGGCTGCCTCCAGTCAGACAGAGATACGCACGGAGTTATCTCCCGCAGAAACATCGACTCCTCAGTCGGACCAGTCGAAAATGTCCCCAAAATGGTCGGTGCACAATCAAATCTCCAGTAAAGTGGTGATGTCCGACAACGTTGTAGTGAAAAAGGGCGATACTACTGTCGATGTGTGCGTCGCAAATGGAAAAACTGTTATACAAGGACTGGTGACCGGTAGTATCTTCGCGGTGAACAGTGAGGTCGTAATTGAAAACGGCGCACATCTCGGCGGAAATCTCTTTATGGTGGGTGGTACATTACAAAATAGTTCGGACCAGAAAATAACTGCTGTTAAAATATCTCAGGAACAGTTTGATCATCTCATTACCACAGCAAATACAAACAGCGATTCCCCAGAAACCTTCGATGATACAGATACGGCGCCTGCTGAGATTTTTACCACTCCAGAACCTCCCGATCAGCTGCTTAATTTGCACTTCTCTGCTGGAAAGTGGGTGGGCGGGCAGCTTGGCTTACTAATATTTGGCCTGCTGGCAGCCCTGCTAGTACAGACCATAGCATTCCAGCCGATACAAAATGCTTCAATATCGGCTCACCATGAGACTGCGCGCAGTGTGTTGACGGGCTTGATATGTGCTGGAATGATACTGATGATTCTCGCGGTTCTTCATCTGTTGGCGCATTCGTTTCTCGGGTTTATTGCATTCCCTCTTTTGAGCATAGCCAGCTTGTTTTCTATGGTTCTATTTTCGTTCGGATGGATTTGCGGTCTGCTTGTACTCGGAAATTATACTGCCATAAGCATTGGCCGCGCTCCCGAGGGAAGTGTGTTTTTTCGGATAGCATCGATATTAAGCCTGATAGTTCTGTTTAATATATCATTAGGATTGGAGTTCCATTTGCTTGGTGGTATGGTCCTCCTCGCGCAGGCGGTTCTTTGTTTGCTGGGTCTGGGCGCATTGGTTTCAAATGTCACCGATTTCCGAAACGGACGAATAAATTCCAAAACGAACTCTCCCGGCAGCGGTAAATATGATTGGCAATGACTACTCCCTAACCTCCTATCCATATGCACCCGCTGGCAGAAAACCTAACAGACGTTTCAGTCGTGGGTCAGCATCTTCGTAGCAGTGCTGCGGCATCTGGTAGTTCATAAATGGGCTGTATTTGTGCCCCACCAGCCGCCGTGCATAGCTCAGCTGCGTGATATATCGAATACGGTCACTCGAATTCAGTCCCCCACGATGCCACACCTGATTGTTAAACATCACCACACTGCCTGCCGATCCCACACAGGAAACAATTTGCTCTTCCCACTTTGTCCCTTTCATATCTTCAGGCGGACTCGCGCCGAAAAGATGTGACCGTGGAATCACCTCCGTTGGGCCGTACTTCACCTCCTCCACATCAGTCAAATAGTAGTTTGCCGTGAAAAGCAGCACGGGCAGGCGGATATTGGTGGGCGGCTGGCCTTCCATCACCAGATAGTGAGGTGAATCGTCCTGATGCCAGGTGGTGATCCCATTGCCCGGCAGCACCCGGAATGAGTTGTTGTGGATAACATGGCAGTCCTTCGAGACCAGAGCTTCTGCGAAACTGACAATCGGTTCTAAATCAAATAGTTTCAAATTGGCGTTACTCGACTCGAACATCCTGGGGTGCAGCTGTATAGTCCCATCCGAATCTTTTTCACTGCCAAGAGCTTCATCCAGATCCTGCCGCAGCAGAGGGAGTAACTCGGGCGGGATAATATTCGGCAGAAATAGATATCCCTCACGGTTAAACTGCTCCACCCAATCTTGAATTTGCTCTGAAGAAGCAGTGTTTTGCCGACTAGAAAGAGTTGCGATCATTACTCAAATCTCCTGCAAATATTTTTATTACGCTCGGTAATTTTTACTATTCTACATCGCCTTGTACAAACTCCTGCCTACAGTTGATTTCGACTGAATAATGAGGATAAGTTTTAGACAGGATTAATAGGATTAACAGGATTATTTTGGATTATTGAAGTTCAATTGTATTCAGATTGCACGAAGTCTTACTTTTTCGGCGATGGGTTAATGGAGCTGTGAAAGATATAAACTAATGGATAAAATCTCAACAATGCACCTCACCCCAACCCCTCTCCCGGACGTTCGTTCCTCACGGGGAGAGGGGCAAATTCTGGGTTATCTCACCCCCTCTCTCTTGCGAGGAACGAGCAAAATGGGAGAGGGAGCAGGGAGGTGAGGTTGATGATGCAAACATCCAACAACACTCAAAAAATAAAGATTCCATCAAAAAAACACGAAAAATTTAATTTTCGTCACTCAGAGTTTTACAAATTTACGTTCGTGCATCAGATTATTTACAGCCGCATCCTGAACCACATCCGCCGCTGCTCGCTTCTGGTGCATCCTCCGTGGAGAACGAACTGCCGCATCCGCAAGACTTGGTGGCGTTAGGATTTTCAATTTTAAAACCGCCACCCATGACGTCTTCCACATAGTCCACAGATGCTCCACGAATATAGTTGATGCTCAGCGGGTCAACTACGACCTTGACGCCAAGACAGGTAAATACAAAATCTTCTTCTTCGATGCTGTCGTCAATGGCCATACCGTAGTTCAAACCGGAGCAGCCTCCACCAGAAACAAATACACGAAGAGCTGCATCGGATTTGCCCTGGCGTTCGAGCAAGCCCTGAATCTCTTCTGCTGCCCGCTCAGTAAGAACGACGCCTGCATTTTGCACGACTTCTAAAGTGGCCATAGTAGGTTAGCTCCTTCTTCTCGATTCAATACAAATTTCGAAACAGTGATAATGGTAGGCGATTAGCTATTGCCGGAGAGTCAAGTCTTTCGGAAGACTTACAGTCCGTCCTAAAAGAAATCTGTTGTTCGGCCTTAATTATATCACGCCCACCCAAAAAATGCAAGCAGGACAGTGTATAAAATTAAATATTTCGTGGGCTGCAAAAGTATTCGACGAAATTAATTTTCTGGACTATTGCTACTACTTCTTTCGTGGGCAGCATTAATCCTGTTTCACAGCTTTCATGAGTCCAATCCTAGAATCCTTCATAAGCACTCGAGGCTTTTCATTTCTAACTCCTTTGATGCGTGACCTCAAGCTGAGACTTATTGGATGGTTCTCCTTTTCCACTACGTAAATTCCATCCTTCGAAGTTTCAAATTGTACTATTTTTGAAGCACTTTCAGCTATCACAATTTTGCCTTCGGATACACCCAGCCGGCAGCCTTCTCCCCAGGGATTAAAAAAACGAAACGTTCTTCCATTCATACTCTTAACAGAAATATATCTAATTTCCCCTCTATACGCCTCGCACGTGACGTAGAATCCTCCGGGAGCCAGCAAGGTGAACGCTGCATTCCATCCCTCGGGAAAGACAGGAAGAAACTTTAGCGCTCTATGAGCCAAGATTGACGAAGCACTAGCCGTCGGAATTAGTGGATCATCGGCAGGGAGTATCACTTCCTCACGAATCAACATGGCGCCGACTGCTGCACAGATATCTCCCGTACGAGCGAGATTTGGGCGTTTCCCACCGCCATAGAAAAACCCCTGCGGTGTCTGCTTTTCCGTTTTGATCCAGTCCATCATTCCCTGCCTAAAATTTTCTTTTGTCAGAGAAATCAAAGTGTTACTCTGCTTTGAATCTATGATCGCCAGCTCCAAGCTCCAATCGTACAGCGCTTTCAGCCAGACTTCATTTTCCGCCTGATCTAATTCAAGTTCTTCACTGGCATACTTTGCCGCATGAATCAGATTTGAGAGCTGTAAAACGGAGACACTGTTTGTGAAACTTTCCGTATACATTTTAGCAAAACTGAGCGTGTAGTCCAGCACACTTCGCAGCATAGGATAGACTCTCTCGTTCAGCAGGAAAGGATCGGAGGCATAACGCCATGCATCCCAGAATAGGAGCGCTGCCTCAATTCCATCACCAATATCAGCTATGGGTAATGTTTGAGAACTACCATTCCCAACGTCGATATCCTCAAAGTCATCTCCATGCCGATTAAAAACAGAGGGGATACGCACCCCCTCACATCCCAAATCGTTTTTAGTTCGCTCTATGAGTGGAGCCAGCATACGATGATATGACTCCAGGAACGGGACAGTGAGTTCTAAGTGATTTGCCGGAAGCAGAGGAGTCATCATAGCCCTAAGGTTTGCTCCTACATAGAGAGCGGGAGGAGGTTTTCTTGCCGATTCTTCTTCCCAGAGTCCCCCCGCCGGAAGAGGGGCATCAAAACCTCTGCTGCAAGCAGCAATCTGAAATAGCCCTAAATGCCACATATTCTCCAGATAACCTGGCAGAGGATCTTCTTGATCACAGGAAATCTTCAGAAATGACTTTTTCCAGAACTCCATCCAGTGCCTTCGATGATCACTGAGCAGCTTATCATATCCAAGCAAAATGGCATTATCTACTCGCGATTTTGCAATCCGGACGGGATCCTGGTCGACAGCGCTTGTCGCCACGGCGATAACCACCGTAAAGTCTGACGAACGTCGAGGTTCAAGTACAAGCGCTGCTAAGGTTTTGGTTTTCAGAGTAGGCTGTCCGGGATGACCCACAACTCTTGCTGCCATTGCACAGCGTCGATCTCGGAGCGGATGCAGTACTCCTATTGTCTCACCGAGTGCAAAAAGATGCCCTTCCCGCTGATGAGTCAACTCCAGTGACCGGGGAGTACTCCTCACGGTTTGATCTTGGTAGTTCAAAACCATGACACCTGCGGTAGCAGAGGTAAAAGCAGAGATCTGGCAGGAACCCTGTGCCGAGTCAGCCTTGATAGTGATTATCCCTGAATATAGGTTTAGTCTCTGTTCGAAGGCCTGTGGATCTGCGAGTATTTCTGGAGCGGTGTGAATGCTGAGCGTACCGGCTGAAAGGCGCTGCCAGTTGGCAGGTGGACCCGAGAGTTTTTTTTCACCAATTCGGGGAGGATCAGCCCACAAATCTGACTTACATACTTGAAGTTGAAAATGGCCAGGGCACCAGACAGACGCGCCTAGATCGCCATCCCCGAGTGGCATGGATTCGTAAAACTCTCGAGGAGGAGCGTGATATACCACATCTTGTTGAGAGAGATGGCTGGCATAGTCGACGTTCAACCCGTCACCTTGGAACGCAACGGGGAGATTCGCTGCGAGATGCTGCCATTCATCTGGCTTTCTTAGCCCAGATATTTCAGCAGTGGACGCCATTCATATCTCCTTGCCCAACCTAAGCAGGTTGAACCGAATACTCTCAAAATCAAAGAGTATTATCGGATAGTTTAGAAGGAATCCTGACTGTTCTTTATTCCGTTACAAGGTATATTGCGTTCAAAATGCGCACAAGTCTTGGGTGTACCAGAAATCAGCACTTCAAACCATCATGTTGGAATTTAATCTCAGAGGTTTTGATGATTCTATATGTTTACAATTCCCTTTCGGTTCTGGCTGCGCCAGCTTGGCTTATGGAATAGTCACGAAGTGATAACCACGTGATTTCAGCTCTTGAATGATGCCAGGAAGCGCTTTCACAGTATTTACTCTCTGTCCATAGGAACCATCGTGCAGCAGAAGGATCGCTCCTGGATGAGACAGCCTCAGTGCTCGATCAACTAACTGGTTCGGAGTAGTGGATTCCTGATGTTCCACGGCTCCACTCCAGAGGATAATTTGCTTTCCTGCTCTTCGAGCTTCCTGAGTGATGATCGGGTTCCAGTTTCCACGAGGTGGCCGAAAGAGCGAGGTTTTCACATGAAGTATTCGAGTTAGAGATTTATCACACAACCCGATCTCATTTTGTACTTCACCACGCGATTTTCTCTCCAGGTAGGGATGCGAGAAGGTATGGTTTCCCAAAACATGACCATCTGCCAGTTCTTTTCGTGCTATATCAGGGTAGCGTTCCAGCATCCTTCCTTCAACAAAAAAAGTGGCGTGAACTCCTTCTTGGCGAAGGATATCAAGTATTGTAGGAGTGCAAACAGGATCCGGGCCATCGTCAAAAGTAAGTGCAATCACTCGGTCGTTCGTTTCTAATTCGTGTACGAATATCCCGGAGCGCCACTCTCGTATCCAAATCCACAGAGGTGATCCATGCCAAGAAACTAAAAGGGTGACAAGCAAGAGGAGTACGGCCAATTCAAATACCTGCAAAGCAATCTTTTTTTTTCTGCGTTTTTGCATTATTAATCTGATTGTTCGAAGGAAACCCTGTGTACATGGCCCGTGGCATTGGATACAGACATATGCGCTCTGCTATAGTGGCACATCGAGGGTGAAAAAACAATTTCGATTCTTGAGGTGGTGTTAAAACTAAGTAGGATTCCATGCTTATAATACGTAATATTCTCGTGATTGCAATTTTGGCCGATTCGATTCCTATGAAATGGCCAATGAAATTTCCACCGGAGAGGACTATATCATGAGTTCGCTAAGCAGCAGGCGTGAGTTTATTAGAAACACAGCGCTTACAGGGGCAGCGCTATGGGCAGCGCAGGTAGCACAAGCTTCCCAATACAAATCCGCGAATGATACGATTAATTTTGCGTGTATTGGAGTAGGAGGTAAAGGCGACAGTGATTCACGCGATGCTTCTCAGCATGGCAATATCGTCGCAATTTGTGATGTCGATGACGAAAAGCTGAACAAAGCTGCCCTCAAATATCCCAACGCACGCAAATTTTCAGACTATCGAGTGATGCTGGACAGCATGAATAAAAGCATCGATGCCGTCACGGTGAGTATTCCCGATCACGGTCATGCAGCAGCTGCAGCCATGGCAATGCATCTGGGCAAGCATGTCTACTGCCAGAAACCACTCACCCATAGTATCTACGAAGCCCGTAAGCTAGGCGAGATCGCAAGGCACATGAAGGTCGCAACGCAGATGGGTAACCAGGGTACTTCCGACAACAGTATGCGCCACTCCGCAGCTCTGGTGCGTGCTGGAGCGCTGGGCACGGTAAAAGAAGTACACGTGTGGACTAACCGTCCAATCTGGCCACAGGGAGGGCCACGACCCGCGGCGGCGCCTATCCCTTCCAATCTGCACTGGGATCTGTGGCTCGGCCCGGCAAAAGAGCGACCGTATGGTGAGGGCTATGCTCCCTTTGCATGGCGTGGCTGGTGGGACTTTGGCACGGGAGCGCTAGGTGACATGGCATGCCACACTGTAAACCTTCCATACAATGCTCTTGATCTAAGAAACCCCACTTCCGTGCAGGCACAGACTGCAGAGAATAACCATGACAGCTATCCTAAATGGTCTCAAATCCAGTTCGAGTTCCCTGCGAACGCACATCGCCCGGCAATCTCGTTTACCTGGTACGATGGAACGAAACTGCCTTCTGCTGACCTGCTTCCGGGAACAACTTTCTCCGATAGTGGCTCTTTGATCATTGGTGATAAAGGCAAGCTGTACACTCCAGGTGACTATGGTGGGGGAGGTCATGTCATCGATGGAGTGGATGTTGGGGAGGTGAAATTTCCTGTCTCTCCGGGTCACTGGGAGGAGTTTGTGCGCGCTATCAGAGGCGGCGAAGCAGCCATGTCCAACTTCCCGAACTATAGTGGACCGCTAACAGAAACGATTCTGCTAGGCAATCTGGCAGTATGGGCGGATGGCAAGAAGATCGAATGGGATGCCAAGAACCTCAAAGCGCTCAATGCACCTGAGGTGAGCCACATTATCAAGCCCACTTTCCGCAAGGGCTACTCTCTGTAACAGATTGTTGTATCATTGCAGTAAGAAAAAACTTTATTTTTCTTACTGCAATATTACTACGAAGTTTTTGCAATGGGAATCATTGCGTCGTGTGCTCGCTTTTGTTGTGGCTAAGTCATTATTAGGAATACAAATAGACATGCTCAATCACGATCAGATTAATTTTTTTAAAAGGAACGGTTATATTCTACTTGAGAATCTTCTCTCTACAGTTGAACTTGATGAAGCCCGCAGTCAGATGCACTTTCTATTAACACATCGTACTGATGCCCCTTCTGAAATTGGATTCAGCATGGAACCTGCAGACCCAGGAAAAGAGTGGCCGGTCGATCCAGTCAATCCGGAACGGGTATGGATGCTCTTCGATACTCCTCTTGCAGGAGATTGGTGGCTGCAAAACATTAAAGATTCTCGAATCCTTGGCGCGATGAGCGATCTTCTTGGCCCTAACATCAATTTTCACAACGGCAAAGCGCGTATCAAACCGCCAGGTTATGGCACCCACCAGGACTGGCATCAGGACTTTCCATATGAACTCCATACTTCGCCAGATCTGGCAGCGGCGATCTTATATTTGAATGACACCGAAGTGGGAGCATCCGCAACCGAAGTTGTTCCCGGCAGCCATCTACAAGGAGTGTGGAAACATAACGAAGCAAATACTCTTCCTATGTCAGATGTGGAGGCGTTCGGTACTGCGCCGGTTGCACTTTCGGTTAACGCTGGTTCCGTTGCCATTATACACGTACTGATAGTCCATCGTGCTACACCAAATCGGACAGGACAAAACCGATCTGCGATCATCAACGAGTACAAAACCGCCGAAACCGCCGACCTCTGGGGAAATAAATGCGCATACGCTGAACTGCCTCTGGTTCGCGATGGGAAGATTTTGTGATTTAAGTTGTACCCTCACCCCCGCCCCTCTCCCTGATTCCCTCGTGCCTCGGAGGGAGAGAGGAGCGAAATCGATAATATTTGCACTTCGCAATTGAAGATGCAATGCAGAGGAATGGCTTATATACTCTCTCCCTTCACCCTAACGAGGAACGAGTGATGAAGGGAGAAGGGCCGGGGATGAGAGTGAACCTGATTAAATTGAAAAACTCTCGCCGAAGTCACTCTCACCTATTTTTGGGAGAAGTGTCGGGGGTTGAGGGCTGGAGGTATTAATGAGCAGAAATTCCTATTCATTTACTCGAAGACAGCTTTTACAAGGCAGCGTATATGCGCTGTTTGCAACCCAATTGGGGGAGTTCAACGCTGCTTCAGCAGAAACCAAACCTGCCAGTGAGCGAATAACAATTGGTTTTATCGGGTGTGGAAAAATGGCGTTCGAATACCACTTTTCTACCTTGCTGGGATTTACAGACGTCCAGGCACTGGCCGTTTGCGACGTGGATACGACACGTCGAAAGTATGCCAAGAAGTTAGTAGAAGAGACCTATGCGAAGCAGAATCGCGCCTCTACATCCTGCGACGACTACAGCGACTTTCGTGATCTGATCGCCCGTAAAGATATCGATGCTGTGGTCATTGCCACTCCAGAACACTGGCATGCCATCCCCATCATCGAAGCCTGCAAGGCAGGAAAGGATGTCTACTGTGAGAAACCTCTCACTCTCACCCTCACAGAATCGAAGCGATGTATCGATGCCGTCCGCAAACATAAACGAGTTCTGCAGACGGGCAGCCAGCAGCGTTCCAATGTTTTTGGCAATTTTCGCGAGGCGTGTGAGTTCATTCAGAGCGGACGCATCGGCCAGGTAAAAACGGTTACTGTGGGAGTACCCGGCCCCAGCAGATGGTGTGACCTCCCGGAGGAGCCGATGGAGCCCGGTTTAGACTGGAATCTGTGGCAGGGAGCAGCACATGAACGACCCTATAACTCGGCGCTAAGCCCGAGAGGTGTGCATCACCATTTTCCAGCATGGAGAAGTTTCCGGGAATACTCGGGTGGCGGTCACGCCGATATGGGAGCGCATCACTACGATATCGCTCAGTGGGCGCTTGGAATGGATCACTCTGGGCCGGTAGAAATTATTCCGCCAGCCGATGTCAGTTCTGGCCAGGGAGTCAAGTACGTCTACGCCAATGGTGTGGAAATGACTCACGGCGGCCCCAGTGGATGCGTATTTACAGGAACCAAGGGAACTCTTTATATCGATCGCGGAGTTCTGAAGAGCGATCCTCCCGGCTTAATTGCAGAGCCGCTACGTGCGGACGAAGTGCATCTGTTCAAATCTCCCGGGCAT
>JANXSG010000055.1 GCA_025352825.1 Chthonomonadaceae bacterium | reverse complement strand
AATGTTGTTGTTTGCATCGGTAGTGAGATAGGCGCTGATTGGCAAAGCTTCATCGTAGTCCTGCACATACATCAGTACAGCGAGATCGAGCTGTTTTGTGTTTGAAAGACACGATATAGCGCGTGCTTTCTCACGAGCCTGTGCGAATACCGGGAAGAGAATGGCCGCCAATATCGCGATAATAGCGATAACAACAAGCAGCTCAATCAATGTAAAACCTTTTCTAACTTGCATTTGTAGTTCCTTCTTAAAGCGGATGTACTGGCTTGGCCATCGTACATGCATAAATACCAGCGTATGCGGATAGAAGTCGGATGTGGGGCATGATTAATTCTTGAATGTGGTGCCTGAGTTTTATAGGCTGGCTTTTGCGGCATGAGTAACAGGGGAGATGGCCGTAACAACACTTCACCGAACTATCATAGATCCTAATTCCGATATCTATTCAGCATTCCCAATCTAATTGACTACATGGCTAACAATTTAGTTCATATTAAATGCCCGAAAAAGGAAACGGCTCGAATGAAGATATTGGTAGAGTATGAGAGCGGTATAAGGATGAGGAGAGTATTCTGCACTATTATAGAATTCGCAGTAGATCGGCGCGGTTACTAATTATCCCATCCACTCCATCATCCTGCAATCTTCTCATCTCCGCGAAGGAGTCTACTGTCCAGGCATACACCTGGAGATGCGCAGCTTTGAGGATATCTATTTTGGAAGGAGTTAGCAGGCTGTAGTGCCAAGTGACAGCGCAGGTATCGAGATTAGCAACAAACACTGAAAAATCTTCTTCGGTGGATATGTTATCAAGCTTATCGGTTGAGAATGAGAGAGGCAGCAAAGGATCGGCTTCGCGAAAACATTCACGGCTATTAAAATCAGCGCCGGGCACAATTTTCTGATCAACAGAGAGCGGATACAGCGCCTCAGTCACCGACCTTTCTGCATCTCCTCCCGAACATTTCATATCTGCCATTACTGCGCATTTCCCCACTGACCAGACTGCTAATTGCTCCAGTGTGGGCACTCCTTCGCCAGCACCCAAGTCGAGAGCTGCTAAGAAACTCATCGGATATTCTGCAACAAGATAACTAATATCATTCTTATCAATCACATGATCGTCGTGCACCAGCGCGAGCCGTCCGTCTAATGACAGTCGGACATCGCATTCCACCATAGTACATCCCAGTTCGACGGCTCTTGCAAAACCACACATCGTATTCGCCGGAAACTCAAGTGGAGTTCCCCGATGTCCCACCTTATGCATCTATTCCTCACGCTGCTGCAGATATATCAAGGTCATTCTGTTGATACTGCTCGTAGTTTTTCTGAAAAAGATCTGCGAGCTTCCTAGCCTGAACATCGTATGCTGCAGGATCTGGCCAGGTGTTTCTGGGGGAAAGTATCTCTGCAGGTACTCCATTTATCATTTTAGGTATTGATAGACCAAATATTGGTTCTGGAGTAAACTCCGTGTTTTCGAGCTCCCCATCTATTGCAGCCTCCACCATTCGTCTTGTATATTCGAGAGCAATTCGCTTCCCTGTTCCATATACACCACCACTCCAACCAGTATTCACAAGCCAGACAGTGGTGTTATGCTTTTGCAGAAGCTTTTCCAGTATATTCGAATAGACGGTGGGATGAAGCGGAAGAAATGGCATTCCAAAACAAGCACTGAAAGTGGCCTGTGGCTCCTTACCTAGCCCTCGCTCCGTTCCAGCGATTTTGGCTGTATATCCGTTTAAAAAATGGTATTTTGCCTGTTCATGACTCAGCTTCGCAATTGGCGGAAGCACCCCGAAAGCATCTGCGGTGAGAAACACAATGTTGCTGGGATGGCCAGCTATTCCCGGAATGCGAGACCGATCTATGTGATTAATGGGGTATGCAGCCCGAGTGTTTTCTGTCAGCAGATCGCTTTCAAAATCTAATTCTCTGGTAACAGGATCGAGTACCACATTTTCCAGGACAGCGCCAAATCGGAGAGCTTTCCATATTTCTGGTTCTGAATTCTCACTGAGATTTATACATTTGGCATAACAGCCACCCTCAAAATTGAATACGCCGCGTGGGCTCCAGCCGTGCTCATCATCACCCACCAGATCTCTTGTGCGATCGGCAGAAAGTGTAGTTTTACCAGTGCCGCTCAAGCCAAAGAACAGCGTCGTATCTCCTGCTTTCCCGACATTCGCAGAACAGTGCATTGGCAGGACACCACGTTCAGGAAGCAGATAGTTGAGGATTGTAAAGACACTTTTTTTGATCTCACCTGCGTATTCGGTGCCGCCAATCAGAACAGTTCTTCGGCCAGGATGAATCACTATAAACGTTGAACTACTTAAGCCGTCAATTTCGGTATCTGCCAGACAGCCAGGGGCACAAATAACTGTATAGGACTGAAACAGATTTTCGGAGATTCCACTAAGGTTCGAAGCTAAACAGGAGGAATACATGTCCTCTCGTACAAGGAGCTGATGCGCAAACAAACTATGCCAAGCGAATTCAGTGACGATTCGGACAGGAAGCCTAAAATCGTGATGAGCTCCCCCATAGAGATCCTGAATATAGACATCCTTTTCAGCTAGATACTCGCGTACTTGATGGTAAAGATGATCAAACGATTTTTCGGAAAGCTCGTGGTTTACCGTACCCCACCATATAACTTTTTCAGAAGTGGGCTCTTTGACAAAATATTTATCCTTCGGAGAACGACCTGTAAATTTACCTGTTTGAACAACTAATCCACCTTTGGCGGCTAGCATGCCTTCTTCACGATGAATCGCATGTTCCAGCAGCACTACAGGGGGTAAGTTCCAGAAAGTATTTTTTGAGTGATTGAGGCCGATGAATTCTAGATAGTCCTGATCGATCGATTTTCCAAAATGGGCCATGATATTTCTCTCCTTATCCTGTATTATTGCCATACTGTAAAATCTATGTAGACTGATTCTGCATCATATCAAATCATACTGAATTGTAATCATATTTTGCGCCGTGAAACACCAAACCAGAAAAAAATGTATAATAAATGAGAGTTGCTGAAATCATTTTAAGTATGATTACAATGAGGGGGGTTCATGCTGCGTTCCAAATTTATTGCAGGATTGCTGATACTGTGCGCTGTGGGGCTATTCATGAGGCTGGCTTCCGTAAAACCTGAACCGCCAGCAGATGCGAAAAATGAACAGGGCAGACCGGCTCCAGACCTTACTTTTAAGGCAGGAGCTCCTGTGCTTAATGCGAAGAAGCTTTCCGAACTCCAAGGTCACGTGGTCATTGTGGATTTTTGGGCGACATGGTGTGGCCCATGCCGTATGAGCATTCCTGAGCTGGCGAAACTGTACACGAAATACAAAGATAGAGGATTCATTGTCATAGGGGTATCTGTAGACGATGCAAACACACAGTCACAGATTCCTGATACCAGTAAAGAGCTAGGTATTAACTATCCTATTGTGTTAGCCAACGATCTGAAGGGGGATGTTGCTTCTTATTCTACGGGGAGTATTCCATCGCTATATCTTATCGACAAAAAAGGAAAAATTCGCTTCCAGCAAGATGGCTACGACCCTAATGGCAGCCTGGATGATCAAGTTAAAGGTTTGCTGGATGAGCAGTAGATAATAGCGGCGTCCCAGCGTTGTTGAGATACTCTCCGAATGCCCCCACCCCCCCCGACCCCTCTCCCAAAAACAGTAGAGGGGGGGTATTGGGTATGAGATTTTCGATATTATAATAGATTTTGGTAAGTATTCAGCACAATCTAATTTTAGTCATTTAAGTGTATATTAATATCGAAATAAGTATTAATGCTCAATAGAAGCGAGGATAAAATAGCCGCAAAAAAGCACAAAATGCGCAAATAGCGTTACTGTATACATACTTATTTGCCAATTTATTGTGTTTAGAAATTCTAAATAGTTTTTTGTGCTTTTTTGCGGCTAATTTCCTGTCTTCGAGTTCAATCAGTCTACTTCACCAATGTTTCAAATGTGAAGTAAGATTATATTCGACGGTGGCGAATCGCCATGCTGAAGTTACTGATTTTGTTACTAATACAATAACATCTCCCACGAAGTGGGTTGTTGGAAAACAATTACTTGCAGCTCCCCCTCTCCTGTTTTTGGGAGAGGGGGTAGGGGGTGAGGGCTGAAGTAGATGTTTAATCGACTATTGCAATTACTCTACTATATTATTTACCTCATTAAATCGGGTTGCGGCCACCGAATCCATCGTCGATACGATGCCAGAATGCTATGGTTGCCTCGCCATAGAGCCAGCACAAGTACACTTCTTCTTCATCTCGCCAATGGGGGAAATCTACCAATCCACGTGAGACATCTTTTATTTCGATACCTCGCTCGCTAATTTCTGCGACGTGCTTTTGTATCTCAGAAATCTGTAATCCAAAATCGGGATGCTTCGAGCCATGACCGTTACTCTTTATAAGCTTCTGAATTCGTTCCATTTCGACGTGCAGATTTGTCAGCTCAGCAAGCAGTTCTTGGATTCTTTTAAATCGATCTTTTAAAGCAGGTATCTCTTGTAGAGCCTCCTGCAGGGTAAAATGTTTAGTGTAGTGAGCCATAGTATATTTGCTAAGCGACAAGTGGTCTGATTTGCAGCAAGAATTTAACCTTCAGCAATCTACCTCTACTATTTTATTCAAGGAGTTCGTAAATTATGCCTACAATCACCGTGGAAGGTGAACAAGCCTTCGAATGTGAGGATGGAAAGAAACTTGTGCTTGCTATCGAGGATGCAGGTCTTGATATTATGCATCGATGCGGTGGACAGGCCCGCTGCACCACCTGCCGTGTGGAGGTATTATCTGGTAATGTACCACCCATCAGCGAAGTAGAGATAGAAGCGCTAGAAGAGCCAGATTTGATCGAACATTTCCGTCTCTCATGCCAAATCCGAGTTGAGAACGATCTCACCATTCGTATTGCCAAACGGGGTCATATCGAAGGCATCGCAGTGGGAACTCGTCCTTCAGATTGATGTTTTTTTAACCTCACCCCCCGTCCCCCTTTCCCATACTGCTCGATAGCTCGCAAGGGAGAGGGGATGACTACACCGGAAATATCAGCCTATGCAGGATGCGTCTAGGGACTGGAGATGTGCTTTCAATTCCAGATCGGTACTTCAGGGGACGTGCCCATCTGATTTATTTTTTCCCAAGATCGCAAACAATGCGGCCGCAGTTCATACAGAACTGCACTGTCGCAGACTCTTTGATCTGCCTGAGTAAATTTGAAGGAATAGCCGTCTTGCAGCCTCCGCATGCATTCCCATCCTCCAACGCAGCAATACCAACGCCATGTTTGGTAGATTTTAGTATTTCGTACTTTTTCAGGAGGGGAGGATCTATGAGAGCTGCGGTTTTATTTCGCTTACTTACAAGTTTTTTAGCCTCTTTCACTAGTCCGTCCGATTTTAGTTTGTAGGCTTCGTGTTTTTCCCGATAAGCTGACATGACAGTATCTTTAATGGTTTTAGTTTCGGCTTCGGTTCTTTTAAGAACCTCGATAAGATCCATAGTTGCCAGAATTTTTTCGTCAAGAGTACTCCGCATCTTGGCCAGCATCGTCACTTCGTCCTGCATTGCCTGAAGCTCTTTAGGATTGCGTACAGACCCGCTATACAGTTTCTTTTCGAAGTCCGATCGCTTCACTTCAATAGATTTCTGTTCGAGTTCCGTATCATGTAGGTCGGCAGTCGCTTTGTGCAGCGCATCGAATGCGTGCTGGTGAGCCTCCTTAGCTTTTTCGAACTGTTCCTTCTCAACTAACCCGTGATCGACCGCCGCATAATCTTTCTGAAGTCGAGCGAGAGCTGAATCTTGTTGTTGCAGTTCGTGCAGAGCTGCTAGTTTTTCTTTCATGATTTGTCCCGTTCTGTGTTTATAATAATGATCTATTTCGGCATTATGATATAAAAAACCTGCATCCGAAATCAATCAAAACACATTCACAGGAATAAATTAACTCTTAGTCACTGCCAAGCCACATATAGAGGTACTTATATATCCGGCGAAAGACGTGCACGCGGCTGTCATCCCGATTGATACTGTGATCATCTTTTGGGTAGAAGGCTACATCGAAATCCTTACCTGCTTCGATCAATTTCTGGGTCATCTGCACTGTATCCTGGAAAAGAACATTATCGTCCTGCATACCATGGATCATTAACAAGTGACCCTTGAGTCCGGCAGCAAAATTCACTGGAGAGCTTTTCTTGTACTCTTCTTCGGCATCCTTAGGTTCGTCGAGGCGATGTCGCGTATACCATTCATTGTAGTGCTTCCAATCGGATACAGGCGCCACTGCCACACCAGTTGAGAAAGAACCTGGCCGAGTACACATGATCATCTCTGTTAGATATCCGCCATAACTCCATCCCCAGGCACCAAGCCTGTTCGGATCAATATAATCCAGAGATTTCAGATAGTTCGCAGCCGCCACCGCTTCATCCGTATCTACCTGCCCGAGTGAATGGTAGTATCCATTTGCAAAATCCGAACCGTAGCCCCAGCTCGATCTAAAATCGACACATAACACCGCCATCCCTAGTTCAGAGGCGGTGTATGAGTCGAGTACTCCTCCCCATCGATTCTTCGCACTGTCGGCGTACATATCAGATATAAGTGCTCCATACTTTTTGCCTGGTATCATTCTCTGTGGTTTCCAGAACAGCCCATGAATCACTTTGCCATCAGGAGCGGAAAAGGTAACCTCTTCTGGTTTTATGAGTTTTAGCTTATCGAAATCAGCGAGTGGGGAGTGTGTAATCCTGCGAGGTTCATGGTCCGGTGTACTCTCTTGAGCCAGATACATATCCGGAGAATGGGTACGATCCTGTGCATCCAGAATAACCCATCTGCCATCTTCAGAAACGTGCGTGCCGTTTAGAGTAGGAGAATCCGCGAAGGTTGGTGATGATACAGGCAGTGACCCGGTCAATTCGGATTTAACACCAGCCGGAGTCTCGCGAAACACTCTAAACTCCAGCGGACTCTTCTCTGTGGATTCGTATATCAGGTCGTCGCTGCTCTTTGGCCGTTCGAATCCACCTACGTCGTATTTCCCAGCAGTCACTATCTGTGGAGAGCCTCCATGAGAACCTACTTTCCAGATGTGCCTCCATCCGTCTCTATCGGAGCCAAAATAGATGCTGTACCCATCTCGGCTCCACTGCAATGGCCGCCAGTCGCTCACATATTTTGGCGATTTGTCTTCTGTAACTACGAACGCCTTTAGAGATTTGACATCAAATACTCTCAGCCGCCACGATTTGAAATCAGCATTCATCTCGCTAAGAGCCACACGACTTCCATCTTGAGACCATTTTGTACCGTAATTATAGAAATTGGAACGCAGGTTATCCACCCACTTAATAATTCCATCTCCTTCAACTGCGACAATGCCCACTTTCTGAACGTTTTCAGACTCCCCGACAATGTCGCGCTTTACACTGCGAGCTTCGACCTTCTCTTTGGTGTAGTCCGGAATCAAGATCGATTTGCTGCTTGTATTGTCATTCCAGGAGATCAAAATATTTTTGCTGTCTGGAGACCAGTCGTAACCACTGATAGAGGTCGATGCCTTGGAGACGGTTGTGAGCTGACGAATGTCTCCACTCTTCCGTGTGATTAAGAATATGTTCGATCCCATGGAAAAGGATATGTAGGTTCCATCAGGCGAGTAGTCCGGGTTGGATGGCCCCAATCTGCTAGCAAATCGCTGCCGAAGGCCAGCTCCGTTTGGGCGCACTGAGTACAGGATTCCTCTGTAGGTAAATAGCAGCTCGCTGCTTTCGGGTGACCATGCCGCTGCGCTCGGCCCGGCATCGTACTGATCCTCTTCCTTCTTTTCTGTTTCAGTTCGCTCGTCGTCCTGGAGTGCCGGACGAGGAAGCTTCATGCCTTCCACTATGCGTACAGGCTTTCCCTCTGGAATCTGCATCACGTAGATGTCTTGCAATCTCTCCCCAGAAGTATTCCATCTAAATGCAACGTGTTTACAATCTTTTGCCCACACCACCCCGGTGGGAGGTGACCCAGAAAGGCGAGGGTACTTGAGAAATCTATCAAAAGGAATTTCTGTTTTTGGAAGATCGTTGTGGACACTCTGAGTTGTAGAAATATTTTGAGTGATGCAATTGCTAGGGGAAGCTGTTAGCATTATAAGTGGAAGGATTGAAAAAGCGAGTTTAGATTTGAAATAGCTTGGCATTAACATTTCTCCAGGCCTGAACATTGATACAGCTTCTCACCTCACCCCAACCCCTCTCCCAGCAACTCGTTCCTCGTTGGGAGAGGGGCAAATTTCCGATTTCGTCTCCCCCTCTTCCTTGCGAGCTATCGAGCAATCTGGGAGAGGGGGACGGGGGGTGAGGTAACAGCTATTCATAAATGGATTGTACGGTGACAACCATCTGCATCATCTCTTTTTCATACCCGAAATCTTGTGGTTCATCATCGGGAGGGCGCAGATAGCCTTCCTCCCGAATAAGCATGTGGAGGTGATCTCTTAGCAACTCAGACATGGACATTTCTTCCCAGTGAGCTTTTCGCCGCAGCCACTCTACTTCTTCAGAAGTCAGCCGAACTGTGATACCACTATTTCGCGGCAAATTTTCTACCTCAAGTTGATGAACTCTTGTAATGCAGCCTGCCAGGTCGGAAGATTGTCTCTATTCTGAAGTTCCAGCATATATCTTCGCAGCACCGAGTAGGCCGGCCGCTTAGTAGGGGAGGAGTACTGGCTGGCACACATTGTGTTAATCTTCATCGATTTCACTCCTGCAAGCTCCAGCGTTATTTTTGCAAGTTCGTAGCGTGAACATTGGCCGGCATTCACCACATGGTAAGTTCCATATAGCGGGGAATCGATCATCAAGATAATTGTCCGGGCAAGATCGAGAGTGTGGGTGGGGCTTCCTATCTCATCTGTCACTACTGATAACTCTGTTCGGGTTTTTGCTAGTTCAAGTATTTTTGCTGGGAAACTGTTACCATTGATACCATACAACCACGCGGTTCGTACGATAAATCGTTTATGACACAGTTCACTCACAAATTTCTCGCCAGCCAGCTTCGACCCGCCATAGTGGCTGATCGGATTAGTCTTATCAAATTCGGTATACGGTACTGTTTTCGTTCCATCAAATACAAAATCGGTGCTGATGTAAACCAGTGGTATATCACGCGCACCACAAACTGCGGCAATATTCCAGGTTCCAAGCCCATTCACTCGGTAAGCCATGTCCGGGTTTCTTTCACAGCCATCCACATCAGTAGCAGCCGCTCCGTGTACTACAAAATCTGGTTTGTGGGTATCGATGATAGCAGTAACAGCGTCTGTATCTGTAATATCCAGCGGGAGCCATTGTGGAATAGCTAGGCCCTCACGAATATTTAAATCCGTACGTATCACCGTATGCCCCTCTAGCTCTAGAAGAGCGCATAGATCGATACCCAACATCCCATTTGAGCCGGTCACTAAAACTTTCATTGGCAGTTCCTTCAGAAATTTATTAACGGATGACCAAGGTTATCAAATTTGAACAATAGCAGCACTGCCATAAACCAAAGTATAATCGCAGCCTGTAGCGCTCTGTCCTTCA
>JANXSG010000038.1 GCA_025352825.1 Chthonomonadaceae bacterium | reverse complement strand
TCCTTTGACCAATCCATCAATAGGGGCGATATCGCATCCATCCAGACCGCTGTCAAACTCTATAAAGGATCACTCCTAAAAGATTGGGACGATACCTGGGTGCGCCCGGAACGAGAAGAACGTCGTGAGCGATATCTTGATGCGCTCACTGTACTGGCCGAGAACGCATCTCGTAATGAACGATATCTAGAGGCTGCGCGCATTCTGGCAAAACTGGTTGATGCTCGCCCGAAGCTAGAATCGGGATGGGAACAACTTATTGAAGCACTGATAAAGTCAGGCGCACGAGTCGAAGCGTTCGATGTTTATCAAAAATATGGCGCCTATTTGAAACGAGCAGGCGAGACACGCAATGTCCGACTTGAGCCCTCTTCAAAGATTGAAGCAATGATCCGGCAAATTCAGAAGAAGCCGACTCCGATTCCTCCTGAACTGATGCCCGATTTCGTAGGATACGAGCCTATAGGTGGAGCTGTGCCGCTACAATCTCCCTACTACGTTGAGCGCGCGGCGGATGTGGAGGTACAAACAGCGATAAAACGATGTGAGAGTATCGTATTGATTAAAGGTCCAAGGCAGATCGGTAAGACATCGCTTCTAGCTCGTGTCCTTCATCAAGCACGACAGGATGGAGCAAAGGTGATACTGACTGACTGGCAAAAGCTGGGGTCAACTGAATTAGAATCTATAGAAGCTTTCTTTCTTGCGCAAGCACAATCCATATCGGATCAGCTTAAACTGGATGTGATTGCTGCGGACTGCTTCCATCCCAAACGGGCTCCATCAGCGAACTTCGAACGTTTCCTGCATGACAGAGTGTTTAAAGTAATTGAGGCGCCCATTGTCTGGGGTATGGATGAAGTTGACAGGCTGTTCCCATGTCCCTTCCGCGACAGTGTCTTCGGTCTTTTCCGGTCCTGGCATAACGAACGGGCCTACGACCCTTTGGGTCCCTGGCAGCGTTTCACGCTGGCAATGGCTTATGCGACCGAAGCCCATCTGTTCATCCAGGACTTAAACCAGTCCCCGTTCAATGTTGGCAGCCGTGTCGTGTTGAGTGACTTCACCAAGGAGCAGATAAGCGATCTTAACCGGCGTTACGGCAGTCCGCTGCTGGATGAGGCCGAAGTCGACAAGCTTTACCAACTTGTCGGCGGTCATCCCTACCTGGTACGGCGCAGCCTGCATGAGATGAAGAAGCGCCGACTAACCTTAGACGATATCGAAACCGAGGCAGAACGTGAGAACGGCATCTTCTCTGATCATCTCAACCGCATGGTGGTAGCTTTACTCATGGACGCCGATTTAACCGCGGATTTATGCAATTTTCTGGCTGGTGAGATAAGTTCCTCAAAGAACAGTATCATCAGGCTTTCAAGTGCAGGTGTTCTACTAGGGAATTCACCAGGTGATGTGCGGATTCGATGCAGTCTATATGACAGATTTCTTCGGAGACATCTTTTATGAGATCTGATAGTCAGCGCTTCTATATCCCCTACGGTTCCCTTCCTCCTGATGCTTTGTCCTACATTGTCCGTCAAGCCGACGATGACCTATTGTCAGCCCTCCTCAACAAAGAGTTCTGCTATGTTCTCACCTCTCGGCAGATGGGCAAATCGTCATTGATGGTTCGTACACTCGAAAGGCTGCGCGAAAATGATGTCGCCGTCGCTGTTCTCGATCTGACCTCTATCGGCTTTAATCTCAGTGCTGAACAGTGGTACAACGGCTTGATGGACCAACTTGGAAGACGCTTGAATTTACAGAACGAAATGGATGACTACATACTGGAGAATGAGCATCTCAGCCCATTGCAGCGCTGGCAGAAAGTATTAGCAGATATTGTTCAGCAGCATATTTCAGGGCAACTGGTTATCTTTGTAGATGAAATCGACATCGTGCGCAGCCTTTCATTCTCCGTGGATGAGTTTTTTGGGGCCATCCGTGCCTGCTATAATGCCCGTACGGTGGATTCAGACTTCCATAGGTTGACATTCTGCCTGCTCGGGGTGGCAGCGCCATCAGACTTGATTACGAATTCGGACTTAACTCCATTCAATATCGGCCGAAGAATCATCCTAAACGACTTCACACCTGAAGAAGCTAGCCTGCTGCAGTACGGTCTGGGAAGAGATACAAAGATAAATCAGCGGTTGATGGAGCGCATATTATACTGGACAGGCGGACATCCATGTTTGACGCAGCGACTATGCATGGCAGTATCACTGGAATCAAAAGCGCAGACGCCGCATGATGTGGACAGATGCTGTTCCCGTCTGTTTCTCACTTCAAATTCGATTCATCAGGATGACAACCTGGAGTTTGTGTGTCAACGCCTGCTTTTTGATGAAGAGGATATTTCTGGATTATTATTGCTTTACGAGAAAGTGTCATCCCGTAAACCGATACCTGATGATGAGACGATCCCTTTTGTCACTCGACTAAAGCTTTCGGGTGTGGTAACGACTTTTCAGGTGAAACTGAAGGTTAGAAATCGTATATATAAGAAAGTTTTTGATCAGGACTGGATTAAGAGCAACCTGCCTGGGCAGGAGATACAAAGGCAAAAAGCGGCATATAGACGAGGAATATTGAGATCAACAGTGGTCTTTGGAACTATCTCGCTGATAATGGTGGTTCTAACATTCGTAGCTGTTCAACAAACGCGTTTAGCGAAACAGGAGAAACTACGCGCTGAAGACTTAGTATATGCTGCCGATATGAGTGATGTGCAAAAAGCCTGGGAAGCTAACGATGTAGGGAATTCTGTCCAATTACTTCAAAACCACTTACGCGATTCTCGCAAGAGTTGGGAATGGCGTCACTTCTGGCAGCTCAGTCATAACTATGTTGCTAGCCTGGCAGGACACAAGGATCTGATCTTTACTGTTGCCTATTCTCCCGATGGTAAGATGGTAGCCTCGGGCAGTTTTGATGGAACCGTTAAACTATGGGATGCAGTTACACATCGAAATATCTGGACGATCGATCTAAAAAACAAAGTCTTTTCAGTGGCGTTCTCTCCCAATAGTAAAATCATTGCAGCTGCAAGTATCGATCACAGTGTTAAATTGTGGGACGTTACTGACCACCTCCAGATAGCAGAACTTAATAACGCGAACACGAAAGCTATGTCTCTGGCCTTCTCCCCAAATGGTAAAACCCTCGCGATAGGATACGGTGAAGATCCAAACATAAATGGGATTTATGGGATCATACTCTGGGATATAGTTCACTATAAGAAAATTGGGGCATTAATTCCGCACCAAACCAGCATAAACTCAATTTGTTTTTCACCAGATGGAAAATATTTGGCTTCCGGAGATTACAATGGGTTGTTGAGTATATGGGATGTTGCACGCCAACGAGTTAGATTTTCGCACACTTATACTGGAGAGATTCATTCAGTATCATTTTCACCCGATGGACGATTACTGGCATGCGGAGACACCAAAGGTTATATCTCGCTCTGGAAGGTCCCGGCATTAAAACAGATCAATTGTTTTCAAGCCCATAAAAATGTCATTAACTCGGTGCAATTTTCCAGAGACAACATGTATCTCGCGAGCGCAAGTTGGGACAGCACTATTCGCCTATGGAGTACTCCCTCTTTCGGACGAGTTAAAAATCCTCAGCCGATCGGCATTCTCAAAGGTCACACAGATATGGTTAACTCTGTGGCATTCTCTCCGGATGGCAGCACGATAGTTTCCGGGAGTAACGATCATACTCTGAAATTCTGGCATATCGATTCCGCTCCGCTTACTCGAAGAGAGGAGATGTCCACACTCAAAAGCGGATCTATCGAAAATCCAATTATGGCCTTATCTCCCGATAATCGATCTCTGATTGTCTGCGGCTCTAAGGGTAAAAATTCATTATGGGACATATCCACCAGAACTAGGAAAGATTTGCAACTAGGTAGTTTTGTCAATTCTGTTGCATTCTCCGAGGATGGTAAGTTGTTCGCAACTGGAAATAATAAAGGTGAATGTAAGCTGTGGGATTCACAATCATTATTTGAGATCAAAAGAATTTCATTGCTAGCCCCAATTTTGTCTCTTACCTTTTCCCCCGATAATAGTAGGATTGCCATCGCAGACAACATTGGAAATTGTAAATTGTGGGATATTTCTGTTAAGTCATACGAAAACACCTTGAGTGATTCTTTCGAGCCACAGAACCCACACAAGCTTCTATCTATCGCATTCTCACCCAATGGAAGAATACTAGCAACGGGAGGCAATAATAACGTGATTCGATTGTGGGATGTTGCCACTCTCAAGGTTATTGCTACACTATTAGGTCACACTAACGATGTACTCTCTGTCGCATTCTCACCTGACGGAAAAACGCTGGCCTCCTCCAGCTGGGATCGCACTATCATATTTTGGGACGTAGCCACACACGAACGTATCGGAATCCTCAAGGGGCATACCAATCGTATTCCATCCGTTGCATTCTCACGGGATGGTAAGACACTTGCATCCGGAAGCTGGGATGGCACTATAAAGTTGTGGAATATTCTTACACAGCGGAATGTTGCAACATTGCAAACGGGCTTATCACAGATCAACTCGGTCGCCTTCTCTAAGGATGACCAGTGGCTGGCGGCATGCGGTGATAAGGGAACTGTGAAACTGTGGCGTGCAGCAGGAGTGAACGAAATCAAAGATTAAT
>JANXSG010000049.1 GCA_025352825.1 Chthonomonadaceae bacterium | reverse complement strand
GCTTTTACAAGTGCCTCTGGTGTTCCGGTTAGTAATGTTTCCGCATAATCTGGGACCATGTTGGGGCGATTCCCACCCTTCGCATTTAGAATTCGCAGTGGCCGTGTTGAGGCTGGTACAGACTTCACCAGAGTAAGGTTTACAATGCCTTTTTCAGCATAGATGAGCGGGAAATCTGCGTCTGGCGTAAAGGCAAAGGCAGGGCGTTCTTCACCACCCTGTCCCCAGTAGTATTCCACACACTTAAAACCACTCTCTTCATTGCAGCCGAAGATGACCCGGACTCGCCGTTTGATGGGCAGTCCGCACTCCATGAGCGCTTTCGCGCCATAGAGTGCTGCCCAGGTGGGGCCTTTATCATCCGAAGATCCGCGTGCATAGATGTATCCATCTTCTATTTCAGCTCCATAAGGCTCATGCCGCCAGCCAGTTCCCTCTGGCACCATATCGAGGTGGCCCATGGCAGCAACCATCTCATTGCCCTGGCCAAATTCCGCATGTCCAGCATAACCAGGACCGACATCTTTGGTACGAAATCCAAGGCTGGCAGCATAGTCGAGAGTGAAATCTAAGGCGCGTTTTACTTCAGCGCCGAATGGCGCGTTGTCCCCAACGGCAGGCGCTTCCAGACTTGGAATACGCAGCACACCCTGAAGCGATGAAATGATCTGATCCTGATGGGAATCGACCCAATCATGTAGTTTTTGGATATCGGGATTGGAAGGTTTTTTCAGCATATTACATTATCTCCGTTTGGAAAAAATTTGTGGATTAGATGGCACATTATAGCAAATTATCGCGGTTAGGTCGAGGATTTTATCAAACTCCTTGGGGTTATATGAAAGACACCCCCTGTTGTGATATTGGTTGCATCTATTCGGTTCTCGATATGCACCTTGCACTCTTTTCCGTGTGAAATCCAGATATGGTGGTGATTTTATCCTACATATCCTGCTTATCCATTTCAATTAAAGTGTTTCGATCCGAGAATAAAAGCGCTGGGGGTTTCATCTTTTACTCAATTTCTTATTTTACATGGATAATCAGGATGTGCAGGATAGATACCAGCCTTGTATGTGTCATTTGGTTCACTTATCTACAAGTCCGTGTTCGATACATTTAGTACGAAAGGTATTCATTCCCTCAAGCTGGAAAGGAGTGAGGTCATAGTTCATGACGTTGACCAGGTAGTCTGAACAGCGAGGGAGTGAAAGATGGAGTGTATCTGCCCATTGTAATGAAATCTCGTCGATGTGTTCTGCTCCCCATTCTTTCGCGGCATTCAAGGCACGTATCATCTCCCTGGAGACCGAACCCGCGCGAGCCTGCCAGGCAGCATAGACGAAAGGAAGCCCGGTCAGTTCTTTCCATCCCAGTCCGAGATCGTATACTGTGACGCATTCAGGAAGATCAAAAAGCCGTAGATCACCTATAATCAGCCCTGCATCGTAATGCTTGAGCATATCTTCAATATTAGGCGCCGCTTGATGGTATTCGGGAGTGATCTGAAAACTCTCCTTGAGCAGTATTTTTGTGAGCGCGGCTGAAGTCAGTGAACTTGTGTCCAGCGCGACTGTCCGAATATTGTCAATGGGTACCTTGGAAAAAAGACGGACGCTCTTAACTGCTCCAAACGCGGAGATTGAGATGCCTGGAATTAAGGTGAGATCCGAATTCTGAAAACCTTCAAAGATAGAGACATTAGCGACATCTATCCGTTTATCGCGAAGAAACTGCGCTAGTTTTGAAGGAACTTCATAGATGATCTCGACATCGCAGTCGCACTCAGGGCTATGAAACCAGTCGACTAGGGGCTTGGCGTTGAGGTAAGGCACACTTCCGATGCGAATAGTCATAATATCGAGCTGGTTTCTATTTGAAAAGTAGATCGTCCAGAAGCACAAAGGCAAAGAGGCTGACACTCACCCAGCCATTGAGAGTGAAAAATGCGACGTTCACTCTGCGCAGATCATCAGGCTTAACCAGGAGGTGTTCGTAGATGATGAGTGATGAAACCACGCCGATACCCAGGAAATAGATCATATGAAGTCCGTATACTTTGCCGATGCCAAAGAGAAGACAGACCATGATTAAATGCATATACCGTGACAGAGTGAGCGCATTTGCTTTGCCAAGAGCCTTCGGGATAGAGTGCAGACTGGATTTCACATCGTACTCGTAGTCTTGCAGTGCGTAGATGATATCAAAGCCCCCTATCCATAGCATCACGGCAGCGCCAAGTAGCAGGGGTACTGGACTCAATGATCCTCGCACTGCGAGCCATGCTCCTATGGGGGCAATGCCGATTGAAAATCCAAGAATAATATGGCAGAACGATGTGAATCTTTTGGTATAGGAATATCCGAGTACAGCCAGCATTGCCATTGGCGATAGGCGGAAACATATCGGGTTCAACTGCCAGGAAGCAATCTCGAATAGTGCTATCGACACAACGAGGAAAATGGCAACTTGAGCTTTGGATATCAGTCCGGAAGGAATATGGCGTGCTGATGTGCGTGGATTCTCGCTGTCGATCTCGGCATCAAGGAGTCGATTGCAGGACATGGCCGCGCTTCGTGCGCCAATCATCGCTATCAGCACCCAAAACACTACGCGTCCTGACGGGAGTCCGTACGGCATGTGCCGAGAAGCCAGCAGGACGCTGATCATTGCGAAAGGCATCGCAAAAATGGTGTGCTCGAATTTAATCATTTCGAGGATTAGCCTGGTTTTATTCAAGAACGAATTCATAATTATAAAATTTCCAGAGGCTGAGAATTCAATGTTGCCTAACAGCACCAACTTCGTTAATAAATTCACGATGTTTTACGCTATTGGAACTATGATTTCACCCTTCATTACTCACTCTACGTTTCGATATTGAATATAATGTAATCTGCGGAAATCTGCGTAATCTGCGGATAAAAAATCTAAGAACCTTTCTCCACGCAGATATAGCTAAATGCATTTTAGCCACAAAATACGCAGATTTTCGCAGATTTAAGTTGTCAAACTAGTTTCGTTTTCAAATATTAGATACAGCTAACTCTCGTCAATTCCGACTGTATAAAGAATAAGGAATAGAAATGCATTTGTCCACGAAATACACTAAATAACACGAAAAAAGATTTATATGCGATAACTCACCTGCAGCCAAGTGGAAAACACGAGTAGCAAGTGGATATCATTCATATTTCTCGCATGGTTCTGGCCTCGCCAGATCGGCAAATATCTGCTAGATATTCAGTCTCTACTACTCTTCGTTATATTGCCACTGCGGTACAAGATTCTGAGCAATTCCTAGCTGCTGCAAAATTCTTCCTACAACATGGTTTACCAGGTCATCGATACTATTCGGCTGGTGATAGAAACCAGGAGACGCTGGCATAATAGTGGCGCCAGCTTCTGCCAGTGCCGTCATATTACGCAGATGTATTAGATTCCAGGGTGTCTCGCGCGGCACTAAAATCAGTTTGCGTTTTTCCTTAAGGCATACATCAGCCGCCCGTGTCAGCAGATCATTACTAATTCCATTTGCAATGCGTCCGATAGTTCCCATTGAGCAGGGGACTATCACCATTCCATCATGCAGGAAAGAGCCGCTTGCGGGAGGAGAGAAGTAGTCTCTCTTATCTAATATACGAATATTTGAATACGATTGACCCATCAGCGATTCAACGGTAGGATTCGCCGCGTTCACTTTGCGGTCGGTTTCCAGGTTAATTACCTGGGCTGCTTGATCGGAAAGAAGAACATATATTTCGCTGCAAACTCTGGCAGCTTCTTCCAGAAGTTTTAGAGCATAAGGTGCGCCACTTGCGCCAGTAATGCCAATCACGAGTTTTGCTGCCAATTCTTGGCTGGACATGTCAGGAACTGCCCCCCGACCGCCCGACTGAACTTGGATGCAGCTCAACGAACGCACGAAGCACCCGACCATGGGTCTCGCCTTGCTGTGAGAGAGTCGCCAGCGCTTCCTGCAGGAGTACCACATCGTGTTTCAGCAGATTATTTCGGCATTCGGTAGAGCGAAATAGATCTCTTGCCGTGATTATTCCCGCGGGGTCGATCCCAATCGGCTCCAGACATCTCACTGCTCCAGCATACATCCCCATATACGTGTAGTCTCTCGGGTAGTTTCTTCCCGGTAGATGCTGGGTGTATTCAATCTTAATAGCAGCGTACAGCTGGAAATCTGGTTTTAACTGTGCACGAGCCTCTTCATAAACTTCTCGAATTAGCGCTTCATCATAGGTCTCACCACTCTCAAGCCTGCCGCCTGGAAAACCGTAGGAGCCTTTTCGGTCTCGCACCACCAGCAGCTTTTCACCCAAAAAAGCTGCGATATGTACCGAAGTCGTGATTGAATCGGCCGGCAGAACTTCACATCGAAATCCAGTTAGGCGTACCGGCTGCAATCCCCAGTGCATATCCACAGCAAAGAGTACTTTTTCGGGAGAGATTGAGTTGTTAGGTATGTCACTGGGATCCTGCGTCATCCAAGACCCTCCAACCCAAGTGAACTCCACATCGAATTTACTCGTGTTTTTACCTCTTGCGACATCTCTATGACATCTGGCCACTCGCGATTGAAGCCCTCGGCAGGAAGTTTGCGAGTACAGTCGAACCCCACTTTCGAACCAAACCCGAGCGCTCTGGAAGCGTGGTCGAGGACATCGATTGGTCCGCGAACCACACACATATCGCGTTCTGGATCTATGTTATTTCCAAGCCTCCATATACACTCTTTTAAATTTTGAACATCGACATCGTGATCGAAAACGAATATCATTTTGGTGAACATCGCCTGCCCTAATCCCCACAGAGCGTGCATCACCTTAAAAGCGTGTCCCGGATACCGCTTCTTGATGGAAATGAATGCAATGTTGTGAAAAATGCCTTCGATTGGCAAATTCATATCGGCTACTTCTGGAAGCGTTAGTTTGAGGAGAGGGAGGAACAGACGTTCTGTAGCTTTTCCGAGCCATCCATCTTCCATAGGAGGCTGACCGACAATAGTCGTAGGATAGACTGGATTCTTGCGATGCGTAATTGCGGTAATATGAAGAACTGGGTACATGTCAGCAAGTGAGTAGTAGCCCGTGTGATCTCCGAATGGCCCTTCCATACGCAGTTCACTGGGATCGAGTTTACCTTCTATGACAATCTCAGCATCTTCTGGAACCTCTAAATCGACAGTTTTAGCGCGCACGAGGTGCACTGGTTTCTTACGTATGAAACCTGCAAACAGCATCTCATCAATTCCCGGAGGGAGCGGGGCGGTGGCGGCATAAGTGAGAACAGGATCACCACCAAGAACAATGGCGACATCAATCTTTTGGCGCTTCTCCGCAGTGATGCGAGCGTGTTCGGCGCCTACTTTATGCAGCTGCCAGTGCATTGCTGTGGTGTTTCTATCGAAGACCTGCACCCGATACATTCCAACATTTCTTTTGCCTGTATTGGGATCGTTGGTGAATACTAGCGGAAGTGTGATATAGGGTCCACCATCTTGTGGCCAGCAGTGCAAAATCGGAAATTTACCAAGGTCAATGTCGTCGCCAGTGAGTACGACTTCCTGACATCGTCCATCGCCTTTATCGTGTTTGGGGGGCATTTTTGCCAGAACACCGAGTTTAGGGAGGAGTTCGCGAGCGGCATTTAACAGTCCGGAGGGGACTTCTGGCTTGAGCATTTCAGCAATTTCACAGGCGATATCTTCAATATCGTTGACTCCAAGCGCGATGCTCATTCTTTTTCGAGAGCCAAATACGTTTATAGCAAGAGGGATAGAGGAGCCTTTCGGATTCTCGAACAGTAACGCAGGGCCACCGCCTGGCATTTTCATAATTCGATCCGCGACTTCCGTTATTTCCAGATAGGGGTCAACACACGCCTTGATGCGTTTTAACTCTCCCTCGCGTTCTAGCCTTGTGAGGAAGTCTTGAAAATCGGTATAGGCCATGCTGACAATAACTTTCTGCCGGATCACGTGCTCGACTGCAGTTAAACTCTTGTTCGCGTGATTATACCCAGAACATAGCTAATAGTCAATGGATGAAGCAAGCCTCATCAGAGATCAGACCTTATATTTACTTACCTTTGGAAGGGGCGATGGCGATTCCTTTGCCTTCCGTGGCCAGATAGAATCTATCTGGCTGTACGTTCTGAAATGTCTCCTCGGTTCCACTTGGCCAGCGGATTTTGAGTTTTTCAATTTTTGCCGATTGACCAAGCCCAAAATAGACGCGACGGTCGCTGGCCGAGAGATAACTGTAACCCGAGCGTGTGACAGCCGTCTGCACTATTCCACCGGAAGTGATTTCAAAGCGTGCATGGAGGCCATCGCGATTGCTTTTTGTACCGATCGTATTGAAACTGATCCAGTGATTTTTATTCCGATTCTGATTGTGAAATAGCTGAGGCGGGCCGTTTTGATTGGAGCACAGGACATCCTGCCTGCCGTCGTTGTCGTAGTCTCCGACCGCTAGTCCCCGCCCTACCATCGGAACAGCCATATCTCCTAGCAGGCTATCCTCGATAATCTCTTTAAATTGGCCATTACCTTCATTATGAAATATCTGTTTGCGTTCCTTGTATTCGGCGCCATCGAGGCGAGTCTCGGCGTGTACATACACGCTGCCATTATTCACGAATAAATCTGGCCAGCCATCCGCATCGTAGTCGATAAATCCACAGCCGAACGCCAGAAATTTCATGTGCGGCAGCGCCAGCCCGGAGACGGCGCTGTCGTTTTGGAACAGCCCATTTCCTCTGTTGGTGAAGAGTGTGTTCGGCATTCCTGAGAAGTTCGTTACAAACAGGCTCTCTCGCCCGCTATGGTTGTAGTCCGCTGACGCGATTCCCATTCCCGCCATCAGAGCGCCCTCTTCGCTGTACGCGCAGCCTGCCTTTCGCGCTGCCTCCGTGAAGGTTCCATCTCCGTTGTTGTGCCAGAGCATATTGGGGGTGATATCGTTGGCGACATAGATATCCTGTTTACCGTCGCCATCGTAATCCAGGAACGCGACTGCTAAACCACGCCCCTGAACTTTGGAAATACCAGATTTTTCGCTCACATCTGAGAAGTGGCTGCCCTCGTTATGGAATAGCTGATGCGTGTCTGGCGGGAATAGTTCGGGAGAGCAGTAGTCCTGCAGTTTCTTTTCGTTGAAGCAGGGCTTATCATCCGACTGAGTCCAAGGAGCATAGTAACAGATATAAAGATCTAGTTTACCGTCGTTATCATAGTCTCCAAAGGCAGCGCTCGTTGCGTACCCAGTCGAGTGAGGTTTATCCAGTCCCCATTCAGCGGTGATATCCTTATACTTTCCTGTTCCCGCTTCATTCTGAAATAGATAGTTGCGGCCGTAACTCGTAATGAATAGATCGTCGTACCCATCATTGTCGATATCGCCCACGGCAACTCCCTGCGCGTAACCCAGATCTCTGTCGAGTCCTGAACCTGCTGTGACATCTGTAAAAGTTCCATCGTGATTGTTGTGATAGAGGGCGCAGTGTGGGCGATCTGTCACGGCAGCCGCAGGTTTGGAGGAGCCTGACTGAATGAGAAGTATGTCGAGCCAGCCATCGTTATCGTAATCGAGAAACGAACATCCGGCAGAGCTGAACTCTGCGAATCGGAAACTGCCCTGCGCACCATTGTTATGGATGAAGTGGATTCCGGCGCGGGAGGTTACGTCTTCAAAGAGGGCAGAGGAGTGATCGGGGGAAGCATCAGGAGTAGTCGGCGCTGCCTGTTTCTTCTGGCTGCAGCCGGGAAGCAGGAGAAGTACTCCGACAGCTATGAGAAGTGAAATCAAGCAGCGCCACATAGGGCTAACGCCCCCCGTTAGTGGATAGGAGGTCTGGCGTTTCAGAAGAACCGGTGTTGGCAGGCGAGGGAATAGTATGTTCGGCTGCTGCAAGTTTCTGGAAGGCGGCCTGAACGCGTGGATCTTGTGGGCGCAGCGTTTTAACTCGCTCCATGTGTATCTCGGCCTTGTGGAACTCCGAACGGGTAATAAAACGATTTGTCAGCTCAAGGTGTGCATCGAAATCCTCAGGATTTGTAGCGCACTTTTTTTCCAGGGACTTGATCGCGTTCTCCTGCCGCAGAAGCAGTTCAGACTGTGCGCGAGCCGCCTCCGATTTTGCTGTCTGGCCTGCCTGGGAACTGGCTTCTGCCAACTCGAACCACACTTCACGCCTCATGGGAAGCAGCTTTACCGCTTCTTCTAAATGTGGCATTGCTTCCTTGGGTTTACCCATTCGCTTATAAATTTTTCCCAGATTGAAATGTGCGAACGCGGCGTAGTGGGGTGTCGCAACAGTTTTTAAAAAGGCGGTTTCTGCCTGCTTCAATCCTGCTGGTGAGGAATCTGTATTGAGGAGAATCATTCCCCGAAGAGATGAAGCATCGAGATTGGAGGGATCTTTCATAAGTATCTGCTCGACGAGAGGCCTGGCTTCGTCAAACTGCCGCTTGTCTGTAAGTGTTGAGGCTAGCAGCACCTGAGTTTCAATTTTATCAGGCTGCAGTTTCACCAGATGTCGCAGCAGGTCTAGCCGACGTTGATTTTCGCCAGTATTTGCCAGCAGGGTGCAGAATAAAAGGATGGTATACTGGTCGTTAGGCTCTAATTTGAGTGAGGAATCCGCATATTTATAGGCTGCCATTTCATCGCCGGTATGCATAGCGACCATGGCGAGGCGAGCCTGCAGATGGGGAGAATCAGGCTTAAGATGTTCGAGATGGTGCAGCGCTTCCAGTGCACCCTGCCAGTTATGGATATCGCTGTACGACTCGGCGAGATACTCCCAGGGAAGTGCGTTATTAGGGTCTTGAACAGTTGCATTGCGCCATTCTTTTTCCGCGTCAAGCAGCTTCCCTTTACGCGTAAATTCTATTCCTGCTTCGACATGTCTGGCAGAAGGGGACATCCTGGAGCGCAGAGTCAGTCCCCATGCCACAGCGGCTATCGCCAGCAGAGTGAATGCTCCCTTTGGACTGGTCAGGAATTTTCGGCGTCGGTCATTCAAACCCTCACCCCCCGTCCCCTCATTACCCCGGCCCCCTTCGCCCAATAACAGGGGAAATTTCTCAAACCCTCACCCCCCGGCCCCCTCTCCCGAAGCT
>JANXSG010000019.1 GCA_025352825.1 Chthonomonadaceae bacterium | reverse complement strand
CCATAAACTATGCTTGGGTTCAGCGTGACTGAAGTAACTGTCACTGCCTTTGCCGATATACCTGCAAAAATCATAATAGATGCGAGTAGTAAGTATTTCATCAGTGAAGAGGCTGCTCTCAAAATAGTATTTGGAGAGCAGGCAGTGAAGTCGTGTCTGCCATTATGGCGGACTGGAGGGTGTTTCTGCGAGGCTGCATAGTTGGCTGCCTTTCTATGAACACAACAAAGCGAGTGAAGAGACGAGTTATCTTGGTGAAAAAATGAGGATGTTAGCAACGATGTGGTAATGAGTTGTCATCCTGGACAATGCATAACTTCAAAGCTAGTATAACGACTATACTGCATAATGTCAAGTAAGTTATATTAAATTTTGATTAAGGTTTTGGAAATTTTAGTAAACTTGCGTATAGTCGGTCAATACAAAATCACCCCTCCTTCTCCTGTTTTTGGGAGAAGGGGTAGGGGATGAGGGCTAAAATCTGCGGTTATGCCCGACTGTTGCAATTCGCTCAAATTTGTAATTATCAAGATACCACAGCCTGAACGACATCTCCTGAGACGTCGGTGAGGCGCATGTCTCGGCCGCTGAAGCGATATGTCAGACGTTTGTGATCCATTCCCATCAGATGAAGCATCGTGGCATGGAGGTCATGGACAGTTACTTTATTCTCCACCGCGTAGTATCCATAATCGTCCGTTGAACCGTAGACGGTGCCCCCTTTTACACCTCCGCCCGCCATCCAGATAGAAAAGCCAAACGGATTGTGATCACGTCCGTCGCTGCCCTGTGCCATTGGAGTACGGCCGAACTCACCAGCCCACACGATCAGGGTAGAATCCAGCAGCCCGCGCGATTTCAAGTCTTTGAGAAGTCCGGCAATTGGTTTATCCACCGCAGCGGCGTTCAGTTCATGCCCCGCTTTCAGGTTACCATGCTGATCCCAGCGGTCGTTACCTGTGTTCGGGCATAGGAGTTCGATAAAACGAACACCGCGCTCCACCATTCGTCGAGCCACCAAGCATTGATGTCCAAAAACCTGTGAGTGCTTCGCATTCAGGCCATAAAGCTGCTTCGTCGCGTCCGACTCCCCGTGGATATCCATAAGATCCGGAACCGCTGTCTGCATTCGGAAAGCCAACTCGTAGTTGGAGATAGCGGCTTCCAGTTTACTCTCTTCGCCATATCGATGCAGCGCCCCTTGATCCAGACTTTTCATCAGCGCCAGTTTTCCAGTCTGGAGTTTAGGATCGAGTTCCGCGGGGTGCAGATCGGCGACCGGCTCACCACCCTCTCTAAAAAGGGAGCCTTGATACGATGCCGGCAGAAATCCGCTGGTGAAACAGTCCATCCCACCCGGTGGAATCATACCGCTGTTCAGAACCACAAATCCAGGCAGATCACGGCACATGCTGCCTAAGCCGTACGTCGCCCATGCGCCCATGCTCGGCCTGCCCTGCCTGCCAAATCCGGAGTGGATGAAGTAGTTCGCATTCGTATGTTCAGAGTTTTCAGCCACCATCGAACGTATGATCGCCATATCGTCGACACATGACGCGATTTCAGGAAACAGTTCGCTGACCGGAGTTCCGCTCTGCCCGTACTGCTTGAACGACCACGGAGATTGCAACACCTTACCGACATTGTCGAACTGCGTGGGAGGGACATCCATTTTTATCTTTTGACCGTGCTCCAAAGCCAGGCGAGGTTTCGGGTCAAATGTGTCGACCTGCGACGGCCCGCCATCCATGAAGAGAAAAATGACACTCGTAGCACGCGCCTTGAAGTGCGGCGAATGCGGAGTAAGGGGATCAAGGTTCGTTTGATTAGGCGATACGCCGCCTCCGAACGCAGAGTCTCCCAGCAGAGCAGTCAGCGCCATAGCTCCAAATCCGTTCGCGCCCTGCTGCAGCATCTCTCTGCGAGTAAGTGGTCTTGGCCGATAGTTATTACAGTGCATACTAGTCTCTTTCCTCTCACCTCACCCCAACCCCTCTCCCGGACACTCGTTCCTCGTTGGGAGAGGGGCAGATGCTTGATTTAGTCACCCCCTCTCCTTTGCGAGGAACGAGCAAGATGGGAGAGGGGGCAGGGGGTGAGGTTAAAACGTTATGTAATTGTATTACTTTCACAACCCCTTAAACCCCGGCGTCTATCTAATTCAGAAAAATAAACTCTTTCAAATTGAACAGGACATGACATAGATCGCGCCAAGAGCGAGGATCGTCTACAGCGCCATAGTGATCATCCTGTTCTTTGAGGAATGCTCGGGTAGCTCTCAGCTCTCTATCGTCCGGTGGCCGGCTGAAAGCAGTCTCATACATCCCAATAATTCTCTGCTCTGGAATCTGGTTGGGAACCGATAGAATTCGTTTCGACCAGACCTCAGCCTGTTCAAGAACGAACGGATTGTTCATCATCGTCAGAGCTTGGGCGGGGACGTTTGAAACTGTGCGCCTCCCGATGGTTGTGAAAGGAACCGGGTAGTCGAACGCCATAAACATGGGAGGCATGAAGTTTCGGCGAATACCCATGTAGATACTGCGCCGGCCGTCGCCATCCAACGGGCCAGATTTATTCGGACGCCCTCTGCCAACCATGAAGGTGGTGAGAGCAGGCATCACGCTCGGGCCGTATAGCTTTTTATCCAGTCTCCCAGAAACCGCTAATACCGCATCTCGAATAGCCTCAGCTTCCAGGCGCCGTACCGGGAAGTGATTGAGAAGGCGGTTAGTTGGATCGGCGAGATCTGCTTTCTCGTTCGTGCGGCTGGACATTTTGTAAGTGTTGGAAAGGAGCATCAACCGGTGCATCTTCTTAATCGACCATCCCTGCTTCTTGAACTCCGCAGCAAGCCAATCCAGGAGTTCCGGATGGGAAGGAGGCTGCCCCATAATCCCGAAATCATCAGGAGACCGTACAATTCCTTCTCCGAAATGATGCTGCCATATCCTGTTCACCATAACCCGCGCGATAAGGGTATTAGATGGAGCGATCAGCCGATCAGCAAGTTCCATCCGTCCGCTGCCGCCATCCTTGCCATACTCAGCCCCTCCGCCAAATACTTCCAGGAAACTACGCGGCGCAACATCACCAAGCTGTTTGAAACTTCCACGGATATGGATATGATCGTTTTCGCCGGTGCCATCGGCAATCGCCATCGCCCAGTTCGGAGTAGGAATGGTGGCTTCAATTTCTAAACGACGTTTTAAAAGTGTCGCAATCCTGGCTTTGGTTTCGGCTTCAAAATTGTTATCGTCGACGGTTTGACGCCTAGATTCGAAACTATCCATCGCTGTGGGAGATGCTTTACCATCCGAAAAGACGATAGCATCCGAAATCAGCCGACCATTGCCACGATCTACAAATTCAATGTAGGCCCTGTGTCCCACCCATTTACTGACGTTTTCACTATACCACTGCATCTTATCAGGGCTGTTCACTCCTATCGCGAGAGCACCATATATAGGCTCCTGAATTAGCTGGAAACCATCCACGATTAGACGTATCTGGGTATCGTAACCTCCCATATGATATAAGATGAACGGCTTCTTGATGGTAAAAGTGGGTGATCGAAGCACACCAGTCAGTCTATCTGATAGATATCCACTGTCGACAGTCCGATGGTGAGAGAGATTCTGAACATGGAAGTTCGAACCTATTTGCTTTACTGCATCGGATCCGAATGGCGACCAGCCGAAGGCTTCCCCTGTCAGATTCCAGTTTTTCCAGTCATCTCCCGAGAACTCAGTGTATATTTCCTGCCCTGGAAGTAAATAGCTCCTTAATCCAAAGCTTATCCCGGTTTGTACTTTCCCGATATCAGCCCTCACCTCAGAACCGACCTGAACCAGGCCATGTAGTCCGGGCATAATCTGTTCTGGCGGTGTAAGGTTGATGATATTCGCTCGGGAGCTTTTCATAAATCCAGAAAGAGCGTAGTAGTCCCTTGTTGTGATAGGATCGAATTTATGATCATGGCAGCGCGCGCATCCCACCGAGAGCCCGAGAAATGTCTTGCTGAACACATCGATCTGATTGTCGATATGGCCAGCCTGATCTTCCAATAGATCGACCGGAGAGTGCGTTCCCTCTCCCAGGAACCAGAACCCCGATCCTAAGATGGATTCGTTCGTGAGATGGGTCGGATTCAGGCGGGGATGAGGCAGCATGTCACCCGCGATGTGCTCCTTCACAAATTGATCGTAGGGAATGTCCGCATTGAATGCGCGGATCACATAGTCACGATACTGATAGGCGTTCATTTTTTCGTAATCGAACTCGTGGCCGTTGGTCTCCGCATAACGCATCAGATCGAGCCAGTGCCTTCCCCATCGCTCCCCATAGTGCGGAGAGGCGAGCAGTCGGTCGACAACCTTTTCATAAGCCGTTGCAGATCGATCCTGAAGGAATGCATCCACCTCATCTGGAGTAGGCGGCAGCCCGGTAAGATCGTATGTCACCCGGCGAATGAGAGTGCGTCGGTCTGCTGGCTTAGCGGGAGTCAGCTTGTCGGATTCGAGTTTTGCTAAAATGAATTTATCGACAGCATTACGCGGCCACGAGGCGTTCTTGACAGTCGGGACTATCTGTGGCTTGATTGGTTGAAACGACCAGTGCTTGGCTCGTTCTTTCAGGTTGAAAGGCTTCTTTACCGGAGTGGCAGGTGCGCCTGATTTACCATCTGGCCAAGGAGCGCCCATCTTCACCCATTCTGTGAGGGCGGCAATCTGCTCAGCTGAGAGTTTACCTGAAGGAGGCATCTGCAGCGGCGGATGCGTGTATTGAACCGCGGAAATGAGCAGGCTCTTTTCAGGCGACCCCGATATTATGGATGTTCCCCGTGCCCCACCCTTAAGCAGAGCTGACCTGCTGTCGAGGAGGAGATTGCTCATCGCCGTTTTCCCCGAATGACAGGTGAAACACTGATCTACCAGAATCGGACGAATCTTCTTTTCGAAGAACTCTATCTGAGCTGGTGTAGAGGATTGACTCCAGGATATCCACGGTGAGAGTATAGATAAAGCAAGAAATAGTAGATAGGAAATTGCAAAAGTTGGGAAATACAAGTTCTTGCCTAATCCTCTGACCCCCTTCCCTGATTCCCTCGTTCCTTGGAGGGAAGGGGGAATCTTGATCGTTAATTCTCCTCCTTCCCTAACACAAACAGCTTTATCGTTTGTGTGTCCAGGGAAGAGGGCTGGGGGGTTAGGAAATGTGGAGTAGAGTTTCATTCCGTTAGTTCTGCCTCGTAAGAGTAGATATGCCGGGGACTTGCCTCTGCGAACGACCGGGCTGAGCGAAAAACATTATGATTAGACGGCCAGATTTAGTATCCCAGATTCGGATCTCGCCGCTGTAGGAACCTGCCGCGATCTGATCCCCTGAATCGTCCACCGACAGAGAGAATAACCAGTCCGACTTCCCGGGATATGTACGTATCAGTTTCTGCGACGACAGATCGAACTCCTTCAGAATTCCATCGGCGGAGGCCGCAAAAATATTATTCCCACGTACGTTAAGGGCAAATACACCCTTTTTGAAACCGTGTTCTATATAGCGGGTGTGCCCTTGCTTCGCGAATCGCTCCTCCATATCGCCGGCGTCCCCGGAGTCTGCTTTCGCCTCAATCGGGCTCCAGAGTTGAATCCAGTTACCTCCGCCCGCGCTGCATGCAAACTGAGCGCCAGGCTCAAAGATCAGTGAGTAGACTGGGTTCTGCCCCATGTACTTCCCGATCTGGCGATTGTGCCCGTTGTAGGTGGTAAAAAGCGATCCATCAGCCGCCTCAAACACCTTCACCGTCATATCTTTACTCGCACTCGCAACAAAATGTCCATCCGGGCTGAAGCTCACTGCGGTCACCCAGTCGGAGTGAATACTGCTCATCCAGACTCGTTTTCCACTTTCGAAATCGTATAGCCTTACACTCATATCCGCTCCGCCAACAGCGATATGCCTGCCGTCTGGGCTGAATACTGCCGAGAGTACGATATCGTTAAACGTATCCAGCACCTTAGTCCTTTTTCCGGACGCCAAATCGATAAGTGATGCTTCTCCATATTCGCCGGGAGTTCCCCCGCCAATGAGCGCCGTTTTACCATCTTTCGAGAGCGAAAGCGATTGAATCCGTTGAGGCAGATGCTCAATCCTTCGGATCAGTTTGCCAGAAGCTGCATTCCATATGGTGATCTCATTGTATCCGCCAACTGCTATCTCACGACCGTCGGGCAGGAAAGCCAGAGCCATAATCGGAGATGCCGTTCGATAGACCACCGGAGCCGCAGGATGCCGGCGTGGGCCGAGAAGGCTTTTAATAGGTACCGATACAGAAGCCCCATCAAACTTCGCCCCACCGGCAATCCATGCCCGTATAATTGCAATCTGTTCCGGCGCCAACTGATCATCACTTTTCGGCATACGAACTGCTTCCACTTTTGCCGTGATCAGCTGAAACAGCCGCGAATCGTCTGGCTTACCTGGAACAATCGATTTCTCTCCCGATGCACCCTTCAGCAGTAAACTCTGAAAGGTATCTACTCGATACCCGCCAAGATGTACACGTTCCCCGTGGCAGCCAGCGCATCTCTTAAGCAGTATCGGCGCGACATCCCGAAGAAAACTGCTCTCAGCTGAAGCCGAGAGAGAAGTCGTGATGGATATTAATATCGGTACTAGCGCACCAATAGTTTTAAACAGTGATCGCATAGAAATATGAATCCAATGAGTTCTTACTTAACTCATTCATCCCAGCCATAAAGGGGTTGTGAAAGTAACACGATTCCAAGCTGCTTCAACCTCACCCCCTGCCCCCTCTCCCATCTTGCTCGTTCCTCGCAAAGGAGAGGGGGTGACTAAATCATGCATTTGCCCTATCCCAACGAGCTTGCGAGTTTCCGGGAGAGGGGTTGGGGTGAGGTGCATGTAAGCGATTTTATCTACATTTTGAATACTTTCACAGCCCCTTAATGGCATAGGCTGATTTATGGAAATCCCCGTGAACGGAGCTGTAAAATCAAAAACCTTGAAGACTTGTAAGATTTACATATGAACAGCCGGGTTTACCCGGCTTGCAGCTTTCAGCCCATGCCATTTATGGCTGGGATGATAATGGGATGCTCGATCAATATCCATCAGCGACGTATCGTCACGCGGCATACACTACCTCGGCTGTTTCAAGTATCCGACGGCGGCGGCGGGAATTTGCGCTTTGCTCCACTCCTTTGCGACTGACTAAATCGATAGTACGGTTAAAATAGTTGCTCAACTCCTCCTGCATAGCAGTATGATCCAGCAATCCCCACTCTGCTTGCTGAGAGAAAGTTGCCAGAAAATCGAGATCGCTATCCGGACGAAAATCGACTCGCAGCGCCGAACCGAAAAGAGCCAATTCCGTAATTTTCCAACGGTGGCAAAAATATATAAGCCAAATATGATCTTCTTTAGTCAATAACAGCATAAACTGCTCACGTCTTCACTACAATAGAGATTGAACACCCAACGATGACTTAATGCTGGAATAGAAACTCTTGGGTATTCATTAACGTCCAGATCAAATCAGTTACAGCATTTTTCCTGATAGGTTCGTTAGCAATATATGCTAATGACGTATCAAGCTCTTTGCCGGAAGGCAGCCGGGATAGACCGGACAGGTATAGTTCTTCTACAAGCGATTTATTGTCCAACTGACTGTAGTATTCCGAACCAGCTTCTGCCATTTTAAAAGATGTATCGCCATTCAGCAGTTCCAGCGCCTGCAGCAAGGTGGGCGATTTTCTCCGTTCACATGTACATGCCGTCTCGCGAAGCGGCTGTCCAAAAGTGATGGTAAACGCTGAGGCTTCCGGATACGGCCTCTGAGTTGCGTACTCCATTCGGTTATCCAGACCGTCTATCTTATCTTGCAGAGCCTTCCGCGCCGTATCGCTTTCGATGAAATAATCGTGTACTGTTTGGTTCTCATCTTTAGAAAGTGAAGCAGTGTTTGCCAGAATTTCAAAAGCAAATGGCAGAGTTGAAGACAGCTTCTTAGAACTCCCACTCTTAGCGGTCGCCGCTACCGAGACATTGACCTGGATATTTGAGTTTGCCATTTTATGAGCAGATTTGAGAATGAGATTATTATCACCACTCTCAAGTTTAACCTTGATACGATACTCTCCATCTGTCAGTTTAGGCGATAGCAGCTTTCCATTCAGCCACATCGATGCAGCGTTCGAACTGAGTTTGACCTCTACTTCTGTTGGAGCAGCACAGTGAATCGTACGGCGTAAAAAATATACTTGATCGGGTTCATTTCTAAGTTCAAAGGGAATCCCATCTTTAATATCATTCTTCAGCGTCCATTCAGTATCAAACTTCACTGGATTCAGATCATCCGAAATTTTATATGGCCCCGCCATTTTCCAACTGCCAAGCCAGTATGGGAGACTATGAATATCATTTTTCTGTTCATTTAGCCAGGAAACGTAGGTCGTTTCATGAACTCTGGTCTCATCTTGAAGCTGGCTCTCCAATTGCATTCGTCGTGAAGGAACCGTGTCCGTGGAAGGTAGCGAGCGAGTTGTCAGCCCGAGTGCATCCTTCAACTGTTCGGCCGTCAGCTCACGAATTCTTGCATGTGAGAATAGGACATCGTCACTCTCGTTAAACTTGTTGGTCTGCGTAGATCGCTGATACGTCTGGCTGCTGCAGATCAGTTTGATAATTTGTTTACGGTCGTATCCGCTTCTTTCAAATTCCTGCGCAAGCGCATCTAGCAATAACTTATTCGAAGGTGGATTGGAGGAGCGAAAATCGTCTACCGGCTCTACGATACCACGGCCTGTGAGTTCCGACCATATCCGGTTCACCTCAACCTTCGCGAAAAATGGATTGCCCTTTTTTGTAAGCCACTCCACAAAAAGGCTGCGACGATCCATATTGGAGCTTTCTATGGTTGCATGTTTCGGCAGTCCCCACGGCATCATGACTTCTTTTGTGGTTGGCAGTAAGGATTCCCCTGTTCTTGCCAACCTTACTGTGCCGTTCGATGCCTGTGTTCGGGCAAACACTGCGCCCAGGCTATAGTAGTCCCGCATGGTCCAGTTCTCAAAAGGATGGTTGTGGCACTTGGCACACTCCAGCCGAGAACCGATGAAAACCTGGGCCGTTAGTTCCGTTCGTTCTTCAGTAGTCGGAATCGCAAGGAAGTAACCGGCGCTTGGCGATTTCTCGACGCTGCCGGATGACGTGAGAATCGTTCGAGCAAACTGATCATATGGCATATTCGACCGCACCGCATCTACGATCCAACGTGAAAAGCCTTCCGCTTCTTTCTGTTTCAGCTTCGCGAGCGAGACACGCATCAGATCAGCTTTTTTCAGCGCCCAGAATCGTGCATACTCCTCGGTATTCAGAAAATTGCGTATTAGATTCTCGCGTTTGTCCGGCGAAGAATCTTTCAGAAACGCACGGGTCAGCGCCACGCTCGGCAGCATCCCGGTCAGATCGAGCGATAGTCGTCGGATAAAAACCTGGTCACTGCATGTTGGAGAGGGAAGATACTGAAGTTGTTTCAGTTTATCGTCGACCAGTTTATCCACAAAGTTGTTTTCGGGAGTTTTTTTCCACACAAACCCTGGTATGTCTTCCACCAAGGTGATATTTACCGACTGGAGTTTATCAAGATATCGTACGCTGATTGCAGTCTGGCCTCGGCCGTGCCCCGTAATCAGGCCGTCTGCATCTACCGTAGCAACCGATGTATTCGAACTCTCGTAGGTGGATATCGCGGAAACATCTCTGGTAGAACCGTCGGAATAGTTGGCGACCACACTGATCTGCTGGCAAAGATACGGCGCGTGGAGCACTCTGCCAGAGCCTGGAGTAATAGTAATACGGATGCATTCGGCAGTGGGAATCGCGATATCCGCGCCCTCATCGATCCACTCTCGAATTATACTATAGCCGGTGTCCGTTTTCCTAAGCCTCTTCCCGCCTACATGCGGAATTTCCAGCAGCGGCTTTTTCATCATGAGGCTTTCAGCCGGTTCCATGACGTTGACGCGCCTGCTGAGTCCGTCTCTGGTGAGCGAGATTCTATCGATTTGAGGATCATAACCCAAAAGTGAGAGCGAAAAACCACCTTTTCCATGCGGGGAACCGTGGCAAGAGCCGGTAGCACAGCCCTGTTTTGTCAGGATAGGAAGCGCTTCGAAGGTAAAACGTACTGGGTCTGGCTTAGTAAAATTGGAAACGGAGACAGGGATTTCGACCGTTTTGCCAGCCGCGATGACTTTAACTGTCGTGTGTCCATTACCGGCAGGAGTTATACGACTGCCTTTCAGATGAACTATATTGCTATCCACAGTCAAGATTTTTGCGGAGGAACTGAGATCGAACTCACTGCCTTTAAAATAACCTGTGACCACAATTTGACGATAAGCCCGCTTGCTGTCTAGGCGTATTTCCGAAGGTGAGACAACGATGCGCTCCGGAACTGCCGTGGCAGAACCGCTGACCGCTTGCGAATAGCAGATAACGCAGACCGCGATGATAACTGATTTCCAGAAACCGACTTGCCGCATTCAATTCTCTCCAATAACTTGGTTAAACTAACTTTCGACCTAACCCCCTGACCCCCTTCCCTAATGCAAACTGCTTTATCGTTTTCGTGTGCAGGGAAGGGGGTCAGGGGGGTTAGGTAAAATCTCTCCTCTATCCCGTTTTAGGAGAGGGTTGAAAACTTTAAAACAGCTCGGCTATCGGTTTCCCACGAGCCGCGAGGAAGATAGGACGACCTGTGGGCGTGTAGATCGGTTTGGATCTATCGATACCTAGCTTTTCATAGATTGTGGCCGCATAGTCTTCAATGGTATAGGCCATCGAACTGGTGATGTAACCGCCGTCACGATCCGTCGAACCCACTACCTGACCGCCTGGAACTCCGGCGCCTGCGAATGCAAACGAGAATGCATGAGTCCAGTGATCACGCCCTTGTCGGTCGTTGATGTGCGGGGTTCGTCCGAATTCGGTTACGAAACAGACCAGCGTATCGTCTAGTAACCCGCGGTCGTTCATATCCTCGATAAGAGCAGCGAAGGCCTGGTCGGTCGAACCCATCATCGGCCAAGTGGCGATGCCATACCTGCCCGCACCAGCGCCGCCGTTAGGAATGTTCGTGTGGCTGGTGGAGTAGATAGCGTCGTGGTGATCCCAGTTCATGTTGCTGCCGCCAGGATAGCTCATCGTGCTGCCATTTTTATACGAATTTTGCGGCTCGCGTACATCGACAGTTACATAACGCACCCCTGACTCTATGAGTTTCCTCGCCAGCAGATAACACTGCCCGCGATGGCCGGTACCGTACTTTTCACAAACACTCGCAGACTCTGTATTCATATCGAATGCCTTGCGAGTAAGAGGGTTGGTGAGCATGTCGGTCGCCTGTACCATCAATGAACGCATCGCCTCCACATCTTTTGCGCCGCCAGCATTCACATAACCAACATCGAGAGAACTGAGGAGATCGTGGCGATCTTTGAAACGCCTTTCGTCTATTCCAGCAAGTAAGCCAAGATTGGGGACTCGCCAGTTGGGATCGGCAGGGCTGCCGCCGCTTTTAAAGACGGCGAATCCGGGCGGCAGGAAACCTACTCTGGACATCTCCGCCTGTTCGCTGGTGCCAGGAACAAGAATATTCGAGGGAAGATAGAGGGCTCCCGTACCCATCCGAGATGCTACCACCGAACTAATATCGGGCATATCCACGGGGCCACCGGACGCTTCACCAGAGTATATATATTGAGAGCCTTTGGGGTGGGAGTTACCTACGCCGGGTGTTGGCTGGGTCATACAGCGCACCACGGTAAGCTTGTTCGCAAAACGCGCTGTCTTGCTCAGAAGCTCAGTGAAGTAGACTCCGTCGGCGTTGGTCTTGATCGGCTTGAACGGGCTGCGATGTTCGATTGGAGTATCTGGTTTGGGGTCCCAGGTATCGATATGGGAGACGCCGCCCTGCTCAAAAATTACCAGTACCCGTTTCGCACGGCCGGTTCCTTTTTGCACGGCCTCAGAAGCGTTGACTTCAGCCCCGGTCAGGGCAGTCAGAACTCCGCCCAGCCCTATACCAAGGAAACTTCGTCGTGATAACTCATGATGATTATGCATAATTCAATATTCCTCACTGTATTTGATGTTCCCTCCTTAGATTCAAGATAGCAGACTCGCACACGGAATGCTTGTCAGCGGTTTCAACAATCTCCTATCATCCAGGATTGCGTAATCGGCAGGTTCAATCCTCAGAATTAGTCTATTCTGTAAGCATAGGGACTCGTGATCGGGCCAAAGCCTTCCTTGCTGGTCAAGAAATTTCTTGGTTCTGTATCGGTTCTCATACCGATTATGATGAACTGTTGAAGCAGGTGTAACAACTAATCACGAAACAATGTTGAATTTGACAAATATAAATTCATATGGATGTGCAGGATGGTGGGGATAGATGCTTTTATCCGGACCATCCTGTTCAACCCATGTTAAATATTTTTAAGTGGAAGGAATCAGCGTCAAGTTTCTTGAAAAAGCTCATATAGTATTTTGCATTATCACGATCACTACAAATCTATCTAGATCCATTGACCATCGTTCAATCTGTACTAATTACACCGTTTTTGCCTCATGTTCCAGGTGGGAGTACTGCAAATTGATGACTGAAATAGTTTCGAAACAGGTTGGTCAATGGCATGTGCAGCTCTACGGCGCGCTGGAGATTCAGAAGCCAACAGGTGAACTGGTATCTCTCAATGGGCGCAAAGTCGGCGAGCTGCTAGCCTATCTTGCACTCTACCCTCAACAATCCCACTCACGCAGAAAATTAACTTCCCTGCTCTGGGGCGATACGGAAGTCGGGAATGACCGGCTGCGTCTTCGCCAGGAGATATCCGCTCTTCGATCTCTGTTTACCACTGCGGATGAATCTCATCCTCTCGTTCATATTTCGAATACGGAACTACGTTTAGACGACGATGTACAAGTAGACGCCATCCAGTTTCTCGATCTTTTCACCCGGGCGAAGCAGGAAGAGGATGCCGAAGGCAGAATACTACTTTTGAATGAGGCAGTCAGCCTATTCCGAGCCGATCTTCTTGCGGAGTACAACTCCACCTGGATCATGGAGGAACGCAAACGACTGAGCTGTTTCTACGAAAAGGCATTGTTCGATATGGCTGAGGCTTACCGGCAACAGAGAAACTTTACCAAGCTGGAAGAAATCCACCGCCGCCTGATATCTCATAACGCCCTGCACGAAGAGAGCAAGGTCGCTCTCGAACAGTTTTTCTCATCGGTGTGGCAGCCTGCGTCCGGAGTTCAAAAGGATCAAACTCATTCTCTGGGCGATCCATCCCAAAGAATCGCTTTTGAACGTGATAACCCACTATCCAGTCTCAAACCACCAGTATTCGCAGACTACTCCACTTCAGCGCAGATCCCTTATCCGGAGATAATTTCGGATTCACAAGAGGTGGTGTTGATTGGGAATCGCAGAGGCCATTTCTTGAAGCCGCACTTTCGAATCGTATCGGCGCTAGTTCTAGCCTTGGTCTGTCTATCGGTTGTGAAGTGGGAATGGAGCGGTACCCATATAGCCGCGGCGAAGAAATCCACAGCATTGCAGCCTCGATGGCAGTATCTTTCTGAACCCAAAACAGGCGAGACATCTGGCCCTGAAGGGCATGCTGCTGCATTCGACTGGAGCGGTATCTATATTACTGGCTTAACACAGACATTTATGGATGATACAGATATTCTTACCATTAAGCTTTCACCAAAAGGCGAGGAGATTTGGAGAAATCGATTTTCCAGCGGTGAACACGAATGTGACCGGGCCTATTCAATTGTTGTACCTAAGAACTTTAAGCAAGATCCGATCGTACTGGGGCAGACGTATGTCCCAGCCAATCACGCTAATCCCGAAGGATGGTATGCCACACTAATTCGAATTCATCGAAATGATGGAAAAACAGCGTGGTGGGTACGTTCAAAAGTGCCTATTCAAAAAGAGAATGAGCAGATGCAGGTGCTGCTTGATGAGGATAGTGGCTGTTATATCGGAGCTACAGGACTGGTTCATGGCAAGAAAAATATTCTGGTTATCCATTACAATTCCGCAGGTAAGGAACTCTGGCACAGACTCATATCAAAAGGGGATGGAATAGAATTTGGCAGAATGGCAGTGGATCGTGAAGGAACACTCTATATCTGTGGTACTGCGGCCGTCGGCACCAAAGATGATAAAGCCTGTTCTTCCGCTGTACTTGCTATTCTGGACAGAAATGGGAAATGGAAACAGCCCCTATCCATCAATGAGAAAGCGGTCGGGGCGAATTCGGCGAATAACCTAATCCTTGACCGTGCAGATAATATACTCGTATCTGGATTGACAGATACCGGAGACACGGGCAAGGGCGGCCATGGCCTCCAATTGAGCCTGGATAAGTATGACCCCAATGGCAAGTTCGTCTGGCACAAACTTGTCGATGATACCGGCCCAAACATTGCTGCCCGTGGGGTATCGAGTAACTTTAACTATGGATATGCTGTGGGAGGAACGGAGTGCCATGCGGATGGAACCTCTGAGATCGTAGTGTGCAGGTTCGATGTAAACGGCAATTCTACCCCTACCTGGCATTATCCCCTGCCATCGGGTTTTCATATCGCCGAGTTGAAAAGTCTCTTTCTGAATGAAGATGGTTCGGTTAGAATTCTTGGGATGCTCGAAAGAAGTGCAGAAGATAATGAAAAAAAAATGCTCATCGCCACATATAGCGTCGGGGGAAAGCTAGTCTCGCAGTATATTACTCCTCCTGCACATATCAAGAATACAATTAGTTCGGAATACCCAAGAGATTTCACTGTATACAATGATGGCTTTATAGTGGTGGGGCAGAGCTGCAGCGCGCTTGATGACTGCAGGTTAATGGTTAAAAAATTCTGAGTTTGAGCCCTTATTCCCTCGTCCTCCTCTCCCAAAAACAGGAGAGGTGGTGACTTTTGCATAGGTTTTTCAATACTATTTCAGGTTTTGATTTTAATTGCATGCGCATCCCATGATATGGGATAACGGAAACCAACGATTTAAATCTCCCCCCTCAAGTTTTTGTGCCGGGCTAAGTTGTGAGGGCTGAAACATGCTCCAAATAGGCTCGATTTCGCCTTATTTCCCCAGATTTTAACCTCCCACACCATATTTACTCGATTCTTACGCCAAATTTACCCAACTCTTACGCACTGCTTACTCCTAAAGATTTGCTAATTGTGTTATCCTGAAAATGTTCATGGATGACTGGCATAATAGCAATTGCATATTACTATTATGCCATACACTCACAGAGGAGATTGAAAAACATGAGACGAAGCATTATCACCCTTCTAACTACATTCGTCATTTTATTTCATTTTGCTTGCTGTACATCAGCCGCGCTCGGATGGCCAAGCTTTCCTGGGAGTTGTGAGCGGCCGAATTCTGCAGTAGCGATGGACTCAAGTGGGAATGTTTATATCACGCAGACATACGGCAATTCGGCCGCTTTACGCAAGCTGGATCGATTTGGCAATGTCATTTGGAGCAAATATGCCCCAATTCAGCATACAAATGACCAGTCGGGACACGCATACGTAGCAGTTTCAGCCAATAACTACATTCTATGGGTCTACTCCACTGGGACGTACTCTTCCATCGATTCCTCACTCGGTGTAGTAGTATATCGGTTGGATGGATCGCTCGTAGCTTCACAATTCTATTTTCCCTACTCAGGTTCAACATATTACCCGGAAATAAAGTTGGGAGGATTACTCTTCGATTCAGCGGGTGTAGCCCACTCAATCATCTCCTGGGCTTATGCAACCACCCCACCCCCAAATGCGTCCGGTGAACAGGCGATTGGATCTCTCGACATAACGATCGCTTCTAACGGAATACCAAGTATAAGTTCCAATGGAATTTGGTCAGCCCCCTGGCAAGGGTCAATTCAAGGCGGTACAAATGTAGCGATATCAATGCAAGTAGGCAACTTGTCGCGAGGTAAGGGTGGTAATGTCGTTG
>JANXSG010000236.1 GCA_025352825.1 Chthonomonadaceae bacterium | reverse complement strand
TTCGCAACTCGAGGTAATCAGATCAAACCTGTCACGTTGAGAGGAGTGGAGCCAGATCGGGCAAACCGGATAGTCAACCTGCGGAAAAATATGGTTCAAGGCCGTTTTGAAGTGGGTGGAGATAGCTGTGTGATTGGGGTGGAACTGGCGAAGGATTTAGGGGTAGGGCTAAAAGATAAGATTCGGACTCGCTCCAGTAAAAACCGTGAACGTACCTTTACCGTGGAAGGCATTTTCGATGTAGGTATTCTCGAACTAAACCAGCGGTCGTTCTATATATCACTTTCAAATGCCCAGCGAATGTTGGATCTGGTGGGGTATATCACCTCGATTGAAATGCAGGTCTCCAATGTGTTCCAGGCGAATGACATAGCCGACCGAATCGCGGCAAAAACAGGGCTTGAAACCAAATCATGGATGCGGCAGAATAAAGAGTTTCTGGGGGCGCTGCAGGCGCAGACCGGCTCGAGTACTCTCATTAAAGTATTTGTTATGGTCTCAGTCGCTTTTGGAATTGCTTCCCTGCTGGTGGTATCCGTAGTTCAAAAAGCGAAAGAGATCGGGATACTGAAAAGCATGGGAGCCCGCACTCGGAGTATTATGCTGATATTTTTAATGCAGGGGCTTTTTGTAGGCGCTTTTGGTTCGCTTGTGGGGAGTGGTGTCAGCGCACTTATGATCTGGGGGCTTCTTCAGGTCCCTGGCACAAACCCAGCACAAACTGGAACGCTATTTCCAGTGCATCTACAGCCTATCTATCTTATTCAGGCTGGTGCCGCCTCCATGATAATTGGAACTCTGGCAGGAATGGCTCCCGCCCGAAGGGCTGCAAAACTTGATCCCATCGAGGTCATAAGATATGGCTGATCCACAAAATACCATCGTATCGCTCGAAGGAGTTGGGCGTGTTTATGGAACGCATATCAAGACCAGAGTATTAACAGACATCAACATTTCAATACAACGTGGGGAGTTTGCAGCAATTGTTGGGCCATCCGGCTCAGGCAAGAGCACCCTCCTTAATCTCATTGGAGCTCTGGATAAACCGACAGAAGGCACAGTTCGTATCGGTGGGAATACACTCCAGGGGCTGGATGACGATGGGCTGGCCAGTCTGAGAAGAAAGTTTGTTGGGTTTATATTTCAGTTTCACTATCTACTGCCGGATTTTTCTGCGCTTGAGAATGTGGTCATGCCATACGCAATCGTGAATGGCACTCCTACTTCTGAGCAGATGAAACAGGGAAAGAATCTGCTGGATCGGGTGGGGCTTAAGGATAAGATGAAAAATCGCACTACGGATCTTTCAGGTGGGGAACAGCAGCGAGTTGCAATCGCTCGTGCTCTGGCAGGAAGCAAACCGCTCGTGCTGGCAGACGAACCGACGGGTAATCTGGACACGGAAAATGGAAACGAAATATTCGGCCTGATGCGCCAGTTCAATAAAGATGAAAATATTACATTTCTCTTGGTAACACACGATCCCCGCCTCGCGGCGTTCACGGATCGTATTATTTCTATCGTTGATGGCCGTGTTGCCGGTGATAATATCGTTAGCAAGCCTGCCTGATCGAATGGTTTGTTAATACCCGAAAACGATACTTGCAAAACTCGAAAAGTATATATGTAGTACTCTTTTGCCTCACCCCCCGTCCCCCTTCCCTGCACATACAAACGATAAAGCTGTTTGTGTTAGGGAAGGGGGAGAATCAACGATAAAGATTCCCCCCTTCCCTCCGAGGTACGAGGGAATCTGGGAAGGGGGTCAGGGGGTTAGGCAAAAAGTTGTATTTCTCGACTTTTGCAATTATCTCGATACATATACATTTAAGAATAGTTTAGTACAGCCGATAATACTGTGAGTTTCGCCGGGCCAAGGATGGGCAAAGTGGAAATTGCAGTAGTGATGTGGGGAAGCGTGGAGATATGCTGTCAGCAGGTGACTCAGTATCTATACCGACGCCGGTCCGATCGAAATCTGCATGGTGACTTGGCTGTCGTTCTGTAACAGCTAGTATGTTGGTTGAATTTCGTGTTCGACACTGATACGCGGTGGGAAAGGACATATGGATGTGTCCTTTCCACATCGCACTTCATCCTCTTTAAACCCGCGCTGGAATTGCAAAGCCCATCTCCGGTCGCTTAGGCTCCCTGCATGGGTTGAGCTTCCAAATTTGGTCACCCCCTCTCCCTTGCGAGCTATCGAGCTACATGGGAGAGGGGGACGGGGGGTGAGGTTAAATAGTTTCCAAACATCGTGAAACTATATAACGATGATGTTGCCATTCGCTCCTATCTCGCCGAATTCTCCACACTACGCGGTACATTCTTGGGTATAATAGGCAACAAGTATAGTTCTCAGGAGTTCGAACGCACATGACGATGACCCTCTATGATACGATGACCCGCAGCAAACGGGAGTTTATTCCTATCGACTCACCCCTTGTAAAAATCTACTGCTGCGGTCTTACAGTATACAACTATGCTCATATTGGTAATTTGCGAACCTATGTATTCGAAGACCTCTTGAGGCGTACTCTGCTATTCAACGGGTACAAGGTTCATCATGTCCAGAACGTCACCGATGTAGGGCACATGACAACCGATGCCGACGCTGGAGATGATAAAATGCAGCTTGCTGCCGAGCGTGAAAAGAAATCTCCCTGGGAGATAGCGCTTTTCTATGAACAGGCCGCCATCAGCGATTTCAAAGCATTAAACATACAGATACCCGAAGATATGCCGCGTGCCACCGATCACGTCGTCGAAATGATAGAGCTTATTCAGAAGCTGGAGAAGAAGGGTTTTACTTACGTCACGTCGGAAGGAGTCTATTTCGACACCTCGAAATATCCTGAATACGGAAAGCTGGCGCGACTCAATCTATCCGAACAACGTCAGGGAGCCCGTGAAGAGGTTATTGCCGATGAAACGAAGAAGAACCCCTCCGACTTTGTACTGTGGTTCTTGAACAAACCAACACATATAATGAAATGGGAGAGTCCGTGGGGGCCAGGATACCCAGGCTGGCACATCGAGTGCTCCGCGATGTCGATGAAATACCTAGGTGAATCTTTCGATATTCATTGCGGTGGAATTGATCATATTCCGGTGCATCACACGAATGAAATCGCACAGAGTGAGTGCGCAACTGGGCACACTTTCACGAACTACTGGCTTCATGGGGAGTTCCTGCTCACAAAAATAGAGTCTGATCACGATGGAGGATTTGGCAAGGAGTCGAAATCCAAGGGCGAGTTCAATACTCTGAAGTCGCTCAAAGATAAGGGTTTTGATCCGCTGGCTTATCGATATCTGTGTATGCAGGCGCACTATCGTTCGGAGCTAAAATTTTCAACAGATATCCTCGAAGCAGCAACCACTGGATTGCGAAAAGTCTACTCGCTAAAGCGAGAGAATGATCCCCTTGCTCATGATAACGAAGCATTTCAAGCAGCGAAAACTCGAGTTCTGGATGCTATTAATGATGACCTAGCGCTTCCTCTCGCGGTGGGGTATCTAAACTCTTATGGAAGCCTTAGTTTGTGGAAGGAATTTGATCCTATTCTCGGGCTGGATATAGCAGAAAGATCGAATAAGGCCAAGGAGGCCATACCTGCCGAAGTGCAGTCTCTCATCGATTTGCGAAATCAGGCCAGGAAAGACAAAGATTGGACAGCCTCCGATTCTCTTCGAAATCAGCTGATTGAAATCGGATACGAAGTTGGAGACGGACCTCAAGGTACCACAGTTAAGAAACGAACAATTTAGGCTGTGAACATGAATGAGTTTCGATCCAGAATAATCAGAGCCAAGAATGCGCTCACCGCATCTGATGCTGAGCTTTTAGTGGTGGGCGCTACCGATCAGATGAGATATCTCACAGGCTGGGCAGAGCACGGGCACGAACGCCTTATAGCATTGATACTGCCAGCTATCGGAGACTCCGTGTTTGTGGTTCCACAAATGAATGTCTCTCAGGCGTCTACAAACTTCGCCGGGATTGAGAATGTGATAGGCTGGACGGATGAGGAAGGCTGCGAACCTGTGCTCGCATCGTTGTTTGCAAAGCTCAAACTGACTAGTTCCAGCTCATTAATATATATTGATGATGAGCTTGCAGCATCGCACCTTCTCACAATTCAATCACTTGTGCCGGAAGGCAGATATAAGCCAGCGGGTTCACTCCTAGCCGAGTTGCGACAGTTAAAAACTAAAAATGAGCTAGAAAGTCTTTCATCGGCAGCTGCTCTTATCGATGAAATATTTGAAGAAACGATCAGGTTTCTGCGTGCTGGGATTACCGAGCTAGAAGTGCAGGAATATGTACTCAATGCCTGTAAAATCCGCAAGACAACTCCATCATTCACCCCTTTAATTTGTTTTGGGACGAATTCTGCCGTTCCTCATCACCACACGAGTGCGGCCGAACTCAAGCCAGGAGATATGGTGATTGTAGATATTGGATGTACGAGCGACTACTACGCATCCGATATCACACGAACCGTAAGTTTTGGCGAACCGAACGATCCGGATGCCAGGAAAATATATGGAATTGTGAGTCAGGCACATCACGCGGCTCGGAATGCAGTTTCACCGGGCATAACGGCGGAAGATATCGATTCTGCAGCTAGAAATGTCATCAATGAATCTGGGTATGGGGAGTATTTTATTCATAGGACGGGGCATGGAATTGGGCTGTCTACGCATGAACCGCCATATATAGTGAATGGAAATAGAACTCAGCTAGCAGACAGTATGTGTTTCTCAGTGGAACCAGGAATATATCTGCCTGGCCGCTTTGGTGTGCGCATTGAAAACATTTTTACCGTTACTTCCGGTGGAGCACGTTCTTTGAATGCTGAGCCTCCGGAGGAACTCCGTATTTTGCCAGTTAAGTAGTATTCCTGGACTTATAAAAGTGTTTGGTATTCCAAACCAAAGTGTATATTTCGGAATTTTAAGAAGATTGAATTCGTATATAATAGGAGGTGATAATTGGCAGATGCTAAAATTATAATTTTTGATGATGGGCCTATTCAGATAGATGGCCCAATCTCCGTGGCGGATGAGAATGGCAAAGAGATTAAGGTAGTGGCTGGCGAATCGGTATTCTTCTGCCGTTGTGGAGCCTCCACTGACAAGCCTTTTTGTGATGGTTCTCATCAGGATTGCGCCTTCAAAAGCAAACTTACAAAATAGAGTCGGCTGTCTGCCATCGCTGTTTTGAGTATTTTCTTGCAAATGGTGAGGGATATGGGCTATAATAGTCCATTACTCTTCGCAGAGAGGTTGAATTATGAAAACTGGTATCCATCCCGACTATAAAGCTGTAGATGTAGTCTGCCAATGTGGCAATACATTTGAAACTCGTTCCACTCGTGATAAGATCAGAATAGAAATTTGTGCTGCTTGCCACCCATTCTATACTGGCAAGCAAAAGATAATCGATACGGAAGGCCGAGTAGAGAAGTTCCTACAGAAATACAAAATGAAGTAGAGATCACATTCATCAATTTCAAAAATACGGGCGGGGTTTACATTCCGATCTATTGAATAGATAGAGGAATGTAACCTGCCCGTATTTTTTGGTGTAAATAGGTTTGAGTTGGGAAGGACGAATTTGTGAAAAGATTGGACACGAAAAGCATGCCGGCCCCGGCCACTGGAACGATCCAGATATGCTAGTGGTTGGTAAGCTGGGCTGGGGGCCAAATATTCATCCTAGCCACCTTACACCAAACGAACAGATCACGCACATCTCCATGTGGTGCCTGTTGTCTTCACCGCTGCTAATTGGGTGCGATATGACGCAAATGGATCGATTCACGCTCAGTCTGCTCACCAACGATGAAGCCCTGGATGTCAATCAGGATCCACTAGGAAAACCTGCAGCGCGTAAATCGCAGATCGGTACAAGTGAGGTATGGTCTCGTCCACTCTGGGATGGAACGATTGCCGTCGGCCTGGTCAACCGAGGGGCGGAAGCCACTGAAATTACAGCGACCTGGGGGATGCTTAATATAGAAGGGGAATAGAATGTGCGTGACATCTGGCATCGAAAAAATATCGGAATGTTTGATGGTAGTTTTAGTGCAAAGGTATCAGCGCACGGAACAGTGTTTGTCAAGATAGGTCAGCCGCGGGCTGAATAAGGTGATAAAGCCCTCACCCCCCGACCCCCTTTCCCGAAGCTTCGGGAGAGGGGGAGCTATGGCTATTTGGCTTCCTATTTTCCACTTCGTGGGAAATGTCTGGGGACTGGTTTAAAACTTTACAGATATCTTGAAAACCTCATGACATAGTCACCCCCTCTCCTGTTTTTGGGAGAGGGGGGTGAGGGCAATATAAGAATGAAAGGATTTATAAACTCCATGAATAAGATTGGCAATATCTCGAAATTTGGCCTTGGAATATCTCTAGCGCTAACCGGAATGCTTCCAACAAATTCCGCCACAGCAGCGCGTCAAAATGAAAAGAAACATCTGTTGGTGGTTTCAGTAACAAAGGAATTCCGGCATGACAGCATTCCACTCGCTGAGGAGACTATACAGGCTCTCGGCGAGAAAACCGGGGAGTGGGATACCGATTTTGTACGCACCGATGAAGAGATGCAGAGTAAAATGACGAAGGCATCTCTCGAAAAATATGATGGTATCATTTTTGCAAACACCACGGGAACACTGCCGCTGCCAGAACCTCAGGCATTTCTCGATTATGTTAAATCGGGACATGGATTTGCTGCACTGCACTCCGGCGCAGACACCATGCATCAGTTTCCAGGATCGAAAGCTTCGCCGTCGGAATACATTCAATTACTGGGCGCCGAATTTCTTACACATCATTCTCAGTGCGCTGTGAATGCCCATATTTTGGACAACAGTTTTCCGGGAGTCAAAGCACTGCGAAAGGCGGCCAAAGGTGCCAGCCACGGTAAACTGACCGATGATGCACGGAACGGGAGTATCCTGGTGGATAAGACATGGCGCGGATTCGATGAGATCTATCTCATGAAGAATGTATACAGGGATAAGCTACATGTCATTCTTTCACTTGATGCGCACCCGAACGATGGCAGTCCGGAGGCAAACCAGCCAGGCGAATACCTCATCTCCTGGACAAAGGCTTATGGTAAGGGAAGAGTGTTTTATATCTCTTTAGGTCATAGGCAGGAGATGTGGCACGATCCGAGTTATCAAGCTTACCTTACCGGTGGACTTGAATTCACACTCGGTCTGAAGCGTGGTTCAACAAAGCCGAATCCTTCGATGACTAAACCGTGATTTGAAGTCGTAAAATGTTGGTAAACCCTGCGCTATTACAATGGCGCGGGGTTTTTCATTTGTTTTCTTGAAAAGTATTTATTTAAAGTTGGTGAATTGGAATCCGATTAGGAATCAAATGGAACACAACTATGTAATCCAACGTTAATCTAAATGTTAGATAACCGTAAACCAACTAGGTCATAATATCATCGTACTCGATATTAAGGCGCAGCTCAAGAAAAATGAGAGAAAGTAGTTGGCAAATGGTTGAGACAGCCTTGGTGTTTCCTCTGCTACCAGGTAAAAGACTAGCATTTGAACAGTTTATAGTTCAGTTAAATACGGAGCAGAAGTCACACCACGATAGAACGCACGCAAGTGTCATTGAAGAGAGATGGTTTGTTCAATCCACTCCTCAGGGTGACATGGTTATTGTCTACCTAAAGGGATGCGATCCAGCACTGGTGTTTGCGGACCTTGCTGTTTCTAACCATGCATTTGAAGAATGGTTCCGAGACGAAACGTTGGAAATTACAGGAGTAGACCTGGCTCTGCTTCCTCCATTTTGTCTACCTCAATGTGTGTTTAGTCGAACTCGAGTGAAAGGAACAACTTGAAGTAATTCAAGTTCTATTTATCCACCAATATGGTGAAAGGAAATGAAATGAGCAATGCATTCACTAATACCTTTGAAGGTATCAAACGCCGCGATTTGATGGCAAAAGCAGGAGCTTTTACACTTGGCGCCGCTGGGGCAGCTTTTATTGCAGGCTGCGGCGGTAACAGCAGCAGCGCTTCTGGGACTGGTGCAAGTTTCTCTGCGGCACAATTAACCAGAGCGTTCAAAGACATTATGACCGACGAAGACAATCATGTTAATTTTCTTAAAGCTGCCATTCCAGCTAATGGAGGTGTAGCACGCGTAGCCCCAACTTTCGACACTACACTGGCTGTATTCAACCCCACAAGTCTGGCATCTTTTTATGCTCTTGCGGATGCATTGGAAAATACTGGTACAGGCGCCTATACTTATGCAACGAAGTATCTGGTCACTGTTCCAGATGTACTGACTGCGGCAGCATCCATCGGCCTCGTTGAAGGTCGCCATGCAGGATTCTTGAACTTCCTGACTAATCGACCGCTTCTGACCAACCCAGCCCCTGGACAGAATGATGCCAACGATCCGACGAATCCCGTACCGGGAGGAAACTACTCTATGGAAGTTCCTCAGCCTCCGTCGATAGTTGGTCAGCGAGCAGCGCCATTCCTCGTGAACATCAATCTTAATGGAGGAGTGGGGCTGCCTGATGACCAGTTTGCCAATCAAGGGGTGGTTCCTTTTACCGTTCTGAATTATGCGCTGCTTCTGGAGTATTTGGAGAAAACATTTTACGATCTAAACGTACCCAAATTCTTCCCATAACTTTGCATATACTTGAAAGGGATGTATGCGAATTCGCATACATCCCTTTTACTTATCATATCCCACCACTCAATTGAGTGACAAATGGTTAGTAAGAAGCAATTGCTTAAGATTTTGGAGTGAAAGAGGTTCCACAACCACAGCTTTTCGCGGCATTCGGATTGCTCCATGTCCAGCCGCCTTCCAGAAGATTGCGAGTAGAATATCCGAGGGTAACGCCTGATATAAACTCGGCGCTTTTCTTATCGACAACGATATTCACCCCATCAATGTGAAATTGAAAGTCTTTTTCGGTAGGCTGTTCTACTATATTCATAACATAGGAAAGGCCAGAGCAGCCTCCACCTTTTACACCCACTCGCAGCCATTGATCTTCTTTATTCTGTTTTTTAAGGAGGAACTTAACCTGCGAAACTGCTTCTGTTGTGAGTTCAATAATTGGTGTTTCAACCTCTAATACTGTTTCAATCATTTTATCCAATCCTCATTTATGAACATGCGTTAGCATAACGCATGAAAACCAAATGCTTATAGCATACCGAGATCGAGCTTGGCCTCTTCCGACATCATCTCCATCGTCCAGGGTGGATCCCATACCACTGCGACCTTCGCATCACTCACTCCGGGAACACCTCTCGCCTTGTGCTCCACTTCTGGTGGCAGCGTTCCTGCCACGGGGCAGCCTGGTGAAGTGAGAGTCATTTCGATGTCGGCAAACCCTGCCGGGCTGACATCGATCTTATAGATCAGACCCAGTTCGTAGATATTGACGGGAATTTCAGGATCATAAATGGTTCGAAGCTGTTCCATAACCTGCTCGCGTAAGATACTTATTTCAATAGGATTCAATTCCATTGTACTATTCATGGATATGGCTTCACTTTCTACTCGGTGGACACAGGCTTTTGACGGTTCGCAGCGCGGCTTCCATAGTATGCCAAGCCAGGCTGGCGCACTTAACACGTGCAGGATATTCACGCACTCCAGAAAATACAGCCAGCTTTCCAAGTCCTTCAATATCTGGTTCCGACCCGGTATCACTGGTAACTAAAGTACGAAACTTTGCGAAGAACTCCTCTGCCTCTGCTTCGGACTTTCCCTTTAATACTGTCGTCATCAAAGAGGCAGATGCTTTGGAAATTGCACATCCCGAACCCTGGAAGCTGATATCACTAATGGTGCCATTTTCCAGATTGATATAGAT
>JANXSG010000146.1 GCA_025352825.1 Chthonomonadaceae bacterium | reverse complement strand
TAGAAAATAGATCAAAGAAATGAATATATTCTCTATAGAGGCAATTGCAAAAGCTAAGGTCAAACCGTATTGATTGCGACGAAATGAATTTCTTCGCTATGTAGCCTTCGTCTGAGTGATCTTCGGTCACGAGATTCGATGGTGTGCGAAGCACACTCGGCGGAACGCCACCTAGCGAAGAAATTCATTTCGTCGGATACTTTTGCAATTACCTCTATATTTATAAATCATTCAAAGTGAGTGTTCATCTTCCCAACTGTTGTCCCCAAATTTTATTATTGGGGCAGCAGGTGGGATAATTATATGATAGGAAACCAATATGGCGATCAAACCGGACATGGTAGGTATGGTGGTGAAGGATATGGCGGCATCACTCAAATTCTACCGACTCCTTGGATTAGCAGTGGCGGAAAATGTCGATTTAGACCCTTACGTTGAGGTGATTACTCCGAATGGGTACCGCATCTCATGGAATACTGAGGCTATGACGAAGGAGATCGATCCAAACTGGGTAGAACCTGTAGGCCAGCGTATTAATCTTGCATTCAAGTGTGAATCGCCAGCGGAAGTCGACCAGACCTATTCTGCTATCACCGCCAGTGGGTACAACGGGCACAAAGAGCCATGGGACGCCTTCTGGGGGCAGCGATATGCTCAGGTACTCGATCCCGATGGCAACTCTGTCGATATTTTTGCCATACTGCCTGAATAGGACGTAGTACTCGATTGTACACAGCCCATGGAGAAGCCGTAGCGAACGGATATGGGCTACACCTTTTTCGACTCACACCAAATCCTAAGTATCGATTTGACAATATCTATCCTATATGGTAATCTAATGAATAAATTAATAGTTCAATCGTAACAGACGCTAGGGGTGCTTCACAAGCTGAGAGAGCGAATTCGCTCAACCCTGACCACCTGATTCGGGTAATGCCGACGGAGGGAAGCGATAGCAACGTAGAAATCTTTCATCAACGTCGCTGCTTCATCTTCAGGAGCAGCGACGTTTTGATTATATACGCATCAAGCGCGATCTGCCCTGAAACCAATCCGCTGAAACTCATCGGAAAGGAATGTATCATGTTTCCAATACTCAAGGAGAGCCGCTTCAAAGCTGCTTTCACACTCATCGAACTACTCGTCGTAATAGCGATTATTGCCATTCTTGCCGCGATACTGTTCCCAGTCTTTGCCCAGGCCAGAGAGCAAGCCAGGCAGGCAGTATGCACTTCGAACGTCCGCCAAATCGGGCTGGCACTGCAGATGTACACTCAGGACAACGATGAGACTCTCCCCATCTTCTATGCCTATAACACTCAGAGCGCGGAGGGACTGCCGGCTCGCAATGGCGATCCGCTGCATAAGGGTATTGAACTCGAAATCTTGCCTTACACCAAAAACAAAAATATTTTCAAATGCCCCGACGACTCCGGCAGCAAACTGGTGACCGACGATGCAACGTATGGCTGCCCCGGGAGAAACTCTTATCACTCCTGCTATGGCTCCAGTTACTTCTTCATGCCCGGGAGTTTCACCATCGCCGCGGGCGAATCCAGCATGAACAACAGCTTGGATAACTACACCACAAATAAGCCGGTCACGCTCAGCGCGTTTCAAGCTCCTTCAGATACTCGCTTGATGCGGGATGAGATGCTGCCGTGGTTCGGCCTTTCGGATGTAGGCGGAGTAAAATACGGCTACTATCCGGCCTATTTTCAACAATGGCATACGCGAGGCGGCGGAATAGTATTTGTCGATGGCCATGCAAAGTTTGTCACCAGTTCGGGGGATTTCGACCACGAGGTAGTCTGTCCCTCCGGTGAACGCAGCGGTGATCCCGATCCAAATGCATCGTCAGATGACAACTATTATGGAACTTACTACGGCGTCTGTGATTAGCCTTCACCCCCGGCGCCTCTCCCAAAAACTGGAGAGGGAATCACATACTTAAGACCCCTCTCCAGTTTTTGGGAGAGGGGCCGGGGGCATAAGCGTTGAAATAGGCATTTTAACGGTATTATGAATGCCTTTTCTGCGACGGGCTACAGGAGTTGGGAAAGTAATCGGAATTTCTACATTTCCCCGGAGTTGAAAACTCCCGGCACAAAAAACAGGCGTCTTGCAGACTAGATTCCCGTCCGGAGGACGTTTGCCATTTGAGCGAAAGAATTTATCCCATCGCGAAACATACATGTTCAGCGAAGTCCTTATGGTTCTGGCTTGTTATCTTAAGATTTAGCCAGCTACCATTCGCTCATACACAAAAAATACTATCACTCGTCTAAATGCGGGAGATTTCTCTGCCGATAATGCATTTGCACGGAGGAAAGTTTAGATATGAATATATGCGTCATCGGAACCGGATATGTGGGGCTTGTAACTGGCTGTGTATTCAGCGATCTAGGGAATGAAGTCTACTGCGTAGATAATAATCCAGAAAAGATAGCTATGCTGGAACGCGGTGAGATGCCCATTTACGAGCCTGGCCTGGAAGAGCTCGTGAAACGAAATGTGGATGACAAACGACTTTTCTTCACTCAGGACCTGAGAAAATCTGTAGAACGATCCGATGTCGTTTTTATAGCTGTTGGAACTCCACCCAAGCCAAATGGCGATCCGGATATGTCGTTTGTTTCTGCGGCTGCAAATGAAATTGCCGCGGGCCTGAACAGATATAAAGTAATTGTGAATAAATCTACTGTTCCCGTGGGAACTGGAAATCTAGTTCGGGAGATAATTGAAAAAAATCGCCCAAACGATGTTAATTTCGATGTAGTGAGTAATCCAGAGTTCCTGCGAGAAGGCAGCGCAATAAAGGATACGTTGGAGCCAGATCGTATCGTGATCGGCGCTCCGAACCAGGTGGTTGCAATGAAGCTTTTAGAACTCTATGCACCTCTGGAAAGACCGATGCTTATTACCGACGTGGCCAGTGCCGAGATGATTAAATATGCATCGAATGCCTTTCTAGCAACCAAAATTAGTTTTAGCAATGCTATTGCTAATATCTGCGAGGCTGTCGGGGCCGACATCGTACAGGTAATAAAAGGGATGGGATCGGACAGTCGCATAGGCCCCGCTTTTCTGAATGCTGGACTGGGATATGGGGGCTCCTGTTTCCCAAAAGACAGCAGTGCACTGGCACAGACTGCTGAAAAACACGGGTACGATTTCACGCTTCTCAAAGCTGTGATGGAAGTCAATCGTGAGCAGCCTAAGCGTTTTCTGAACAGGCTTCGCACTGAACTGGGCGGAACTTTCGAGGGCAAATCTGTGGGTGTACTTGGGCTCGCATTCAAGCCGAACACGGATGATATGCGAGATGCAAAATCAGTGGATATAATCACTGATCTGCTCTCAGAGGGTGCCAGCATAAGCGCCTACGATCCTATCGCAATGGAAAATACCCGTAAAATATTTCCACACATTCGTTATACCAAGAATGCTTACGAAGCCGCGCATGGAATGGACGCACTACTTATTGTTACTGAATGGAACGAGTTCAAACTTTTGGATATGGAACGTATCAAATCTGTGATGAAGACACCTTTACTGTTCGACGGCAGAAACATCTACGATCCGGCTAAACTGCGAAAAATTGGATTCAACTACCACTGCATCGGGCGGACCACCGCCACTCTGCTTTCGAAATAGATTTGACAGCAACTGAAATACGGAGGTTAAGCTATGTCCATGCTGGGCAAAATGCTTGGTTTCGGCCGGAATGAGCACTACGATAAGGGTATTCGGCTTTTCGATCAAGGATTATATGAGGACGCGATTGTAGAGTTTGAGATAGCCAAAACGTCTAAGAATAGCCGGTCTAACGCGATGACCGAACGATTATGTCTTTTCTATACAGGGGAATCCTGCGCTCATTTAGGGCACGCGGCAATGAAACATGGTCAGTGGGAGAAAGCACAGGAACGCTTTTCTCGTGCTCTGGATATTCATCCTCACTACGCCGATCTTCATTTCCATCGCGCTTTGGCTCTTCGGGCAAGTAAGAATATGACCGAAGCACTCAGCGCTATTGACTGCGCGTTAGGAATAAATCCTAGATTTGCAAAAGCACATTTCTATAAAGGCCTCATTCATTATGAGATGGCAGAACGCGAATCAGGACTAAAGTCTATATCTAAAGCAATTGAACTTGAACCAGGATTCCACACCGATGCCTATTCGTGCGGAATGAGGCATCATGAAAACAACAATTATCTGACTGCGCTCCAATCATTTGAACAGGTATCACATACAGAAGTGGACGACATACTGTTTCACTTTAAATTGGGTGACGATCTCTACAATCGTGGAATGTACGACGAAGCTATCACAGAATATCGAAAAGCGCTCACACTAAATGATGACTATGCAGATATTCATTCTCAACTTGGTGTTGCATACTGTGCTAAAGGATGTTATCAAGAGGCAATCTCTTCTTTCTTACGTGCTACGGAGATTAATCCGAAATTTGTGGCAGCCTTTTTACACATGGGTGATGCTTATAAAATTCAGAATAGAATCGCGGAGGCTCGCGCAGCATATACCACAGTATTACACCTGGAACCGCAGAGCCAGATAGCTCAACTAGCGCTTCATATAATGGAAGATTTTATAATAGAAAGTGCCGTAAATTCGAAACAGGTACAGCACGCGGCATAGTGCATTCAAAATAAAAATCCTCCTTTTCGAGTATTTTGACGATTAATTTCCCCGGATTGAGCTTTGCTCGATCCGGGTTTTTTTAACGCCTCTGCCCGACTTCGTGGTACAATCATGCAACCAACAAAACATTATCAAACTATTTTGCGGAAGCTAGCCTTCCGAATGTATCTCGGAGTTCATAAATGTCACGTCCTTTAGTAGCCGTCGTCGGGCGGCCCAACGTGGGTAAATCCACCCTTTTTAACCGCTTGATCGGCCATCGTGTTGCCATTGTTGAAGACACCCCAGGAATCACCCGCGATCGTCTTTATCATACAGTCGAATGGACAGGCAAGACTTTCACAGTCATTGACACTGGTGGTATCATTCTGAATGAGACAGATCCTTTAGCGGTTCAGGTACGCGCGCAGGCCGAGATCGCTATGGAAGAGGCTGAAGTCATCATTTTCGTGGTTGATGCCATGGATGGTATGACCAGTACCGATCAGGATATTGCAAACGTTCTTCGTGCCGCACCGAGGCCCGTTATCGTCGTGGTAAATAAGGCAGACAATCCACGCCTACTGCAAGATGCGGCGGAGTTCTATGGCCTTGGTCTTGGTGATATAAACACTATCTCCGCTGCGCATGGCCATGGAATCGCAGATCTTCTCGACAAGGTAGTCTCACTGTTTCCTGTTGAGTTCGACCAGGAAGATACCGATTCGGATGCGATCAAGCTTTCCATCATCGGCAGGCCAAATGTGGGTAAGTCCTCCCTCATGAATGCTATTCTCGGTGAGGAACGAGTGATAGTCAGCCCAATTCCAGGGACTACTCGCGACTCGATAGATACTCCTTTTGAATGGGACGGCCAGGAGCTGCTGCTGATCGATACAGCTGGCATTAGAAGAAGCGGAAAGATTCAGGGGACTGTTGAGTTCTACATGGTTATGCGGGCAAAGTCTGCACTTGAACGCAGCAATGTAGGGATGCTGGTTATCGATGGCTCTGTGGGTGTTATGGATGGCGACAAACGAGTCGCTGGGATGGCTCAGGATGCAGGAAGAGCCTGCATCATCGTGGTAAACAAATGGGATCTGGTGGATCCCAACGTGAAAAAAGCGCACGGACACAGGCAGCGCGCCGACCGTGACAAGATGGAAAAGTTCACGGAAAAATTTCGTAAAGACTGCCCATTTCTAGCATACGCCCCTCTTGTCTTTGCATCGGCAACGGAAAATTTCAGCATCAACGCGGCCGTCGATACTGCGATCACAGCTTCTCAAAACCATTCCCATCGTATCCCGACCGGAGAACTTAACAGGCTTATTCGAGATGCAACCGAGCGTCGACCGTTGATGGATCATGGCCGTACATTCAAAGTCTATTTCGCCACGATGCCGAGAGTCCACCCGCCCACCGTACTTATATTTTGTAACGATGCGGAGATGCTCCACTTCTCTTATGAGAGGTATCTGGAGAATCAGCTTCGCAAAACTTATCCCCTCGAGGGAACCCCTATTCGCATACAGGCGCGAAAAGCAATGAACAAGGATCGAGAGCGCAACTAAACATGAGTGTACTGCTAAGCTGCCGAAAACTAACGAAGTCTTTCGGCATACGCCCCCTATTCGATGGCATCACCTTCGGGCTGCATCAAAATGAAAAAATGGGTCTTATCGGCCCGAACGGATCAGGAAAATCGACTCTCTTAAAAATCCTGGCCGGCGAAGAGAAGACCGATTCTGGTGAAGTCTCCCGTCGCAAAGAGACTCGGCTGGTCTATATTCCACAGGTTGATATTTTTGCCGAGAATGCCACCGTACGTGATGTTCTCGAAAAATCTATTGTGGATCAGAATCTGGAAGAATACGAAGTTGCCGCAAGATTCCATGCCTCTATCACCCAGACAGGTTTTTCTGATGTTGATCAGTTGGCGAGCACTCTCTCCGGAGGCTGGAAAAAACGGCTCTCACTTGCACGTGCCCTCATTCAGCAGCCGGATCTACTCCTGCTGGATGAACCTACCAATCATCTAGACCTCGAAGGCGTACTCTGGCTGGAATCGTTTTTGAAATCGGCAAGTTTCGCTTTTCTGCTCATCAGCCACGATCGCTACTTCCTCGAAAACGTCACCAATCGCATGATGGAGCTTGGCGCTTCTTACCCAGAAGGGTATCTCAGTGTGCAGGGAAACTACTCCGAATTTCTGACAAGGAAAGAAGAGTTCCTGGAAGCACAGTCGAACAGGCAGCACGCTCTGGAGCATCAGGTAAAACGTGAAGTCGAATGGCTGAGGCGAGGGCCTCCTGCCCGTACCACCAAGGCAGAGTATCGTATTAAAGCGGCGGGCGAACTGATAGACGAACTGGCAGAGACCAAACAGCGAAATAACCAGGGGAGGAAAGTCGCGATCGATTTTAACGCGACTGACCGCAGAACAAAAGAGCTGCTTGTAGGGAAACAGATATCCAAACAGATGGGTGATCGTGTGCTCTTCTCGAATCTTGATATCCAGCTAAATCCGGGCAGTAAACTGGGACTGCTCGGCCCAAATGGCAGCGGCAAGACTACTCTTATTCGTGTGCTGACTGGGCAGATAGAGCCGGATACAGGCGAGCTAAAAGGAGCACACAATCTGCGCATCGTCCGATTCGATCAGGATCGTGCTCCTCTCAACCGCGAGGCATCTCTGAGACGAGCCCTGTGTCCGCAGGGTGAAACGGTTATCTACCGAGGCGAATCTATTCATGTTACCTCCTGGGCACGCAGGTTCCTATTTCAGGCGAAACAGCTTGATCAGCCAGTGAGCTCACTCTCTGGTGGTGAGCAAGCACGAATTCTGATAGCCAACCTGATGCTGATGCCTGCCGATCTGCTGATCCTCGATGAGCCGACAAACGATCTGGATATAGCTTCTCTTGAGGTACTCGAAGACAGCCTTCAGGATTTTCCCGGCGCGATCATTCTGGTGACTCACGATAGATATATGCTGGATAGAATTGCCAATCACATTCTGGCGCTGGATGGCCAGGGAGGATCTCATTTTGTGGCGGATACTCTACAGTGGGAGCAGCTTCAGGCTGAAATGAATATCCAGATCACAGAAAATGGCACAAATATCAGCCCTCGCGCACGAACTCCCTCTACTCTGAACGCTCAGGAGCGAAAAGAGCTTGGTCTGATCGAAGGTTTGCTGAATGCAGCAGAAGAAGAGTCGGCCAGACTGAAGCTTGAGATGGTAAACCCCGCAATAGCCTCTGATCCTGGTAAACTGCAGAAGTGCTGGGAAGATTCCCAGGCTGCTGAAGACCGTGTAAACGCCCTCTACATCCGCTGGGGAGAGCTAGAGACCAAGAAAAGCGGTGGATAATTTGCACTCACCGCCCTGGTTCGCCCTCACTCCCGACCAACTCCCAGCTTCGTGAGAGGAGGAGCGAATGTACCCCATCAGTTGTAAAATACAACTCGACCGCGCTTCCACACGTTCTTTCCCTGCGATCGATTCATTTTTTTCGGGCAGCTATGATATTTTAACAAAAAATATGGGATTTATGTTAAAATTAGACCAGTAACGAAATGGAGGAAATACTTATATGGCTATTGTGAACATATCTTTGCCCGATAAAATGAAAGATTACATCGAAGAGAGAATCGGCGAAGGTGGCTACCATACAACGAGTGAGTATTTTCGCGACCTGGTACGTGACGATCAGAAGAAACGTGCCGAAGAAAAGCTTGAATCAATGCTTTTACGCGGTCTTGAATCGCCCGCAAGCACATGGACGAAAAGTGATATCGACTACATAAAGAACGCCGTACGGGAACGTCTGGCAGATAAGCAGAACATTTCTTGAGCCGACGAATCATTGTCCACGATGAAGCTCGTTGCGACATGATAGATATCGCCTACTATATCGCGGAAGACAGTTTAGAAGCTGCTGACCGCTTTGTATAAGATGTTGATTCTACCTATGAGCACCTAGCTGGGATGCCCGGAATCGGCGCAGTTCGAGAGTATGGCAACCCGAAATTTGCGGGAATGCGCATGTGGCGGTTGCGGGCTTTGAGAAACATCTGATTTTCTACCAAGCTAACGACACAGAATTGCGAGTGATTCGGATGCTGCACAGTTCCAGAGACATTGAGAGTATTTTTAAGCTGGAAGATGAAAAGGTTGTACCATTCTCCGAACTATCTACACAGAAGATCGGGGAGTGATAACTAAGATTTCTCGATAACCGTTATTTGATGGTGAGTGTTTTGCTAATAGTAGAGGCGTTGTATAGGCTATCTCCGGCGAAGGATGATTTCATCGTAAATGTCCCGGTTCCAGTGCCTGCTGGTATCAGATAGGTAAAGCCGGCATTTCCATTTGATTGCGTGACAGCCGTACCAGCGGACACTCCATTCACTGTCAGAGATATCGTCTTTACGCTTAGATAGTTACCAGATGAACCAATCAAACGAACAGGAATCCTCAGGGACTGTCCCACGTTTATGGTAGTATCCACCATATATAGGCTAGTGTTGGCAGGTATTATGGTAAGTATGGCGCTTCCAGCGCTGCCGCTGTAGACAGTATCTCCGGCAAATGTTACTTTGAATGTCTGCGCGCCAGCGCCGAGTGTGTCGGGAACGGTATAGGCAAGGTTGCCA
>JANXSG010000143.1 GCA_025352825.1 Chthonomonadaceae bacterium | reverse complement strand
GTGGCCTAAGCTCACGGTTTTCCTCTCAGACGGACGGCTGGAGCTGGATAACAACCGTTCAGAGCGCTCGATTAAGCCGTTTGTGATCGGCCGAAAGAACTGGCTGTTTGCGAATACTCCTCGGGGCGCACGTTCGAGTGCCATCATCTACAGTATCGTGGAGACCGCCAAGGATAATGGCCTGAATCCGTTCACTTACCTGACCTACCTCTTCGAACAGCTCCCAAATATTAACTGCAAGAACCCACAAGCTCTGGAACTTCTGCTGCCATGGGCCGATACTGTCAAGGCTAGATGCAGCACACCGTTAAAACCCACAGATTAATAAATACCTGCAAATCAATCCCACATCCCACTCTACCCAATATATCGCATAAAAAATAAGGTGTATATTATTGTACGCTTACGCTTTACCTAACCCCCGGCCCCCTTCCCTGCAAACACAAACGAAAGCTGTTTGTGTTAGGGAAGGGGGGCTAGGTAAAAAGCCGTCTTGTGAACTTATGCATCTACCTCTTATCGCTTCTAATTTTAACTTACACGAGTGCCTTCCGGATTGGAGATCCTCCGCGCGACAGAGCAATACGAACACCTTCAGGCGATGAGATGCTCTGGGTATAGTCGAGGCCGAGCGCCTGGTAGATCGTTGCCGAGAGATCCTCCGGCCGAACGGGATCAGAGGCTGGCTCCATACCCCTAGCATCCGACGAACCGACCAGAGTTCCGCCCTTGATGCCTCCACCCGCCAGCAGTGTAGAGAAAACACGAGGATGATGGTCGCGGCCGCCATCTTTATTTATTAGTGGAGACCGGCCAAACTCGCCCATCACTACAATCATAGTTCGCTGAAGCAGTCCGTGCTGTGCCATATCTGCGATGAATGTAGAAAAAGATTGGTCAAATTGCGGCAGTGAACCACCCGCGAGTGCATTGAAAATATTGGAGTGGTTATCCCATCCTCCTAGCGTGACCGTAGTGAAACGAACCCCCGCCTCGACTAGCCTCCGCGAAAGCAGAAGACTCTGGCCGAACGTGTTTCTGCCATAGGCATCACGAAGCTCACCCTTCTCTTTTGAGAGATCGAAGGCGGCACGTGCTTCCGTCGAAGAAAGCAGAGTATAGGCTCGATTATAAAACGAATCGACTGCCCTTGCTGTATCGCTGCCTCTTTCCTGTAAGCGGAAGGCATTGTCCACCGTTTCGCGAAGAGCTTTACGGCGATCCAGCTTCTGCGTTGTCATTCCGCCAGACATCTCCAGATCGCGCACCTGGAAATTTCCCGAATTGGGATCACCTCCGGGGCAGAAGGGATTCAGAGCCGCCCCCAGGAAACCCGCACCCATTTCACTGCCGGGCTGCTGAATAGCAATATACGGAGGCAGTGCACTTCGTGGGCCAAGCAGTTTCGCAGCTACCGCGCCATAACTGGGAACAGCAAACCCGGGCAGCGGCAGGAAACCAGTGAGCATGTAGTGCGTGCCGATTTCGTGGGCTGCAGCCGGACTCGTCATACTTCTTACCAGGCAAATCTTGTCCATCTGCTTAGCGACTTTAGGAAGATGCTCAGAAATCTGAATTCCCTTGGCGCTGGTTTCAATTGGTTTAAAGGTTCCACGGATTTCAAGAGGTGCATCCGGTTTTAGATCCCACGTATCCAGATGACTCGGCCCGCCTGCCAACCAGATCAGTATTACAGAGTCCGCAGTTCCAGTAGTCTGTGTCAGTGGAGAAGCTTTTTTCGCCTCGCCCGCGAGAGCAAAATATTTCGAGAGTGTGAGCCCCATAAAACTCAGTGCACCTACTCTCAGAACATCTCTTCGGTGGAATTTTTCACAATCACTCAGCCATTCATGTGCCATTTTGCCCTCACCCCCCCGCCCCCTCTCCCAAAAACAGGAGAGGGGGAGAATCAGACTATCAATTTATACAAACTTATAACTCTTTACAAACAATCGATCTCTCCTAAAAATAAGAGAGTAGAGAATCAGACTATCAATTTATACAAACTTGTAGCACTCTACAAACTACCGATCTAGCTCCTCTTCTCCTGTTTTTGGGAGTAGGGGTCGGGGGATGAGGGCAAACTAATGATTGAAATAGAATTCGCGAGAAGTTACCAGCGCCCAGAGCAGATCTTGAGCTCCCTCGTTTAAGTCTTTAGCACCTGCCATAACGGCAGCGGATTTTGATACTTCAGCTGTCGAAGGCTCGCGCGAAAAAGTTCTTAAATATAAATTCCGAACTACATCTTCGGGACTCTTGGTATGTTTCAGCAGTTCCGTAGTATTGTGTCCATCACGAACTTTGCTCTCGATATAGGGCGAATTGATCATATGCAGAGTTTGAACAAGGTTTGGCTCCAGCTTCGGATCGATATCTGCCAGGAACTCACGATGAGACTGTCCGAAAGAATCCAGGAAATAACTCGATACAGGTGATGCCGCCTGAACTGCACGCGATCTCTCCGGATAGTACCCTATACGTTCTTCAATTCCTGTCGCCTGATTCAGCATATCTAAAAGCGCTTGCGCAGGCATGGGGCGGGGGGTGAATCGCGAGAAAAACTGATCATCTTTGACATTGGAGTCGTTTGGAATCGAACTGAGCTGATAGATTCGAGAGTTCATAATCTCGCGAATCAAAGACTTGACATCGTACTTGCTTTTCACGAACTCCTGCGCCAGAGCATCGAGAAGCCCAGGGACACTCTCTGGTGATGTGGCACGCATGTCGTCCACGGGATTAATAATACCTTTTCCAAAATAGTACGACCATATCCTGTTTACTGCTGCTCTGGAGAAGAAAGTGTTTTTCGAATCTGTCATCCAGGCAGCGAGAGCATTGAGTTGGTCAGGCGAATCGGGCGCAGGTGATTTTTCCCCCAAGAAGGTCGCAGGAGCTAATTTCCCTTTGTTGCGGCCATTGACAGACTGATTTGCGAGTCCTGTTTGCGGAGAGTAGGTGACTACGTTCTCATTATAGATTCGGCCGCCCATGATACCCACTTTTGCGGTAAAAGCGGAGAAGTTCCAGTAATCATCGGTAGTCCATCGATCAAACGGATGTTTGTGGCATCGCGCGCACGACATTCGCACTCCCAGAAACGCCTGGCCGATGTTCTCCATGCGGTCATTCGCGCCATTCTCGATTCGGTAGAAGTTTGCCGGCCCGTTGTGATAAGTACTGCCGCGTGCGCTGATGATCTCCCGAACAAATTGATCCCAGGGTTTATTGGAGGCGACGCCTTTCCAAATCCATTCGTAGAAAAGCTCGGCGCCGCGCTCGCCCAAAGTGCCGGCATTGCCTAGTTTCTGGGGATTCACACGAAGAAGATCCGCGAGATGAAGTGCCCTAAAATCTGTGAACTCTGAAGTGTCCAGCAGGCTGTCTATTTTTTTTGCTCGTTTATTTGGATCGGTATTTTTTGAGTAGGCTGCTATCTCCTCCAGAGTGGGAAGCCTGCCCAGCGTGTCCAGGGTCACACGGCGCAGAAATTCTGTATCGGAACTGGGAGCGGAGGGTATTACATTCAACTTCTTCAGATTGTCGAAGACCATTTTATCTATCAGATTACCGGATGGCAGCGGTGGATATGCCCCTTTCAATGTCTGTGGCAGCGTGAAAAATGAAGCTGCGATCGTTCCCAGATAACGACCCAGGATCGCTCCGCCTCCCCACCGTCCACCGGTAACCATTCCCGCAGGACTCACTTGAAGAATTGAACCATTGGTGGACATGAAAACTGTTTGCGCGGTGACATCCCGCTTGCTGCCATCGGTGTAAACTGCGAGTGTGTGGAGCTGCTGTTTCTGACCGATTTTTTTCAGCGCGACTAATGGTGGCTGCAGGGTAAGAGTAACAAGGCGCGGATCGTTGGGTTCGAAAGGGGCTCCCGATTTAACCCAATTAAGAAGAGTATTGTAGGCAAGTGAACCGACTATAAACCTACGGCCGCCTTTGTGGGCGATCTGAGCGGTAGATTTCAATAAAAACAGGCTCTTTTCAGGAGCTGCGAAATTCACACGCCTACCACGGTCTCCGTGAATCAGAGGATCGTAGTCATCTTCAGGGCTGAGAGTGAGAAGGGATAGCTGCAGCCCACCACGGCCACCAAACTTACCATGACACTCTGCCACGGAGCAGCCGCTTCGATCCAGTATAGGTGCGACATCTCGCAGGAACTCGATCTTAGCCGGAGTCGTTTTATCAGTGTTTACGGCCAGTAATTTAGTAGTTGTGCGAGAAGCTATGGATTTGGCGGGATGGATAGGAGTGTGAACCAACTTATTCTTCGATAATGGAGGCACTGCGGCAGAAGTCATCTCAGCGTGTGAAAATAGTAGTAGTAGCGCCAAAGAAATCTGCTTCATCTGCATCGTGCTCTTACCCCGGCTGAAAAAGTGGTGGTTACTCAACATCAAGACAGTTATTTGGACTGGACAAGCGTGTATTTGTTACAGTAAATACCCACTCAATTTCTTTTCGATATGAATGCGGACTTGCAAAACTACACGCGTTCGTTTATAATGAAATATATATGATGTAATTTCAAAAATCTGAAAGTAGTTAAAAAACTCAGAACAGTGACCCGAAATTCTGATCATCACATTTTGCAAGATGGGTTATAAAGAGGAAGAACTATGTATTGTACGGAATGTGGAGCGAAAAACACTCCAGACAGTCACTTTTGCCGGGAGTGCGGTCATAAGTTTGAAGTTATACCTCACAAAATAAGTGAGGAGGAGTACGATCGTGCATTGCCGGAGGACGAGCGAGTTTCTGCACTGCTGGAACGTGCCTATCGGTTTCGTAAATCAGGCGAACTCTCGGCTGTGATTGCACTTTGCCAGGAAGCTATCGCGATTAAGCCGGACAGCGCCGCTGCCCACTCAATGCTGGGCCAGATATACGATACTATTGGTGATAAGGAAAAGGCTATCTTGGAGTACGAGACCATCGTACTCATGAACCCAGGCAGTGTCGCAGATCGTTTGAAACTTGATCAGCTCAAGGGCTCTGGAAGTCAAGTCGTACAGCAGCAAGCTCCCCCGCGAGCAGTATTTGTAGATCATACTGCCCCTAATCGTTCTTTCACGCCAGCACCGCTTCTACTTGCTGGGGGTGCATTTGGGCTTGTACTGATCAGTGCAGCAGTGGGTTATATGCTTCGAAGTAGCACTGCGGAAAATAAACCTATTTCACCTGGAAAAGATCGTACCGAACAACGTGTGGCACAAAAACTTGATAACAACGCTTTACCACTCCAACCTGCCAATCCTGTGCCTGTGACATCCCCAGGGTCTTATGGCCAGCAGCCTATTTTCGTATATCCACCCATTCAGCCGCAACCCAAGATAGTGTATGTACCCACCCCTGGCGGTAAAGTTTCTGGGATAAAAACAGATCAATCTGGCACACGAGTGGGTGTTAGAACAGCCAACAATAGAGTTTATCTTCCACTAGACCCTCCCGACGAGATCACGCCTAGTCGAGATGGAAAGATCACAATAACTGTACCGCCAGCCGATCTGGCGAAACAGCCCAAGCCCGATCCTAATGATGCAAATTCGCGTACTAACATTCAGATATCGTCCCCCATTAAGCCCTCCTCGGGAACTAATTCTAGTAATGTATCCTCAGCGCAGCCATTCTTGATGATGGGGAATCAGTTGAAAATGCAGGAGAAATATCCACAAGCGATCGATGCGTACAAAAAAGCTCTTGCTGTCTCTGGAGATGGAAGCGCAGATGTGAACCAGAAAATAGCCTACTGTTATCAGCTATCCGGCAAAAAGCAGTCAGCACGCACCTACTATCAATCTGCTATAGATTCCTACCGTCAGCTCGAAAAAGAGGGACGCCTTACCGACGCCGGACGAAATGGGCTGAAAGCAAGCGAGACAGGAATGAAACTATGCGAATAGATACTAGAATTCAAAACGCTCTGATTGCTGTAGGCATGTTATTGTCGCTCTCTGGTTTTGCAGGCAATGCAAATTCTCAGACTGCCGACCTAGGAAGTTCCGCCACTGCTTCCCAGGAAAATCAGCCACTGCTGCTCATAGTTCAGAATCAGGGACAGATCCCGGCTCCTTCCCAAAAAGAGTGGCATGTGCTTCTGGCCGACACACTCAAAGAGGCTCTCTCACAATCTACGCACTATCGCCTGATGGTATTGAGCCCGCATTTGCCGGTAGTAAAAACAGCGCTCAGGGAACATTCTATCGCTATGGCGGATCTCGTGGAGCCATATCAGAAGGAGACTCTCGAACGTCTGGCAAATGTTTTTGGGGCGAAGTACATTCTTAGCTTTGGCGCAGTGAACGGTAAAGATAACCTCAGCCTCTCGGTTCGATTTGAGCAGTATCAGAACGCCGAAACATGGATTACATCTTCTGCACAAGAGGTCACCACTGCAAACAGAATTGGAAAACGTAGGCTTAAAAAAATCGAGCTCGTTGATCTGGCAGTCGATAAAATAACAGCCGCAATCGGAGCGCCTTCCCACCTTGCTGATAGTCTTATTACCACTGTGGAATTAAAGGACAGAGTCAAGAAACCTAAAGAGACGCCTATCGATAAAGTGAAACCTGCTGTAAAAGAGCATTCTGTTTCGGTTGAAACACCTATTACTTCTGAAACGAATGATGATCAGACAAGCATAAAGTCTGTTGAAAACAAGGTACCTGTCGAACTGAAACCAGTTCAAAAAGTGACGAAATCTAATAAAGAGAAACTTCAAACAGGGGCTGATTCGCCTAGACCAGTAAAACTTCCCTCACCACATGTCCCTTCCGCAAAGGCTAAAACTGTTGGTGAGGCTGATACCACGAAACCTACTGAATCAGCGGTAAGATTCACTACCGACACCTCTCCTTCACAAAATCCGCCCACCAATCTTCCCGAAATATCTCCTCCGCCAGGCGATGCAAAAATGGACTTTGAAGCGGAGGCGGCACGATTTCGTCAGTCTGGTGATCTCGCTAATGGCATACTATCTCTGCGCAGAGCTATCAATGAACGGCCGAAAGATATTGGTCTGCGCCGTCTGCTCATACAGGCGTATCAAGATGTGCACATGCCGGAAGATGCATTGAGGGAATCGAGCAGAGCGAGGAAATTAGCTCCGAAAGACAGCGGCCTGATACGAATGCAGGGAGATGCACTTCTGGCGCGCGGAGACAGTGCGGGAGCGCTTAAAGCCTATACAGAAGCTGCAGATCTCGATCCGAACGATATAGATGCGCAGGTTGCCCTGGGAAACGCATTTCTGGCATCTCAGCAGTTTCCCGAGGCGGTGAATGCCTATCTCAAAGCGGCAAAAAATGCACCAAAGAGCCCTCTGCCACATCGCAGATTGGCCCGCGCTTACCTCGGAAGAGCGGGTGGAGACTCCAAGCAGTACACACCCAGTCTGGAAGAGATCAAGCTGGCTCATGATCTCACGCCTGCAGATGATCGTGAGAATTATCTAGACGACTATCTTGATATTATGCGAGTCATGGGGGGACGTCTGAAAGAGATGACAGATCAACTTCAAAATATATATCAGGCGCACGTCGGCGGTCAGCTCTCCGCGATAGCGACAAAACGAACAATGAGTGCTTTGAAGGATCGCGCAGAAGCGGCTTCAGCCTATCTAGATAGGCTTCTTCCCGCTCCCACACAGGAGGCTACGAATGCTTCTTTCCAGCAGAGTGCAGCGCTTCTTCTGCAGGCTGGCAGCCTATACAACGAATTCCTGCTTAAGGGTACTACAAGTACAGAGGAAGCTTATAAAAGCGCACAGCTTGATACTTTTCGTGCGCTTTCATTGGCACGGGAGAGGCTGGATAAGATAAGGGTTGGCCGCGAAAATCCTAAAGCGCCCGAGAGTGCTGTTGTTCGCTGATATAGGTCAGCCTCCCGGGCTTCATTGTGTTGAGCTACTGAAATTTACTCGTTTTTGCTCTAAGATAAAGTTGTGGCACACTTGATGCTGAATGTGTGGATAAGCACATGCTGTAATCAGCACTAAGATAGTGACAGCATATGGATTCACAGCCAGAGGGAGCACGTATCTGAGATGGAATCTATGGATTTAAACAGGGCGATAGTATTCTGCATATGGCTCGTGCTAATTTCTGGCGCGGCGATTTCGTGCTTTGGACTCTGGCAGAATAGCAGAAAATATGCGGAGTGGAAGCGAATCAAGGCTGCGCATGATGGGGATGTGCTGCCAGTAGATGACAGATTGCAGAGTGGGGCCGCTGGAACGATAATCCCAATCTCAAAGCAAAATCCAAATGAAAAAACTCCCACCTTCCATGCGGAACTTGACCATATTGAGAAGCGGCATCTTCTGGTTAACATGGAGCCGGATTCTGAGATGATTCAGAATATTAAAATGGCGGGAGGTCATTTTGGAATTGTAGCTGGCTCAGCAGTCAATTTGACGATTACAACAAAGCACGCACTCTATCAGCTCGACACCGTGGTGGTTTCTAGTGAAGTGGATTCAGAGCGGCCTGGGAGGGTGAAGCTTCGTTTAGCGCGCCCGTTTTGGATGGCACGAATTCAGCGAAGAAAGCATGTGCGTGTACCTCTATCAGCCCATGCTCTTTTTGACTATGCGGAAGCTGCACCACCTGCTCCCGACCCTATCATGGGGCAGATAGTTAATCTTTCTGGTGGAGGAGTGCGTGTGGAGATGGGCCGGCCATGCACTGCCAATGAAGCGGAGGAGCTTCTCTCCCGATATGAGCCTGGCACTCTGCTGCGTTTTCGGCTGGGATTGCCGGCTTTTCGCGGAACAGCACTTCTGGCGCGGGTATGTAGTCGTCAGCGGACTGTGGTACGAGGCGGCCTGGATGTGCAGATTGCCTGTGAGTTTATGCCGATGGCGAGCTGGGAACAGGAGCTGCTAATCTCGCATATTTTCCGTGCTCAGCGAGTTCTGCTTAAATCTCGTTTTCAGTCCAGCCAGCCGGCTGCGTAGGCAGTTTCATACCATGCATCAAGTGTAAAATAGTAGAGATCTTGCAAAATTCTCGATGTATTCGAAACACTCTTCGATCCCTCACCCCCCGACCTCCTCTCCCAAAAACAGGAGAGGGGGAGCTTAAAATAGTTGGCCTTCACATTACATACAATCAGCGGACGGGCTTGTGGTGAGATCAAAATCTAATATAATACAGTCAAACCCATACTCAATTCTCCCCCTCTCCTGTTTTTGGGAGAGGGGGTCGGGGGGTGAGGGCGTGCCTGCTGGTAATCCGCCTGGGCAGCCCGAGTGCGGAGCATTCTATTTTAAGACTGCCGTGAACAGAACCACCACATGTCACCTTCAATTTGTGAAGTACTGATGATGCAGCCACCGTCGGTTCTGAGCAGGGAATAAGCCCGATCTCATGTCCAGTTGTGTCGGATATCATGGCCTCTGTTCCACCTCGATATCGCAAGCTTCCTCCCGGAGGAAGGGACTGTTCCTTCAGTTGCGCCATCACCACGCCATCGATCTCAAGGGTGATATCCCCGATGGGTTCCTTGGAATCCGAATGAATTGTCCAGTAGAGAGACTGTTTCGACTCTGGAATCTTCAATTCGAGTTCACCCGAAAGTCCTGAATCGCTATTCAAGGTTAATCGTGCTGTATGCAGCTCGCTGATATCCCAGCTTTTATTGCTCTTTGGCTGCAGGTGGAACTCACGGTGATTATCGCGCAGTTCTGCCTTGAGAGAATCCGGAAAAGCCCCCGACATCCGCGCCGTCTCCCACTGGCGAACGGCTTCGAGTACCTCACCGGTGGATCCAAAAATGCGGGCAGCTTCCGCCGAAGCGGGATCTGCTGCAAGCTGCGCCGTGCTCGCAAGGCTGGTGGCGAGAGCGAACCCGGCATCGTACCCTGCCGCGCGCGCCAGCAGCCACTCCGCATCCTCCAGTGATGTATTCGGCCGCAGCGCGAACCACCCAAGCATGTGCGGCATGAGGTTGCGCTCGAAATAGACTTGATTTTTGAAGCGATAGAGAGTCTGGCTTTCACGGAATCCAGCATACCAGGGCTCGCCCCAGTTCATTCGCGTGTTGATATGCCAGTTGAAGTGGCCGGGGTTGCTCGCATCGTTAATAACATGGCCGCGGAGTTCAGCAGAGAGTGAATCGAACCAGGATTTGGTGAAGAGGGTTCTTCCATACTGGCCATAGCCATTAGACCAGTTTCCCTCAAGACCGTCGAATGAGAGCTGCAGTGTCCCTGTATGGTTGAATAGGTCGGCTATATTTCGGGCTATCTCCTGAGAGAGATTGGCATCGGAAAGAAACACGCCATATTCGTGATCCAGCAGTTTGCCCACCATATCGCCGAAGGAGTGAGAACTCGCTTTCGTTCCCCAGGCACCCCGCTCACAATCCAGCAGACGATACGGAACATCGGCAGACACGGAGTGATATTTTATCAGTTCATCCCCTATGACGATGGTATTCATTGCTGTTAGCTTGGTGAAATAGGCAGGCGAGGCAATGGGAATCACTTTCAAAGAGGCATCGATTGCGCCGGTAAGTGTGCTGTTCCCAATTCTAGCCAGGCGAGTATCTGGCTTAGGAGTGACGTAGGGATCGTTCGGAGTGATAAAGTTTGAGAGTGTGTGGAACCCTATGTCGATTCCAGCTGCTTTAGCTTTTTCCACGCAGGTACGCATTCCGTCCCATCCATGCGGAAAGAGGGAAGCTTTGAGTTTGAAATGCCCCCAGGTTTCAAAGGGCGAACTGTGGTAGAGATACTTCAGGCCAGCCCGAAGAGTCATTTCGATTGCCCTGCTGATATTCTCCTCACTAAAGTCGACGATCAGATAGGCGGATGTGGCAGCCATCGTTTCCTTCGCCCAGACTCCGTTCAGCATCGGATGAGGGAGATTCTCAGCGATCTCGATGGCACCAATAGTCTTGAGCGCTTTGTTCGCCGGACATGCAAAAAGTGCGATCTTGCTGCCGATAACGCCTCCATCTGCGAACGGTTTCACCAGATACTGCTCGTGCCCCCAGTTCGGGATGATGTGTTCTTGTTCTCGATTTCTGCAAAATGCCTGCAGTACGCTTCCATACGATGTGCGCCGGGCGGTGTCACCTCGATAGCCCTGTTCCTTCAATAGTTCGGGGTCGAGGTTCGTGTAGTGCCCCAGGTCTGTATCCGAGCACTCTGCCTCGATATCGTTTTCATTGGTTGGAAATCCTCCCAGCGTTCTGGCATTGAGAGCCTGTATCCCGATGGCAAATCTATCGTCGCGCACCACTCCAACGGTCTCGCCGATAATTTCTTTTATTGTCGTTGGGTAGGGACCCCATAGTATCAGTTCAACTGGTAATGTTGAGTGTATATCCACGACTTCGAAGATGATGTGAGTCGGTTTTGAGATCACCTTGATCACTGCAGAAATCCTAGCAGGAGCGTACTGCAGGGTGATCTTCTTCTCTCTGCCATTCCATTCTGCACGGACAGGTGCGTGGAAAACACCGTTTATCCTGAGTGAAAGCAGTGGAGCGGGCTGACCAGTCGCCAGATAGTTCTGCGCATCACCCACCGCATAGATACCGATGAGCGAACCAGTGTCATCCAGCTCGAATGTCGATGCTCTTGTGTGCAGCGCCAGCAGGCTCTTTGCCGAAGCGAATACAGAAGACGCAGCATTTATTGAAAATATAAAAAACAGTAGAGAAAGGAACATAGAAGTTTTGATAATCATGCTGTCCTTGTTCGGCGTGCAGCCTAAATCTTCCTTCTCATTAAATTGGTAAAAAAGGATTTATTCGATGATTAATTTTGACTGCAGTTGGAGTGGGAGAAAGATGAATTTGAATTCGAAGTCGTTGAGTAGAGTATTTTTTTGAGGGCGCCGTTATAGAGGTTAAATGTGTCTATGTAAGCTCATAAATTCAAAGGGATATCTTATGAGGAACAATGAGGACTATAAAAAAGCAAAACCGGCCTGGGGCGGTTTCGAAACCCATGCCTCAGCAATGGGCGGGTTATGTAAAAATTATAGCCTATTCACTAGAAAAATCAAGAGCAAACTAATAAATTTTAATACGTAACTATTCAGCATGACGATTCGCCACAATCGAATACGTTGTGACTTCACTTTCAAATCGTCGAAGCTGTAGACTAATTGAACTTCAAGACAAATTATTAGCCGTAAAACAACACAAATAAACTATCTAGAATTTCTCAGCATAATAAATTCTCCAACAAATGAGGTAATTGCAAAAGCTGGATATACACGCACATTCCAGCCCTCACCCCCGACCGCCTCTCCCAAAAACAGGAGAGGGGGTGACTTTAAATCGTTGGTTTCCAGTCTCCCAATTCGGGGGATTTATACTTATATTAAATCAAAAAACGTAACTATTCAGCATAATCTGATTATATTCAACTGCGCGAGTATTAATATCGTAATAGGTATTAATGATCAATTTGAGCGAGTATAAACTAGCCGCAAAAAAGCACAAAATGCGCAAAAAAAGTTTCTGCATGTATTTATATGCCGATTTATCGTACTTAGATATTCTACCTAGTCTTTTGTGCTTTTTTACGGCTATTTTTTCCTGTCTTCGAGTTCATGCAGCTTACATCTTAAACGATTCACATTTGAAATATGACAATATTCGATTGGGGCGAATGGCCATGCAGAATAGTTACCAAAACCTTAAATACTTTTGAAAAACCGATGCCGTAGTCACCCCCTCTCCTGTTTTTGGGAGAGGGTAACGGGGGGTGAGGGCGTCAACGAGTTTTTCAGCTACGTTGAGACTTTTGCAATTATCTCATTATAGTAAATATTCATACTCAATGCAAATTCACGATTGTACTCAGGCATATTGGATTGATATCGGATCGTAGAAATTACCATGCTGTTGGCTTGTCAAAAGCTCCTTGTGCATCGGTAATAGTTGAAGGGAATTGGCTGCTGCTGAGATGAAAGGAGGTAATTTCTCGAAATCTAGTAGCCTGCTGCTGAAGCTGGAAGCTCGGGGAAGAAGAAGGTGGTTAGTAAACAAAACTGGTTTGCCGATCTCCTTGCGAACAAAATGGACCGCTGCTGCTGGAGAAGTAAATAAATATATTTATGCAGCGACAGCGACGTGCCCAACCAGTGTGGTTGGTTCAGGGATCGCTTCGCCATCTATTCTCAACCCTTCAAAGTCGAATTCAAGCGCCTCTTGAAAATTCTTCTGTACCTCTTCGACTGTCTTACCAGTCGCAATGCAACCTGGGACATCAGGACAATAAGCAGCATAGTTGTTAGCTGCTTTCTCAATGATGACGGCGTACTCTTTAGTCGTTTTCATGAGGTGCCTTTCTAACCTGCTTGGGTGTAGATCGATTTAAACGTGCCAGGAGTAGTTCGTCACTAGGGTGTCCTGGAACAAGTGAAGCGGCCGCCCTTGTCGGGATATTTGAACTGCCGATGATCTCCACGCGTCCGGTCCAGGTACCAACCTTCCGAGTTTAGACGCTTGATCACATCACGGACCTTCATTCGGCGCTTTCAAGCAGAGAATCTTCATCGCCGTTGTGTTGTTGTACTGCAGCCAAGACGTGTCTGTCGAAATCTTCTTTCTTGGCGCTGAAGGCAGTGAGTGATGAGGAGTAGAGGCCTTCTCTGCGAAGAGGTGTACCGATTGCACCACGGTCATGATAGGCTTCTACTTCTTGTAATATGCCTACCTTATATTCAGTTGTCAATTTACGATTGGCTGGTTTAGGCAGCACCTGCGGGTCAGGTAGAGAATCCGAATCAATCGAAGTAGCAGTAGAACCATTGCGAAATATAGTTTCCATCTTGAAAGAACGATTGTTCATCATTGAAAAAAATCTCTATATTGCCCTTGTTTTCTACACAGTTTTAAAACCAGATTCTGACTCACCTATATATAGGTATACAGGGGTTTGTGAAGTAGTTACAGATTTCCAAGTAATTCATTTGAACCGTTTTCATATTATTCTCTTTCTACCGGTAGTATACTCGGTCGGTCTGAATTTTAGTAAATATGGTCATATTTCTAGATAACACCATATGTCTTGGTAAACGCTTACTCGCAGTGATGAACACGAAACTGCCCTCAGTTCAAAAAAATTAAACTGAGAGCAGTTTGTGCAAAACGAGATCGGACATGATCTCATTTTGGTTATTAAATATGGGCAGTACTGGATTTGAACCAGTGACCTCTTCGGTGTCAACGAAGCGCTCTACCCCTGAGCTAACCGCCCGTATGAGTTTTCTATTGTACCAGACAGAATCCTAGAATGCAAGACCAACATGCTCAAATTGAAGTACTGCAAGCGAAATGAAACTTACCCTGAATAGAATGATGTGATCCAAAACTGCTAATCGAAGCTTCCACTGCTCGGGTATAATGAGGGTTCAAAGGGAGCGAATAGATAGAATGCCAAAGCATCTAACTTTTACAAAAATGCAGGGAGTGGGCAACGATTTTGTAGTCATCGATGGGCGGACTCACGCTGATTACGACTGGTCTGGCCTCGCACTAGAGATTTGTGACCGCCGGCTTGGGGTGGGAGCTGATGGCCTCATTATTCTCGATAACTCCCACATCGCAGATATCACCATGCGCATGTACAATCCAGACGGCACTCCCGATGTATGTGGAAATGGCCTGCGATGCATCACACGGTACGCAGTGGATCATAAAATCGTCCAATCAAACATACTCAAAGTAGCTACTCTCGCAGGCGTACGAACGGCTGCTATTCTGACTTCTTCTAAACTCGTAACCGTCGGAATGGGGCAGCCTCGGCTTGATCCGGCTGGAATTCCGATGCGAATCACGAGAGAGAATGCATTGAACTATCCGCTTCAAATCGATGGCGAAAATACCATTAACATTACTGCGCTCTCAACAGGCACCACACACGCCATCATTTTCCGAGATTCGCTGCCAGAAGATGAAGATTTTTTTAGGCTAAGCCCCAAAATTGAACATCATCCACTCTTTCCAGATCGTACAAGCGTCATGTGGTGTGTGTTATCTGGATCAAATCACATTCAGATGAGAATCTGGGAACGTGGAGCCGGGGAGACCTGGGGATGCGGAACCGGGGCATGTGCTGTTGCAGTAGCTAGTATATTGCGGGGGGACACATCCCAAGAAGCTGAAGTGCGTGTGTTCAGCCGTGGCGGTGAGCTTAAAATCAGGTGGAATCGTAATCTTGGTATCGAGATGACAGGGCCGGCAGAGTATGTTTACGAAGGTATCTATACCATCACAGAATGATGTGCCTGTATTGTGTGCCTATCCACGCCAGGCAGGAATTTGTAATCCGTTCTCGAAGTTAAAAATGAAGGTATTCAAATCCATCCGCATCTGAAAGTTGAGGTGATTCGATGGGGCCGACAAAAGTAATGATTCTATTTTGGCTGGGAGTAGCTATTCTGGTATCCGGGATTGTGCTGGCCATATCGAATGTGGTATCTCTGCGCGATGCCACGGCTTTGCTTACAGGATCGAGCCTCACTCTGTTGGCTGGCTGGATACATAGAACCGGAAAAAGTTGGTTTCGGCAGGAGCTGCAGGGGAAGCGAGCCGTGGCGGAGGCCTCACCAGAAGCTGCACCTTGGGTAAATCGCCTTTTTGGAAACTATCCACCATATGTGGTGGAGGCCGCAGAAGAACTCGGTGCCGCGCGGGATATCACATCAGTCCCTGCACTCATGTTCGTATTAGAAAACTGTGTGGCACAACAGCCAGCAGGGTGGCGCGAGGAGGCGGAAGCGCTGGCCAATGCCCTGGGACAGATTGGTGATGGCAGAGCTCTTCCTATGCTGAAAAGACTTGAGAATGTGCGCGGTATAGGTTTTATACCAGCCATCCGCAGTGCTATTGCATCCATCGAACCAAACTCAAGCCTGCTGCGCGCGAGCAGCCAGCATTCTGCCGAAATGAAAACTCTTCTACTCCCTGGAACTTCGCTCGAATCCGAGCAGGAGAGACAGATTCTACTTCGAGTCGCAGAAGCAGATTAAATCACACGTAGATCTTCTACATTTCCAGTCATTTTACTCTCTCGCGTTCAAGTAGATGTGAATAATATGAGATTCATAATCGCACGAGATTCAAAACTGATCCATCGGATTAAACATAGATGAAAAAGTCGCCATCGATGGTAAACACTTGTCGGATTCCCCTTTTATCCGCAACTGCAACTTTTGAAGCATCGGCTAAATCCATAGGAACATTCTTGTATTTGGCCATCAAACCATCCATATAATCTGCTTCTGTGGCGGTGATGTCAAGTAAAATTAAGCGCCCTTCCCGGCGCATCGACCACAAATTTTCTTGTGAACGAGAACCCCAACGCTCGAAAGCAGATAGAATGCTTCAGTGAAACACGGCCATGTGGTAATCAAGGGACTTTGTTCTAAAGACCGAAGAATGCCAACACAGGTAGAATGTTGCGAATCGTTTCGGTCGAAAATCGCAACAAGTGGTCATGTGACTGTCAACATTATAGTTTCCCCTGTTTACGTTTAATAACCATTAATTCTGTAAAATTACTCCCTGTGTCTTCCGAGAGATGTGAACCTTCAGGGTAAATACTACTGCTATTTATGCATCCGATATAATCTTTCAGAAAATCCGCCATATTCAGCCCTTCAATGGAATGCTTTAAAATCTGAGCAGGCAGATACTTTTGGCGAATATCATTTCGTATCAATATTTCCGGAGTGGTGCCTTGTTGCCGGGCATGTTCGGAAACAATCTGTTCAAGTACTGGTTCCAATATAATAGTAACCATTAGTATTTCTCCTTCATCTTGATGTCACTTTAAACCTGATATTATACTCCGGAACTAAGCATCTCGGTAGTGCCAATTATGTTATAATAAATGGCAGTGAGAATAAATGAGCTTTAGATTTCCCAACCTTTATACGAGAAGGACATCTACCCGCCACCATGTCGAATCCATATAGTAATCAGATCACTCGTGCAGTAATACCCGCTGCCGGATTTGGAACCCGTCTGAGGCCGCTCTCGAACGCTATTCCCAAAGAGATGCTGCCTATTGGCAGGAAACCGGTTATCGCTCATATCCTGGATGAGTTGATCGGCGCCGATATTAGAGAAGTGCTCATCATTGTCTCCGATAGAAAACCTCAGATTCGTGCTTACCTCGGGGATGAGTATTTCGATGAAGCGACCGATGATAAAAAGATAGCCTGCCATTACATCATACAACAAGAACAGCATGGACTCGGCGATGCCATTCTGCATGCGGAAGAATGGGTGAATGACAAACCGTTCGTGGTCGCCTTTGGAGACTGCATCATAGAATCGCCATATCCCTCCGGCCCGATGCGAAGAATGGTTGAGACATTTGCTGATAAGCAGTGCGGTGCTGCTGTGATATGTGAGGCAGTATCCTGGGAGAAAGTTTCCAGATACGGTGTGCTGTCACAGGAAATCAAATTAAGCGAATATCCCGATGAACCCTTTGCTGTCGCTGATATTGTCGAAAAGCCTGCCAGAGAAGCAGCGCCGAGTAATCTCGTAGTTGCTGCACGTTATGCATTTAGCACAAAGATATTCGATCTTCTGCATAAATCCGGCCGGGATGTGCGCGGCGAACTGAACGTCACCGATTCCGTTTCGGCGCTATGCAGGCAGGGAAATCCGCTGTGGGCTGTTCCTCTCCAAAAAGGCGAAGCACGCCGCGATATTGGAAACTACGAGAGCTTCTTCACGGCATTTATTCAAGCAGCGTTGAAGGATCCAGAATTTGGAGCATCTGCCCGGAAGGCCGCAGAAGAGACCCTGAAAGAATTTTAGTTTCGGGATTCATCCTTCCCGCAGAAAGAGATTGACTTTGTCCAAAAATTCCGCACGACAGAGACGTCCAGCCTGGGACCCTGCAAGCTGGGTCAGTGTTATGCCGAACGGCATCGGTCAGGTAAAGCCTAACCACTATCTGGATATGCTCAAGACCATCTGGGCGAACCGTGACCAGCTTCCCTACACCTGGCGTATTTTATCTCAAGGCGTTTGCGACGGCTGCGCGCTTGGTACATCTGGGCTCAAAGACTGGACAATGCCCGGACCTCACCTGTGCACTGTACGCCTCAACCTGCTCCGCCTCAACACTATGCCCGCCTTCGATATCGAACTCCTGAAAGATGTCGAATCCCTGAAGAAAATAACGAGCAAGGAACTTCGTGATCTCGGAAGACTACCGTATCCGATGCTGCGCAGAAAGGGAGAGGCGGGGTTCCATCGAATCGAATGGAATGAGGCGTTAAATATTGCCGCGGATAAGATTCGTTCCCTCCGCGATCCAGACCGAATGGCCTTCTACCTCACGGCTCGAGGACTGACCAACGAAGTCTACTATGCAGCCCAGAAAGCGGTTCGCTTCCTGGGCACAAATAATATAGATAACGCCGCGCGAATCTGCCACTCCCCCAGCACGTATGCGCTCAAAGAGATGCTGGGTATCTCCTGCTCCTCCTGTTCCTACTCCGATTGGATCGGTTCCGATCTGCTGGTTTTCATAGGCTCGGATGTCCCCAATAACCAGCCGGTGACCACCAAATATATGTACTACGCAAAAAAAGCTGGCGCAAAAATTATAGTGGTGAACCCGCTGCGCGAACCTGGGCTGGAGCGATACTGGATTCCTTCTGCGATGGAGAGCGCCTTGTTCGGCACAAAGATCGCAGATGAGTTTTTCCCAGTGCACACCGGGGGTGACCGCGCTTTCTTTGCAGGTGCGTTGAAGGCATTGCTTCATGCCGGCAAGCACGATCATTCGTTTATTGAGAACCATTCCATCGGTTTTGATGAGGTGAAGGCGAGTGTCGAGGCGGAAACTTGGGACAACTTGGTTAGTGAATCCGGAGCATCACGCGAACAGATTGAGCATTTCGCCGCGATTGTGGGTCAGGCAAAAACGGGTGTCTTCATCTGGAGTATGGGCATCACTCAGCATGTTCACGGAGTCGACAATGTCCGAAGTATGCTCAATTTAGCTCTAGCGCGTGGATTCATTGGGCGGGAGAAGTGTGGAGTAATGCCTATACGCGGTCATAGCGGTGTACAAGGCAGCGCGGAGATGGGAGCCTACGCAACAAGCTTTCCAAATAATACGAAAATCACGCCGGAATCCGCTGAGGAATTCGGCAAGCTGTGGAAGTTTACACCCCCACATTCACCAGGTCTCACTGCCGCGGATATGATCCATGCAGCGCATCGTGAAGAGCTCGATCTGCTATACTGTGTTGGCGGAAACTTCCTCGAAACACTGCCTGATCCGAAGTATGTGGAGGAAGCGCTAAAACTTGTTCCTATGCGTGTGCATCAGGACATTGTCCTGACCTCACAGATGCTTACCGAACCGAATGAGATGGTGCTGCTTCTGCCCGCTGCCACACGCTACGAACAGCCGGGCGGCGGCACCGAAACGACGACAGAGCGCAGAGTAATCTTCAGTCCGGAGATTAGAGGCCGTCGAATAGGGGAGGCGCGCAGTGAGTGGGAAATACTGATGAAGCTCGCCGAGACTGTCTATCCGGACCGCGCAGATCATATCCACTTTGAACATGCTGATGAGATCAGAAAAGAGATCGCATTTGCGAATCCCCATTACGATGGAATTCAGAACCTGAAAAAGCAGGGCGATCAATTCCAATGGGGTGGACAGCGGCTGTGCGAAAACTATAAGTTCGAGACTCCCGATGGAAAAGCCCGCTTTGTGAAAACTTTATCGCCGCCGGACCTGAAGCCCCCTGGTGAGGGGAAATTCCGTGTCTCCACGCGACGTGGAAAACAGTTCAACAGTATGGTTCAGGCACAGCGCGATCCTCTCACCGGGGCATATCGCGATGCCGTATTCATATCACCGGAAGATGCAAAGTCGATGGCGCTTTCTGAAGGTGATCCGGTACTGCTCCGAAATGATATCGGTGAACTGAAATGCCGTATTAAAATCGCTCCTCTTCGCCCCCGAAACCTCCAGATCCACTGGCCGGAAGGGAATGTCTTGCTCCACCACTCCGCCAGCGATCCCATCGCTCGCGTCCCCGATTACAACGCCGAAGTAGAAATCGTGAAGCTGCAATGTGATCCTGCAACGTAGCAAACAATGTCTCCATATCTGATATCGGTGGATTTTGAGCTTTGATACCGAAGGTTGTTGAGAATATTAAAGATCAATACTGAAAAGCTTGTAGAATGTGGAGTGTAGTTGCAGATATAATTAATGAGATAAAATAAATGTTTCAAAAACTCTAAACTGGCATGGTTCTTGCTGTAATCTTTACTGCCATTGATTCTTTCAGTCGCCTGACGCTGTTGTTGTAGTACTGAGGTCTGTCCAGAATCCGCTACGGTATCTTCAATTCTGTAGATTTGTCAGCCCACTACGTACAATCTCCATTTTCAGGTCTGAATTCTATGCCTTTTTGTCAGATGTTCGCATAGATTTCAAACGATAATCTGATATTCTCTCCAGAGTAATATTTTCATTTACACTTCACTCATTAGGACTGGATTATATGGTATAGATCGTCTTGGCAAATTTCCAACTTTGTCCAGAATTTCTGTATTGAATCAACAGATTTATGATTACTATTTTTTATTTCTATCTAGTCTGTGTAACTCATATCTCACAGATCACAAGTACAAGGCCATCCGCTCCCGATCTAACCTCTATGGTTAAGCTGCATGAAGCCACCTTTTTAATGGGAAGCAGCAACGGGTTTCCCTATGAATCTCCGGTACATAGAGTGAACCTGGATAGCTTTTATATAGATAAATACGATGTATCCGTAAAACAGTTTGCAGAATTCGTTAAGAAAACAGAATTTCTGACAGATGCAGAGAAAATCGGAAATGCTGCAGTTTTCGATCTTAAGGAGGGTCGGTGGATTTTAGTAGATGGAGCGGATTGGACACACCCGGACGGTCCATCTAGTAAAGCTGTTGAATCAGAACCTGTAACACAGGTCTCCTGGAACGATGCTTCTGCCTATGCAAAATGGGCCGGGAAGAGACTGCCTACCGAAGCAGAGTGGGAGTTTGCTGCTCGTGGCAGGTTAGTTCAAAAAGAGTATGCCTGGGGAGATACCCTGCTGCCGAATGGACGGTATAACGGCAACTGGTGGCAGGGAGTTTTTCCTACGAACAATAATGGGGCGGATGGATATCGAACTAGATCCCCCAATGGTAAATTTCCTCCTAACCGATACGGACTCTACGATATGACTGGAAATGTGTGGCAATGGTGTTCGGACTGGTATGATGAAAACTACTACAAAAATAGCCCGCTGACATCTCCAAAAGGGCCAGCGTATGGAAAGCTGCATGTAGTAAGAGGTGGGTCGTGGTTATGCTGCAAAAATTTCTGCCAGGGATATCGAGTCGCATCAAGAAACAGCGCCGAAGCTGAAAGTGGTTTAAACAATCTAGGATTTCGATGTGTTTATGAGCTTCCGAAAAATACTGTTCACAAGTAGAAAGATTAGAAATGATGATTAAAAAAAGTTATTTGAATATATTCACACTTTTGTCTATCTTCACCACAATCCTTGCAGCCATGTCCGGTTGTGCTGGTTCAGAAATTATAAAAATACAAAACGAGTTGAATCTATGCACTTACCTTCAACCTCTTCATTTAATTGAAAGTGATTCCGATTTTACACTTTCCCTATCGCCATTGAGTGTTATTGGCGGGGGAATGGTTACCGGAACTCTCCATCTCAACACTCCTGCGCCGGTAGGCGGGGCGACCATTACTCTCTCCAGCAGCAATATAAATGTTGCTGCGCCAGCGGTGAATTCAGTACAGATTTCTGAAGGGCAGACGGACGCTCAGTTCGATATCACCACACAGGTAACCGCCGCCAATACGGACGCACTTATCACGGCCACCTGGAATGATCTCACCAGCCAGGTGGATCTATCTGTATTGCTTAAACCAACTATGACACTCACTCTCACTCCAACAAAAGTAGTCGGTGGAGGTAGTGTTAAGGCTGTCGTGCATCTCAACAGTCCTGCCCCGACAGGAGGTGCGATAGTTACACTCTCAAGCAGCGATGAGAATATTGCAAAACCTGTGGTCTATACTGTGCAGATACTAGCAGGGCAGACAGATGCCAGCCTAACCATAAATACAAAATCCACAAAATTGAATTCAGAGGCTCTCATCACTGCCAGCTGGAGCGATCTTGTCTATCAAGCTGACCTAGTGGTATTACAAAAGCCAAATATACTGTTCGTAATAGCTGACGATCTGAGATATGACTGTCTGCATTATGCAGGAGATCCGTTTGTCGTTACGCCGAATTTAGATCTGCTGTCGCAAATGGGCACTACATTTCCAAATGCAACAGTTCACTGCCCTCTCTGTCTGCCGAGCAGATCCTCGTTATGGACAGGGCAGCCTCCTCACCAGACAGGGTTTTTTAATAACAACGGACAGGCATATCCATTTTATAAAACGAAGATAACAGTAAACTTGCCAGCGATACTGCAAAATGCGGGATATAATACCGTCCTGACAGGAAAATGGCATCTTGATACCCATCCAGTACAAGACGGTATATCTGAACCGAGAATTTGGCTGACAGGCGGTAATACAGCGTACTTTAACTCTACTTCGCTTTCAGTCGGCCCTAACGTTAAGAATAAACTGCCACCATCAGGATACACACAGGATATTTTTGGCGATGATGCGGTTAATTTTATAAATAGTGATGAATCTAAGCAGAAACCATTCCTGCTCTGGCTGGGCTTCACAGCTCCGCATTCTTCTTACGGACCAAATCCAATTCGTTTCCAGAATCTTTACAAAGGTAAACTCAATCCTGCGATAAGACCACCAATAATTAATGTTAATAAGATGAACTGGAATCTCTATTACCAGGCAATTAGCCATATGGATGAACAGTTCGGCAGAGTGGCGAAAGCGCTGAATGACAATGGACTGTTTAATAACACGATCATTATTTTTATCAGTGATAATGGTTTAATGGGCGGTGTGAAAGGATACACAGATAAGCAGGTTCCTTTCGAAGGGTCTATTCGTGTCCCTATAACTATCTACGCACCTATGCTTACCGATAGTCACACGGCCTGCCCAATACCAATTTCGAGTCTGGATATACCGCCAACGATACTTTCACTGGTGGGGATTACTCCGCCCGCTGCGTGGGTGGGGAACGACATCACGCCGTCGATAAGAGGGGAAAACCAGAACATAGAATATGCAATTTCCGAGTTCAATTTTGATGACCCTAAACTTATAGATGTGAAAAAATATAGAATAATTCGAACTTTGCACTATAAACTGATTGTTTGGACCCCCACAGCGAATAGACCAGCAGAGTTTTACGATATTCTTAATGATCATGATGAAAACACAAACCTGGTGAATGTCTCTGCCTTGGCGAGCGTTCGCAATGATCTTTACACGAAACTAATTGCCTGGGAAACTAGAACAGCAGATCTGGCGCTAAGCTGGCCACGACCGTTCTAATTGCGTTCAGCAAACTTCAGATTGCCTCGTATCCTTTGGGTAGCTTGTTAGCCATACGAAGTATTCACTATTATTCGAATCAAATTGATTCTATTTAGAAATTTTAATATTTGATGGAAATATCACTTCCGATGAATAAGTAGACGAATATATGCTATTCTACTATCAATTCATTCTGAAAGTAACACGTGATGCCCCAACAATCATTTGGTGGAAATTGGACTGAGGATAAGCTTTCCAGGTTACATGGATATCTTGAAACATACATGCAGATATTCAAAAATCGACCTTGGGCGATTACCACATTCGTTGACACATTCGCTGGAACAGGCACAATCCCGTTGAAATCATGTGGAGTTTCAATGGATTCCTTATTCGATTCTGAAGAATTAAAATTTGCTGATTTCTTGGATGGAAGTGCTGATATTGCTTTATCTATCAATCCATCCTTCAATAAATTTCTCTTTATTGAAAGAAGTCTGACCAAAGCGAGAGAATTGGAAAGACTCAAACTGAAATATCCAGATAAAGCAAATAGAATTGAAATAGTCCAAGCCGATGCTAATGATTATTTAAAAAAATGGATTGAAAAAACAAATTGGAGCAGTAATCGTGCAGTTGTATTCATTGATCCATTTGGAATGCAAGTTGAATGGAAACTACTGGAAGCCATTGCAAATACTAAAGCAATTGATCTATGGTTATTGGTTCCCATTGGGATGGGCGTGAATAGACTGATGACTCAGACTAGCTTACCTCCTGATGATTGGCAAAGACGACTCACGATCTTCTTGGGAAATGAAGAGTGGAAAGAAAAATTCTATAAACCGAATTCTTCACATAATTTATTCGGTGAGGAGAGTTCTCCAATCAAATCTGCCAACTATTCTGAACTTGCTACATACTTTGTAGAACGTCTACGCTCTATATTTGATGAGGATGGAGTCGCTCCTAAACCACTGACTCAGAACAATTCTAACAATTCACCAATGTATCTTCTCTGCTTTGCTTCAGGCAATAAAAATGGAGTCAAAATTGCACATTGGTTATTAACGAACAAACCAAATAAATGGAAAGGAGGAACATAATGGTTACTCAGTCTCATATTGAATGGACTCAAACTACATGGAATCCAGTTACCGGATGCACAAAGGTAAGTCAGGGATGTAAAAACTGTTACGCTGAAAGAATGGCGAAGCGCCTTGAAGCCATGAAGGTAGCGCGTTATAGAGATGGCTTCAAAGTTACATTGCATGAAGATCTGCTGGATGCGCCTCTCTCATGGAAAGCTCCAAGACTGGTGTTCGTAAATTCTATGAGTGATCTTTTTCATCCAGACGTACCATTCGAATTCATCAATAATGTATTTGAAACTATGAAAAGTTGCCCTCGCCATACCTTCCAGATACTTACCAAACGTAGTGAACGTCTATTAGAATTATCCGATAAATTGCCATGGTCTGATAATATCTGGATGGGTGTCAGTGTGGAAAATTCGGAAGTTATAAATCGAATTACTGACTTACAATATGTTCCGGCATCCGTTCGATTTTTATCGATAGAACCATTGATTGGTCCAATTTTATCTCTTCCTCTAAAGGGAATTCACTGGGTCATTGTAGGTGGAGAATCAGGGCCAGGTTCAAGAACGATGGAAGGCATTTGGGTGGAAAATATACACCAGCAATGCATACTGGCGCATGTTCCATTCTTTTTCAAACAGTGGGGGGGTAAACGTAAAGATTTGACCGGACGAGAATTGAAGGGCAGGACTTATGACGAGATGCCGATATCTTATACTTGTCAGAGATAGTTGTGAAAGTCCACTAAAGAAGCAAATTGCATCCGTCATTTCCCACACCTTCTCCTGCAGTTTCGAAAGAAGATATGGGAAGTGAGGATTTAGAAGGCGATTGGTGCTTAATCAATGATCGAATGTTTAATTCGGATATAGCTGCGCCGACTGGAATAAATTCCCGCTATATTTCGACTTTTGCAAACTGTTTTGTTTGAGAAGATTTAAGGCACGCCAAAATGACGGCTAGCGCTCGACGCCCCTCTTCACCGCTGATTTCAGGTGGTGTATTATTCAATATCGAACTGATAAAGAGATTGATGACGCCGGAATCACTCTGGCCGCCTTCATCATTGGACTGCATTTTACCCACTTCGTAGAACTGTTTCTCGCCACTAGCAAGCTCGACTACTACGCCGAACCTAGAATCAGTGCCTAGTTTTAGTATTCCTTTGTTGCCGTAGATAATAGTGGTATTGTCTTCGCTAGAGTAGTGAGTCCAGGAAGCGACGAGTGTTCCGATGGCGCCGCTGGCAGAGCGGAGAATACACACTGCGTTGTCGTCGACATCGCCCATCGGCTTGTCCAGATGCTCAACCATGGAGGCAGCCTCCACGAACTCTTCCCCGATCAGCCACCGAATAAGATCGGCTTTGTGCACGCCCAAATCGCCCATAGATCCGACGAAGGCCTGCTTCTTATCGAAGAACCAGCCTGTAGGCCCTTCGATGCTCCATCCCTCCGGCCCGGGATGCTGAAAAGAGGTGCGAAAAGTGATCACCTTCCCAATGACGCCATCCTGAATCAACTGCTTCGCTTTGACATGGGCAGACATGAGGCGCTGGTTGTGCCCGATCATCAGGTATTTGCCGGCTTTTTCGGATGCGGCGATCATATCCTTGGCTTCTTTATCGGAGGTGGCCATGGGCTTCTCGCACAGCGTATGTTTCCCCGCTTTGAGTGCTGCAATACTTATGGGTGCGTGAAACGCGTTGGGAGTACACACGCTGACGGCCTCAACACCCTTGAGAGCGAGAACATCTTCGTATTTCGAAAACGATTTTGCGCCATACTTCTTGGCGAGCTTCTCGGCGCGTTCCGGAAATCTATCTACGAATGCAACTATTTCTACATTGGGATTGACGGCATACTCTGGTGCGTGGCGATGTGTGGCGATGCTGCCACTGCCAATAATAGCGACACCTATCTTCTTCTTTGCCATATAAGTGGTCCTCATATTCTGGTTGGAGTGTTGGCGCCACAGATCGATTTTCAATAGCTGTCATTTCTGCGATATCAGTCTGCCCGCCTCAGATCGCTATTCGACATGCAATCAATTTCTTCCTTCAAATTTATAGAATAATGATTAAACGTATAAACAGATTTATCGACAATAGATATAGATTGTAATAAACTAATTTCGCCATGGAGGTGGAATCTGGCATATAGCATCATCGTACCGATCCTTCAGCATAGTACATATAAAGCTGCTCAAGCCATTTGTATTTACATCATATGGAAATGCAACTGCACTGAGAATGCCGCAAGTTATCGCACCATCCAAAGTAACAGAATCTACTTCTCTCTTAAACCATTGAACCCACCGATTTTCCAAATTTTCTTCCCTAGTACCCTTATTAAAAGGCAGTTCCATTTGTCCACCATGGTCATGTGCATATCTATAATATGATGCAAAATATTCATACGTCGATTGCAAAGGAGATAGCTCTACATATTCTTTGCTCATCTCTCTCAGACGTTTGTATAAAGGAGTATCTACTCTGATAAACTGTGCTGCTTCGATGTAATGGGCACGGGCCGACCTATATAGACAAGACAAAAGGCTAATTCGCGTTCTGACTTGAATCCGTTCAAGTGATCCATTCATATCACCTAGGAATTTTTCTTCATCATATCGTTGACTCTGCACTAGCTGCATGTAAGTACATTAGTGATAAGCATCGCGTCCATTTACTGAGGGCTTCTGGTGCAATTTCAGGATCGCGAAGATCATTTCCCTCGTGAGTTACCCACTGATTACGAAATGCATTTACCATTCGAAGCTGTACTAATAATGTGCCGATTCCCGGCTCTGCCATTTCTGCATTTACAGATTGCCAAATACCAGGAGGGATCATTTGCCAATCCAAAGCTACTTCAAGACAGAATATCAGTGTAGCTAAACGATATCTCGGCTCGCCATCAATCATATCACCATACATACATTCTAAAGCGGAAAGATAGACTGCATCGGTGGTAGGTTCGGAATTAAGAAGAGCTATATGGCAATTGGCATCCCAATAATAGGTCTTAATCTCCTTCAAGTCCCGCTGCCCTCCTGTTCGCTGTAAGATACTCCGAGGCGAACATACCATGAGGAACGAGATTGATATTTCGCATAAATGAGCGCAGATTTTCTGGATTGAAGATGAGTGCCTGTGGTGCGCGAGTTAGAGTCATACGAATTGGATACAGACCTACGGGCGCATAGTAGTCCATTCCAGTAACGCGAACCAACGATTTTCGTTTAATTTCATCAGTGATTGAACCTAGTAAAGTCGCCTCGAAGCGGCATGGGATCGGTTCTGCACCTGGTTGTGTCGGAAAAAGCTTGATCTCATGAGGCGTTGAATGGATATTGATAGCTTCAATCCGACCTACGATCTCTACACTTCCAGCAATCCTCTCTTAAGTAGCGGATTTAAACCGTTTTCGGAATAGATCATCAATCACAACGTTTTCTGATCCATGCTCGAACTTTATTCGCACGTTGGACGCCTTCAAAGTATTGACCAATGTTCTATATTGTTGAAGCAAGCTCGGCGTCATTCCGGAACGAAAACGCTGGTGCCAGACTTCATTGATATCTCTTATCAGGGTATCACACACACTATCTGTATCGGCTAAAAGGGAAGCAGCGATAGAGGGACGCATAGCCAAATGCAAACTGCCTATTTCAGCACCTGTGATTTCTGTCGTAACAACTGCATCCGGCTCATTTGTAAGATTACGGACGACAGAATTAAGCGTGCGCTGTAGCTGATCAGCAATAGATTTTGACTTCTGAGAGTGTTGCAAATTCAGTTTGAGGTTCGAATATAATATTGAATATCTGTATTGCCTGTTTGTCACTCATTAAATCACCTCAATTTAAAATCCCAAATTCTTCAAGTTCACTTGTACTACTAAACTTAACTATTTAAATCCGGAAAAAGATTATACACGATTCAAAAGAGTAAGCAAATCCTAAGTGTGGACTAAATATACTTAGTCGTCTTTCAAAGCGGTATTGCCTCGTTCAGAATGCGCTTTCTGAGCAATCGATTTAAGCTGTCCGAAGTAACAGCTTGTATATTACATCCTAGAGCTTCACGAACATCTTCCACGAACTCTCCAAGGTCGCTCAAAGGGCGGTTGTCGTCCAGGTCCACCAGCAAATCCAAGTCACTCTTCTCAGTATCTTCTCCACGTGCGATAGATCCAAATACTCTTACGTTGCGTGCACCATGCTGTCCAGCAATCTCTAATATCCGTTCCCGATTATCTTTTAGTTTAACAGATGGTTTAATGATCAATCTCCGAATTCTTGAGCGCTTCTAACATTCAGCCCGTCTCAGATCGCTATTCGACACTCGACAAGATTGTTCCTTCCGGAACCTCTTCGGCATCTGAAGTAGTCACTTGAAGCAAAATCAAAAGTAACTCAAATTACATAGTTTCATATATTTCTAGATATACATCACGCGGGATCCCAGCCTGAGTTAGAACTGTCCTCAATGTTGAACCCTTCAGTTTTGCATGATTCGGAAGTGTCAATGGAGTCAAAGTACCATCTACATTCTGTCTCGTAAGTGCGATGTGGTTACCCTCCCGAACCGTATCAAATCCGAGCTGCCCAAGAGCTTTGAGGACACGAGCTAGTGATGCATCGACCGGAAACTTGGACATCAGGCAGCTACTCCGGCCTCCGCGATAAAGGCTTCAAGAACTACCGGCTCTGATTCTAGTACCTGCTTCCCAAATGTTTCAATATGGAAGGCAAGAGCTGATTTAACATTTTCTAGTGCGGCTTCATAGGTATCACCTTCACCCACAACAACTCCCTGTATGCCGAGAGGATACGCCACATATCCATCGGTATGTTTCTCAATGATTATTTTGAGCTGCCGCAAATTTAAGTTCCTTTTACCTTGTAGGTTTGAAATACACGTTGATAAATTGATATATCATTCCAGCGCTGCACCGGCTTTATTCGCTAATTCCTTTAAACGAATCACAGTTTCGTCCTGAAGATTGATTGTGAAAGTAGTAATAATTTCCTCTTCCGAATTTCTCTCATTATTGTACACCCGAAATGTTCTAGACAGCAAACGTGATGCCGCAATACATTGCATGTTTACATGCGTTCAGAATACGCTCAACTATTGAGTCGCTAAGGTTGAAGGGGCTGTGAAAGTACTTCTAAGACCTTCTCCCATTAGCGCTGGGCACTGAAGTACCCGTCTGGGAGGCCAGCGGCCAACCGCCCTGTGGGAGGGAATTGCGTCTGAAAGACGCCTGTTTTTTGATGCCGGGAGTTTTCAACTCCCGGAAGTAATTGAATATCAGATGACTTTCATGTCGACTAAAAACCCCCGCTGGATTTGAGAAGCCCATCTCCGGTCGCTTGAAGCTCTCTGCATGTGCTAAGATTTCCGATTGATTCACCCCCTCTCCCATGCGAGGAACAAAGCTACTTGGGAGAGGGGCAGGGGGTGAGGTAAATAATTTCAGGTTCTGGATGTGCCAGCATAAGGGAAAGTTACTAATCGTTTTGGCAGAGCTGCTGATAGAGGGAGACTACCCGTCGGACATATGCTTGAGTTTCGCGGTATGGAGGTATGCCGCCATATTTCTTCACTGCGCCGGCGCCGGCATTATATGCGGCCATGGCTAGAGAGACATCACCAAAAGTGTTCAGGCGGCTGCGAAGATAGTTGATCGACCCATCCAAATTTTGAATCGGATCGAAGGCGTTACTCACTCCAAGGGACTTTGCGGTGCCGGGCATCAGTTGGCCAAGACCCATCGCCCCACTGTGGGAGTGTGAGTTCGGATCGAAGTTGGATTCGGCAATAATCATGGAGACTGCCAGCCGAGGATCCACATTATATTTATTCGAGAAGAACAGCAACCCAGAAGTGATCTTCCCTGCCGTCATCAAATCTAGGCGGTGATTGGCGCCTAGTATGAAGGCTAAATATGGCCGGAAAAGAGATTTGACACGTAATCCCAGCTGAGACTCACAGTAAGCAATAAGCGATTGAACGTCTGGAGTCTCTGGCAGTAAGCGAAAATAGCCGCCTCTGGAGGGAGATGAATTCCGAGATACACGTGTAATCTCTGAACTTCGGTTTGGATGCAGCCTCTGTTCGCGCAGCTCTTCCCGCCTCTCGAGAGTATCTACTTCACTCTCACGGGCTACTGCCAGCACTTTGAGAGGCACCACATTCCCGCTGCCACCTTCGGTCACCTGAGCCAGCACACGTATCTCCACCGCGTAGGTCTCATTAACCACGGCCACTTCGTTCAAAGGGATATCAAGATTCACGGAATCGTTCGACTTTGAATCCCGTAAATTCAGCAGCACTGTGAAGCTTTCGGAGGTGCCCGCCATGCCGCCAACGCGCCCTCGGAGCTCCACCACCTTCCCAGCAGAAGCAGCAGCATCCGATTTAAGCATTTCGTAAGACAGATGACGGTCGCAGTGATGCTGCAAACGCTCAGCACAGTATTTGGAACCTGAGCTGGCTTTTGCAAATGGTAATGGCAGAGTCAAAAAAGTTAACCCTGCCAGTCCGTAAATCATCGATTGCTTAAGTGTTTTGGAGAAGCGCATTTGGCATCCTCGCGAGCTAAGTTCGCAGGGTGAATAGGTGAATCAGAAATGGCGGAGAGATCGGGATTCGAACCCGAGGTAACCCTTACGGACTACTCCTACTTAGCAGGCAGGTGCTTTAGACCACTCAGCCATCTCTCCACGACAGGCATCATTGTATCACAGACAATGGGAAAATGCAATTATATTTTGATTTGATGTGTTTGATAAGGCAGTAAAAGAATAAGAATCTCATCCACTGTTAGGCAGCGAACTTATCGGGCTCGATTAAGGACTGTGATGAGCCGTGGAAACTGCTTTCACATTTTGGCCAGAGCTCATCAGTTGTGCGCACCGGAAGCACGATTGTAACCTGGGTTCCATTCGATCCACTGCTATCAATTTCAATATCGCCATCCCAGTCATGCAGGATTCTGCGGGCTATAGTCAGCCCAATACCTAGATTGTCTTCGCGTCGGCGGGTTGAAAAAAATGGGTCGAACACGTGGCTTAGTACCTCTTCAGATATACCGCATCCATTATCTTTTATGCAAATGAGAGCAAACTTCTCTTGTTTTGCGGCCTTCTCTTTTATACCGGTCGAAATAGAAATATTGCCCTCTCTATCTTCGAGAGCTTGCTGCGCATTTAGTAAGATTCCAACTAATATCTGGCGCAATCTGGTGCGGTTTAAAATCACATCAGGAGTTCCGGTCGCCAGCTCAATCGATACTGAAATCGATTTCGAATCCAGCAGAGGGCGTACCAGATCGATCGACTCGTTCAATACGTCTTCTATCTTGATCGTGCTAGGGCCGTCGTCCTGGTTTGCCGCATAGTTTATGATGTGCTGAAGAACTTCATATCCGTTCTGCACACTTTTTTCCATCTCAGCCAGATATTCAAGCGCCCGATTCATCTGTTCTGCAGAAACAGGATCGGATTCATTGCGCTCCAGCCTTGCCTTCATATAGTGCCCATAAGAGAGCAGGCGTTCGAGAGGAATTTCGATATTTCCGTTCAGGTTCTGTGTTAACTGCCCTAATCCCGAAGCCTTGTCTAGCTGCTCCAAGTGGCGAAACAGTTTGCGTTCTTCCTCTCTTGAATCACGCAGTTCGGTGAGAAGGTGGGCGTTATTGAGGCGCAGCTCACGGCGTTCTAGAGCGCGAGCAACGGTTCTTACTAGTTCACCCATGTCCTGAAGTGGTTTCCAGAAGTGATTGTAGACGTTTCCAACTTCACTAGCTTCAATAACACGTGAAAGCTGTGATATCTGGGCCAGCAGAATGCATTCGATAAATGGATCAATCTCGGTAAGGCCCACCAGCATCTCTACCGCTTCAATATCAGGCAGATCGAGTGCTGTGATCACCAGGGGGTATCGAAATTTTTCTGCCTGCTCGAGAGCTGCGCGGCCGTTTTCAGCACAGAATACCTCATACCCACCCGCGGAAAAAAGCACTTCCAACATCGAAAGTAGTTGGGCATCCTGTTCCACTATCAAAATTGTGATGAGATCGGTCTCATTATTCGCGAAATTTAGATCGCTCATATTGCAATTGAAATCAGGACATGCGAAGCATGACCCACTCCTTTACTCATAGATAAGCTTTTGTATTTTCGGATGTTTCCCAGTAGCTCTCCATACCTCATGATAAAAATTGCACAAAAGAGTTTGATGCACAAGTCCTAATGATCTGATTTCACCAACGCCTAAATGCCTTCATAAACTACTATTTTGGCGCCATAGAAACCGTTCCGACGGTGTGATACACTGCTTTGCCAGGGAAAGTGAGAATAGCATCATGATCCAGTTCCAGGGTGTGGTTTCGAGGGTTTAGAGATACAACCGCATTATAACTTGCTTTTCCGATATGGAGCTCAATAATATTGCCATTTTTGATAGTGTAGGTTCCATCCCACTTCACAAATAGAAGCCTGCCGTCATCGCTGGTCTTCACTTCGGAAGCGGTCTCGTCGGGCAGCGGCATGCTTGTGGTTCCTGCAGGTGTATCTGCGCGAAGCCGAGTCTGTCCGTGCACTTCGCCGCCATGAAAATCTACCTGTTGATCCACCACCACGGACTGTTCGTTCTCACCTACGGGATCTTTATTAACCGACTGCAGCGACCAGTGCCCTTTGATGGTGTTCTCTTCAAGTACAGTTCCCGGTTTTATTCGATGCATTTTGGAGTATCGTGAACCAACCACTATAACTCCTGCACACACGATAACCACAAGTATCTGCATTCTAGCACGTTTACGTGTAAGCTTCTGCGCTGCTAATTTAGCCTCTTTCGAAGCGTCAATTGTTTCGTTTATAGCATTTAATCCATACGACATATTACTTATTCTTTCGTTCAATATGAGATAATTGCAAAAGTCAGGCGAGTACAGATTTTGCCTAACCCCCCTGGAGGGCGGGTCAAAAGCCTTTCTGAAATTTTCGATTGAAAATAAATCGCTCTACAATGCCCATACAAGCGACGAAGATTTTTTTGACGCTGATCTGCCATTGAAAAATAGCGACTTTTAGCCCATTTACAGTCCGAAAGAGACTTTTGACCCACCCTCC
>JANXSG010000139.1 GCA_025352825.1 Chthonomonadaceae bacterium | reverse complement strand
AACACGATAGTTTTGAAGAAAACGATTTCCCACAATTCCTGTCTGGCCATACGCATCATTATTTCGAAAATCGATAGAAATCACACGGTTGGAAAGGTTGATGGCGCCCAGTGTAAGATAATTAGCTCGAATTTTATTACTGCGAAACATTCTGCTTACAGAGTAGTTGGTTGTCGGAATTTGCGGCGTGTCTGACTTGTATAGTCCTGCCTCCAGGCCTGCCGATTGAGCTACACTGAGATACCCTCCAAATCCGGTATCAAGTAGAAAATTATAGTCGTATTTGGAATGGAGTTGTCCGCCAATCATCACACAGGAAGCGATCTTCAATGGATTGGAATCGATGAGATTGAACCGGAACAGCTTCTGATCATCAGGGTGCTTTCCTTCCAACGACCTCGGTAGTGATTTTGAAACAATAAGCTTTTGCGCATTATAGTTAATCTCAGTGACGTATCCAGCGAGGAAACTAATTCCTACGATACCGTCTATTCGATGCCCCAGCACTTTCTCCATATTCGATAGATCAGCAATAAGCGCTGCGATGTTGTGGACATGCACGCTATTTTCTTTGTTCCCAAGTCTGATATCACTTATCCAAACGGATTCTGAAAGCGTCTGACCTTCTGCTTCCTGAATAACTGTGTCTTTAATATGAGTGCCATTTATCCCAAGAGTTTTATTGAGAACAGGCGAACTAGCCCCTGTATCCAAGAGAAAAGTAAGAGCTTCTCGATCATCCACCTGACCGTGAACCAAAATTTGATGATCTTTATACTCAAAAGGTACTTCCACAGTATCCCTGTCAAGCAGATACTCCGAGATAAAATTTGTTTGAGCCCATGCACATGAGAACGAAAGAAGAAGAACGATGAAAATGGAGACAGCATTCAGAGCGATTCGCTTAGAATGTGGCACATGGTGAGGGCATTTGTGCATATAGATATCTATACGAGTGTGGTTCATTTTCTACTCATCTTCTTTTCGCTGGCTGGCACGTCGTTTGGCAGCCATCAACCGAGACATACCGCTCTCTTCTATCTGCGATTCTGCAGCGATCTCAACATCAGGCTCTCTTGATATTGAATTTATATTCGGTTTCATGTCCTGGGGCACAAGAGTAGTGGGTGAAGATCGGCTCGATCGCGATTCGATAGTTTGCACACTTGGCTCGCGCTGAATAGGATCAGAATTTACCCTTCTCTGTTGTTCGGAAATCTCCGGAAGAATGCTTTCGATCTGAGTGCGATTTGCAATTTCATCTATTCTTGTTTGGACTGCGGAGCCTTTGCGATCCAACAGTCTCCCGAGCTCTGGAGTAGCTGATCTTGCTCTTTGCCCGTTCTTCTTTCCTGCTATCCAAATCCAGAGTTTTACCAGATCAGATCGATCCAGTGCTATACGGCGAACAGCGATATCGAAAGGAAGCAGTAACATTGAGAATACTAGAAGCCAATTACTCAAGTCTTTGGCTGAAAACACACCAGGTCGATCACCACCGAATACCGCATTGGGAGCTGGATCTACTCGCCCCCCACCCGATTGCGCTAACTGCGACATCAGATAGTGATTGGATTCTGTCTCTCTAAATTCGGGTGAGTATGGTGTCGACATTCCTACCACGGTGGATTTTTGTGCAGACTTGCCATCTTCTCCTGCCTGCAAAACATTGACCAAATAGGTACCTATTTGCGGTGCATCGAACCATGCTTCATAGTGGCCGGGGCCGGTTTGCCGTACAGCCACTTGCTCTGCAGCAATACCTTTGATTCCTCCCGTACCTGGCGCATCAATGCGTGCAGTCAGAGGTAATTTATTTACAAAGTGGCCCTGTTCGTCGATAGCATCCACCACAATATGCCCGCGCGTACCTTCCATGTTCACTTGGGTCGAATAGTCACTCGGCGCTATTGGGCGCAGAGTCCATCGCACAGCCTGCGCCCAAAACTTGGCATATCCCGGCCAGGCAAGCCATTGGGCAGCCCATTTAGCTCGGTCATCTGAAAGAAATGCCACCGATCTTCCCAGTCCATATCTCCAGCCAGCAAAGATGGGATCGTTTCGATGAGAAATCAACGAAATGTCTGCGTTAAGTTTAATATTGGATATATTATAACCGAGAAGTAAAGGCGCACTGTTCCAATCGATTCCTTTGAAAACCTCATCTCCTTCCAATGCGCGAGGCCGAAATGGTTCTTCAATGATAGGAGGCTGACTGATAGTCTGTTGATCCTTGAGCAGAAGTCGTGGCAAATCACGGGGCTGTTCTGCCACATAGGACTGTCCACCGCCAAGATATGCAATGGTGGCCATGAATTTAATATCGCCCCCACCCTGAGCGCCTGTCGTGATAGTGGAAATAGTTATTCCCATATCCCGAATTTTCTTTACGGTGGACGCAGTTTCATTCTGATT
>JANXSG010000137.1 GCA_025352825.1 Chthonomonadaceae bacterium | reverse complement strand
TCACGATAACGGCAACTTATGGAGGAGTCCCGTGCAGCGCAGTACTAACCGTAACTCCTGACTATACCACCACAGCTCGTGCTCCCTCCGCCGATGCTTACGTGCAAAATGGAACTGGCTATCATGATCAAAATTTTGGGACGAGCACCAGTCTTATAGTAAAAACTCCAAATCCACCGGTTGCGATCACCAGAGTATCCTATATCAAGTTCGATCTAACCGATGTGACAGTTGCACCAACTCGAGCCCTTCTGAAACTTTATTTCTCAAGCGCACCCACCATGGCAGACAGGTCACTCAGTGTCAATATCTACTCCCTCCCCGCAGTGTCCAATTCCTGGACTGAAACTGGGATCACCTGGGACAATGCTCCTAACCTCGATAGAACGAGTATTGTTGACACTGGAGGTACACCGCTGGGCACAACCCCTGTCCTATTACAGCCTGGAATGACCGCTGTTGATATGACCTCATTCGTTCAAGCTCATCTTGGCCAGACTGGCACGCTCCAAATCGTTGCAACTATAATGTCCCAGGATCAAAATGGAGTTAACTTTTACAGCAAAGAAGCTGGAGTTAGTATAGCTCCTTCTCTGACGCTGTCTTTCAACGCTCCTACTCTCTTTGCGCAGGTAATCAGTTCCTCTCAAGTCACACTCACCTGGACCGATCCAACAACTAATAGAGACGGGTATATCATTGAACGTAAAGATGGATCTACTGGAACTTGGACTGCAAATAATTCTGTTGAAGGCGCTATCAATGGAAAAGTGGATGTTTACCTACAAGGTGGAACTAACTATTCTTATCGCATACGCGGCTTTACAGGTACGAACTATACCGTATACAGCAATGTGGCTACGGTTATCACAAATACAGGCGATACTATACCTACCTGGGGGTATCTGGGGGCGTATCCTACGAGTGGAACGAGCATCCGCCTCTATTGGCCTGTAATCTCTAATGCAACTCAGTTCAAGATTTTTCGAACTTTATCCACAGGACAATATAATTATTCGCAGCCAATTGCTATTATAGCTGGTTCAGCACATTTCTTTGATGATTCTAATCTGACGAATGGGCAAAAGTACTATTATGTAGTACGCATAACGACTTCTGATAACAAACAAGCTGATTCTGAAGAAGATAACACCTCTCCAAACACAAATGCTATTCCATGGAACGGAACAGCAAGTCAAATATTTCTAAAAGCGTATCAACTTGCAAGCTCTCATATTACGGATGGGGAATTAGCAATAGATGTAGGAAATCTGAGTGTGATAGCTCCAGATTCGCTTGTGTATCAGTCCGGTGCGAATACTGCATTACCTCCGAATGGTTCAATAGATTATTTAGATGGAATAATGACATTGGACGGTTTCACTACTGTAATGCCGGTTTTAGAAACTACATCATTATTGACGGTCGCTAATCGCAAAAAAAACGGAGGTTGTGTTCGTCGTGCTGTTTCAACATCAAAGGTAAATAATCAAGAAGTATTAGGAATTAGAGGCAATTTTTATGTACCGAATAAAATAGATAACAATGGATTTCAATACTACAATTTCCCATCATTCCAGAATGCAGGCAAGACCAAGGCTGCTGTTTCTGGCCACTGTTATATCGGTACTTATGATCCTGAACCGGGTGTTATGATAGATGCCGGAGTTCAATATAATATCGCCAATGACCCCGATCCTGGCCTCCCGGATCGATGGCGTGTATTTCTACGTATTAATGATGGTCGAGGTACAAATGGTGATGGCTACGACAATGATCTCAACTGGAAAAAATATTCACCACATCCTTGGGTAAGCTCAAATACATCTGCATTTGCATTAGGCTACAATATTTATCAAAGAATGATAATAAATCGAGATGTGGACGCAGTAGATTTCTATGTAAATATCGGCGACGCTTTCGGAGTGTTTTATCAAAAAATAATAGTGTCTGCATTCCGTGATAGCAGTAATTTACAAAACGGAAAGACGTTTAATAAGCCGCGTATGAAACGCGTCGTCTCTACAGATGAGGTACCAGACTACTTGTTACAGGGTAAAACCCTGACACAATTTAATAATCCACTGATAGATCCGTTTCCAGGGTGTGTAAAAGATGGAACCTACATGACTAATATAACTTGGTCGGGTGGGGAGTTAAATGTGCTCGGGCAGTGGGCTCAGTGGTCACAAATAGATACTTCTAAGCAAGATTATAACTACTGGTCCAAATACTTAAATTTTTCTGGCCCAATTACGCTGTCACCTCCGGGCGGACGCCCAGATCAAGAGACAATCACGATAATACACTGACCAAATCGCGATGTTAACTCCGAAGCATGGTTGAAGTTTAAATTAGCTTCGGGAGGTATGATATGAAATCTCGAATGTTTAGACCCGTATCGATCATTTCACTTTTTTTTATTTGTGAAATACTCCTGACAAGCACAGCTCAGTCCGTGCAAGAATCGAAACTAACTAATAAAATTGTTCCCAAAAACAACGATTGGCTGCAGTTACGTCGAGCGTTGGTTCTCTTTCCCAATCTAATAGGAGTACAACTCCTCATAGCACACTCAAAGCAGCCAGGGACATGGGTAGCTAGTATTGCCCCGGACGAGAAGCACATGGTAGTCGCCGAGGAAATAGATCGCCCTTATAATATGCGCGACTATTATCTGCACGATGAGTTTGGCAAGCGGATAGGACTTTTAGCAAAGGATGCAGATATATTACAAACTGCAACATGGTCAAAAAGCAGTCGATATCTCTTTGGTTGCGCAATTTTCGATATGGATGCACGAAAGCTAACAGACTGTAATGAGGCTATGAAGTTTTTTGAGTGGAGTCTTAAAGATGACAACTTAGTCTATTCGAGTGAGAGCAAGTTTAGAGAGGCAAGTATTGCCAAAATTCATAAGAGCAGTATCGTTCGACAGAAGGCAACGGAACAGGATATTATCAATTTATTGGGTAATGCATATCCAGCTGCTCTTAAAGTAGCCCACGAGGCGGGCATTTGGAGCGGTTTAGGAAGAGGTTACTACTCACAGGTATATGCACGTTCCCTATATCCTTCTCCAGATGGTAAACGTGTGTTACTGCAGAATATTTGTACAAGTACTGGGGATCTAGTCGATGCGCCAGATGATGTTTGCTACTACTATATAGTGGATAAAAATGGCATCTGTGTACAAGAGAGTAAAACAGGAAAGAACGCAACTGTATTCACCCAATGGCTTGACAATCGTTATTTGGTTGGCTGGTTCCATCCGACAAATGACGACTATGACGATAACATGCACTATCTCTCTAGCAAGGTTCAGCTCATATTATGGGATACAGATAGTAACCGAATGTGGAAAGCACCATTTCCCCGTCACTATTATCATGATGCTCTATTATGGAAGTTAGCCCCGCTTAGCAAGTCCGTTAAAAAAGCCCAACCTCGAAAGGACGAATATTCTGGACTCCGGCGGAACCTTCCTTAGCACATGAAGCGAACTATTGCATCCAGGCATGATTTCAGTGGATATGACCTCTTTCATTCAAACTCATCTTGGGCAGGCAGGAACACTTCAACTCGTAGCCAAAATATTATCTCTCAATTAAAGTGGAATGAACTTTTACAGCAAAGAGGCAGGAAACAGCACATCTCCCGCTCTGACGTTGTCTTTTATCTTTGCATAGGTTGTCGGTTGCTCTCAAGTCACACTCACCTGGAACGATCCAACAACTAATAATGATGAATATTACATTGAACGCAGAGAGGGGATAAGCGGTACTTGGAATATTTAGGTAGCCACAGTTAAAGAATTGCTGCTTTTCCTTGACTCTGAGTAGAATCTGTGCTAAAATTCATATGCATACTCGGTGGAAGCGCGATTTCCGCCGAGTAATACTTTGTCTGGGATTGTGATTTGAGCCCTCGCTTGTATCAGCGTTAGCTCCCCAGGCAGGCATCGTGGGGGGATACCCGAGTGGCCAAAGGGGACTGACTGTAAATCAGTTGCGGAATGCTTCAGAGGTTCGAATCCTCTTCTCCCCACCAGTTTTCAGGCGTATTTGATATTAACTTTCTACTCGAACGAAAGCAGTTAATTCGCCGTTTCACCTGCCCACATAGCTCAGAGGCAGAGCACTTCTTTGGTAAAGAAGAGGTCCTGGGTCCGATTCCCAGTGTGGGCTGGTTCTTTCGAAAATCATGTTTGGCGCATACTCAAAAGCGCGGCTAAGCATGAGC
>JANXSG010000136.1 GCA_025352825.1 Chthonomonadaceae bacterium | reverse complement strand
TCACGATAACGGCAACTTATGGAGGAGTCCCGTGCAGCGCAGTACTAACCGTAACTCCTGACTATACCACCACAGCTCGTGCTCCCTCCGCCGATGCTTACGTGCAAAATGGAACTGGCTATCATGATCAAAATTTTGGGAGCAGCGCCAACATCATTGTGAAAACCCCAAATCCGCCGGTTGCCATCACCAGAGTATCTTATATTTCGTTCGATCTGACGGATGTAACTGTTGCGCCATCACGCGCTCTTCTAAAACTATATTACGCCAATGCGCCCGCACCAGCAGATAGATTTCTTGATATCAACATCTACTCGCTGCCTGCCGCGTCCACCTGGACTGAAACAGGGATTACCTGGGACAATGCTCCCAACCTAGATAGAATGAATATCGTTGACACCGGCGGAACCTCTCTGGGAACAACCAGAGTGCTGCTGCAGACTGGAATGACCGCAGTCGATATGTCTTCTTTCGTTCAGGCTCATCTCGGCCAAACCGGCACACTCCAAATCGTTGCGAATATAGTGTCTCCCGATCAAAATGGAATAACTTTCTATAGCAAAGAGGCAGGTAGCGGTCAGCCTCAGTTATCGATGAGTTTTTCTAATATTGTTTACGCTGTTAATTGTGGTGGGGGAACATTTGACTATTTTACAGCGGATAATTTTTTCTCTGGAGGAGTTATATCAAATACATCAGCTACAATAGATACTAGTACGGTTGCTCTACCTGCGCAAAATTCAATATATCAAACCTCCAGAACAGGAAGTAATTTCAGTTATTTATTTCCAGGTTTTAATCCGAATGGAACCTATACTGTACGTCTCCACTTCACAGATATACAGAGCACAAATATTCTCCAAAGACAGTTTAATGTTATTATTAACGGAAATACAGTTCTGAGTGAGTTCGATATTTTTGGAGTGCTTGGTCAAGTAGGTCAGGTGTCAATCGGTGAATTTAATTTACCCGCTGATGCACAAGGCCGGATTCAAATTAATTTCGTAGGTACGATTGGTAGTCCATCATGCAGCGGCATCGAAATAAAGAAAGCATTGCCATTTCCAGTCGTGGGATTGGAAGCGTATAACACAGGCAATGGGTTGGTGACACTTTACTGGCCAAGCGTTCCAGGCGCAATTGGATATAACGTATATAGAGCGACAAGTTCGGGTAGTCAGAATTATAGTACACCTATTAATGGTACAAATCTGGTTACTACTCCGAGTTATACCGGTAGCAATTATATTGTATATCCTGATTCAGGATTGACGAATGGCACAGAATATTTCTATACAGTTTGTGCTGTTTTCTCGGGGAATGCACTTAGTTCTGCTTCTGATGAAGCTAGCGCTACGCCCTCTGGGACAGGTATACCATGGCATACTCGTAATACCAGCAGTATACTGTCGAGTTTCTTCAGCTCGATCCAGAATCAACTATCGGACAATTCTCCTCTAGACGAGTTCGTTGTGATTGGTCCGGATGGAACGAATTATGATCAATCTCAAGCCAACCCAATCACAGCTTTGGGTAATTTTAAAGGTATTACGAATGAATATGAACAAGACGACGGAACTTTAGTGCGTTTTGCTGCAATGCCGAGTGGTGCTACCAGCCAAGACACGAGTGTTATGCCAGGAGCAAATGGCCCGCAACGACGCATAGCCACTCTTTTTGGATACGACGCCGTTAGAGGAGATTTCTACCTTCCAGCACCAACGCAGCACGATAAAATCTATACAAATAGTATGATGCAAGCTACAAATGACCCTAGTCACTACTTCTATACTCCTAACTCACGCTACAATGGACAAAGAACTTCCGACACTCCCGAAGTACATTTGGGTTCGCATACAAACTACACAAATGCAGGGAAGTTAATGGATTATGAAACAGAAGGCGTGCTAAGCTATGGCCCATATGGATGGGGTCTATACTTAGTAGTAGAAGGCACTCAATATACTGGTACTCCCCCTGGAAAAGGAGATAAAAGAATTCCATCTAAAAAGAGGTTTGGCACAGCAAGGCAATTCCGTTTTAATGTGAACGATACAATTAACCTCACGTATCATCATGATATGCTTGGGCAGCATGATAGATGTGCAATCGAAGCGTATAATTCTATAAATTTAGACGATGGACCGCACATGCTCATTGGCGGTGCTCGAAGAAATCTAAGGACATTTGATCAGTTCACAATCATGAAACGTGTGCATGCGATTGCACAAAAATATGCTGGTGTTGCACGTACTGGTTCATCTTGGCAAGGCGTAGTTTGGGGGCAAACAGGCAATAGCGCCACCGGAGAGCATGGTCCAGGAAAATTACGGATTGGCAACGGGAATGGAAGTTGGGTACTTTGGACAGCAAATAACACTTACCGGCAAGCAAATCCTGCAAGTATCCCAGGCATTTTTACTAATCAGCGTATATATTGGGATTGGGGTTTTGTTGGACTAAATATTAACTCACCAGATGCCACAGTAAGTTGGGATCCATCTTACTTAGGTTATTCCTACGAGCAATCCGTAAATATAATTATTAAAACGCCATGACAAATTTAGGCCGCCATCTATTTCTATGATCCTCGGATAGCATTATTCTATCAAATAAGTGAGATCAGATAAAGCCATGAAAAAACAGGTAACTCTATTTGCATTATTCATTTGCTTATTGTCCCTATCATGTATCGGCAGTGCTATACAGATTATTGTCGCCGCACATAAAGAGGATTCAAATTTATTTCTTTATCTTCCGCTTGGAAAACATACCTCTCGTTTTCTACGAAAAGACACAAAAAATGAAATAGATGAATCACTCCTTTTATTTTCTTTGCTAGAACGAACATCGCTGAGGAACCTAGAGGATGGTTCAGAAATATGGACATTTAAAACAAAGCACATACCATATGAAGTGGAAGCGGATTGTAAAGTTCAAGATATTCCGGATCCTGATATCTATACTGTCTACGAAAATGAACAGATAGCCCGTTTGAATCGTATGTTCGTGGGGAAAAAAGTTTGGTCATACGGAGGAGGCAGTTATCTTCAGAAATTTGATGGCGGAATCATGGAACGAACATACAGCAGCAACACAGTTCTGGTAATACGCCGTATCTATCGATTGGGGCATTCTGCTGCAGAGGTCTCATATGGTGCTGCAGGCAGTTCTTCATGGGATCACAACGCTTGGGTTATAACAGACACCCCGCTTCTGGTCATCTATGATTTGGAGAAATCGAATCCTGAACTCAGTAAAGATGGCTGGTTTGAATATCCTGATTTATCCTCGAAACCAATCGGTCCGCCAAAGAAAATTATAGGTGCTTTTACCTTCTATGCGGATATCTGGCATCTGAAACGATCGCTAAGTTTTACTGATCCACAAAAGCTGGAAAAGAGCTGGCCTACAGCTATGCGTAAAGCCTGGTTGAAACGCGGTATGACTTATGAGATGGTTGCCTGGCATTATGGCTGGCCATCGGTTATAGGAACAGCTAAAGAGCTCAAACGGATGAGTGTTTGGGAGTATGTGCAGCCTAAACCCCATGAATTTAAAATATTCTTTCGAAATGGGCGTGTAACTCACTGGCAGCGAGATATAAATGGCAATATCTACTGAACTCAAGTCCATTTGCATAAAATGAAATGCTATATTCGTTGCTTAGAATAGAATTTTAAATCGTCTTCTTTGCCAACTCCGTCCCTGACGCTCTCTTTCAACGCGCCTTCTCTTTTTGCGCAGGTAGTCAGTTCCTCTCAAGTCACACTCACCTGGAACGATCCAACAACTAATAGAGATGGATACGAGATAGAGCGTAAAGATGGATTAAATGGAACCTGGACTACTATCACTTCAGTTGAAGAAGTAATTACTGGAATGGTAGATGACTATCTGAAAGGTGGAATAAGGGCAACTTGGAATATTTAGGTATATGGAGTTAAAGAAATACTGCTTTTCCTTGACTCTGAGTAGAATCTGTGCTAGAATCCATATGAATACTCGGTGGAAGCGCGATTTCCGCCGAGTAATACTTTGTCTGGATTGATGATTTGAGCCCTTGCTTAGATCAATATCTTACCCAGGCAGGCATCGTGGGGGGATACCCGAGTGGCCAAAGGGGACTGACTGTAAATCAGTTGCGGAATGCTTCAGAGGTTCGAATCCTCTTCTCCCCACCAGTTTTCTGGCGGTTTTAAAACTCTTTTTCATCCAGAATGAAAGCATTTTAGTCGCCGTTTCACCTGCCCACATAGCTCAGAGGCAGAGCACTTCTTTGGTAAAGAAGAGGTCCTGGGTCCGATTCCCAGTGTGGGCTGGTTCTTTCGAAAATCATGTTTGGCGCATACTCAAAAGCGCGGCTAAGCATGAGC
>JANXSG010000134.1 GCA_025352825.1 Chthonomonadaceae bacterium | reverse complement strand
TGAACAACTATTTCTAAATAAGGGATGAGGGAGACTTGAAAACGATTCCAATAATCGGATATAATAGCCATATACGGTTCCTTTCGTATCTTGCGAGCGATAACAAAAGATTCTACAAGGAGCCGTATATTCCCTCTTTTCCACACTTTTGCAATTACCTCCTAAGTTGAAATAAATGAGGTAAGGGCAATCGTTATCCGCAAAAAACACAAATATCAGAAAGCATTGTGCACAACTTGATAACCGAAGTAAGTATTCCGTAATCTGCGATTTTTTTGCTTCTTTTCGGCTTTTTTGCGGCTAATAACAATGCATGGCGTTGTCATGAATATATATGTGATGAGATTGGAGAGAATCATGTTATCAGGAATTGAACGTCTAGTTGATATAGTGGGAATTCGGAACTCATCAAATTCATTAAATTCAATCGAATGTATCCGAGAAGCTATACGAACCGCGGACCTTACCAAGCTATCTGAGATGGATGGACATTTTGCCGGAGCAGCTCGGGATAGACATACTGTTCGACTCGCACGAACTATCGGGTATCCAATGCGGTATTTTGTTGCGAAGATGTTTCACGGGCCGATGCTGGTGGTTTCAGATCGTATCGACAGCCTGTTCGAGTGGTGCCAACAGCAGAAAATCGGCTGGCAGTTCGACCCGCTCTATACACGTATGGTTCCAGCACACTATCTGATTGAGATCGATCAGATAGGCTGCCCGGACCCTGCCCCACGTTATCATAGATTCTTCACTCCAGCTATTGGCCTGGGGACTTCTGATCTCGATGCTGCAGGAACAGAATATATCTCAACAGCCTACCAGACACTAAAACACTGGCTTGGCTCGCTGCCGGCATATGAAGCGATTGCACTCGCATTTTCGGGCGGAATAGACAGTACCTCAATATTTCTGTTGGCGCGCCATGCCCTAACTGAACTTGGTAGAGACCCAGATCTACTGCGCGCATTCACACTCGATTTAGGTGGGGGAAGCGATGCGCTTCAGGCCGAAACTGTGCTTAAGCAGCTTGGCCTGGAATCGAACTGGGAAGTGATTCACGCGTCCGCAAGTTCCCTCAATTTGGAAGAGGCTATAGGAGTGATCGAAGACTATCACCCGTTGGATGTGGAGTGCGCTGCCGCTGCCATGTGCCTGCTGAGAGGTATTCGCGAAAAATATCCCGAACTAAAATATCTGCTCGATGGAGACGGTGGAGATGAAAACCTCAAGTCCTATCCCCTCGAGGATTCCGATCTCACGCTCTCAAGTGTTTTGCGCAACCCGCTTCTCTATCAAGAAGGCTGGGGTGTGGAGAATATGAAACACAGCCTCACTTATTCCGGCGGGTTGTCTCGTGCATATGTCCGTACCTACGCGCCGGGACATCATTTCGGTTTCGAAGCATTTTCACCCTTTACCGTTCGCAATGCCATAGCTGCAGCCCTGGCAATCCCTTATGAAACAGTGCTTGGGGGAAGTATCGAGAAGCTGTATGCGTTGAAACAAGAAGTGGTAAAGTCAGGTGTGCAGACTGTTACAGGCATTGAGATGCCCGCCTATCCGAAACGCAGATTCCAGGAAGGCGCAGGCGGCGAATCTTATCAAAAATGGCGAGTCAGCAAAGCCTGGTGCCGCCAAGTATTCCTGAAGCAGTGGGAAGATCGCCTTAAAATAGCCTGGGATCCTCAGGGAGATCGAATTTCCGGAAACGAAGCACCCAAAAATTTGCAAATCAGCTGACGCGGCACTAAAGTACCGGTCTGGATATGCAAAGCCTATCTCCGGTCGCAAGGCTCCCTGCATGGGCTAACATTCAGGTGTCAAATCACCCCCTCTCTTGTGAGGAACGAGCAGCCTGGGAGAGGGGTGAGGTAGAAAGCGGAAGTATTGCTGGTTCCATGTTCATCCAATCGTCAACCATTAATCCTCAATTAGGTTACCCAGATGACCCGGCCGCCCGGAACCGCTGGGTCGTGAGTATGCGTGGTGAAAAGAATAGGCTCGACCCAGAAATTCCTTACGCTTATCTATGGGAAGAGGAAGCTGGAGAAAACAACAGGCTTCTTCCTACCGCAACTATATTATTAACAAATCGCGAATGCCCCTACCGCTGCCTGATGTGCGATCTGTGGAAGAATACGCTCGATTTTACGGTGCCGCTTGGTGCAATTAATCAACAGATAAAAGTGGCACTCTCGAATCTTCCTTCCGCAGATCAAATTAAACTTTATAATGCAGGAAGTTTTTTCGATCCAAGCGCAATACCACTCGAAGATTACTTGGAAATTGCAAAAACCATAAGTGAGTTTGGGCGTGTGATAGTGGAAAGCCATCCATCTCTGATTGGGGAGAACTGTCTTCGTTTCAATAGTATATTGAGTGGAAAACTCGAAGTTGCTATCGGGCTTGAAACCGCACATGCACCGACGTTAGAGAAACTCAACAAGAGATTCTCTTTAGACGACTTTCGACGGAGCGCCGAATTCCTTAAGGAAAATGATATAGACCTGCGCGTATTTATACTTTTACGCCCTCCCTTCATGACGGAACTGGAAGGGATTGAATGGGCGAAACGTTCACTCGATTTTGCATTCGATTGCGGCGCGAAGGTGTGCAGCCTAATACCAACCCGATCTGGTAACGGCGCGATGGATGCACTGGAGAAAGCCGGACTTTTTTCACAGCCTTCCATTGGATCTTTAGAAACCGCCATGGAGTACGGTCTCGAACTCAAAAAAGGGAGAGTCTTCGCCGATACCTGGGACATTGAAAGGTTTGCAGCTTGTGTGTGTTCTTCGGCTCGTGCAGCGCGAATGCATAATATGAACAGAATTCAGCGTATCACTGTCAAGGTGGATTGTGAAATGTGTGGGGAGATACCAGATGCCGATTGAAGTTGACCTGGCAGTAATCGGCTCTGGATTGGGCGGTTCGCTCATATCCATGATCGCAAAAAGGATTGGACTTTCTATGGTTCTGCTGGAGCGCGGCTCCCATCCTCGATTTGCTATCGGCGAATCTACATCTCCACTGATGAATCTGATAATTGAGCAGATCGCTCAGAAATACGATCTTCCCAGGCTACTTCCTCTCACCACTTATGGCTCCTGGCAGAAGCAGTATCCCGAAGTAACCTGCGGATTGAAGCGAGGATTCACGTACTATCACCATGAAGCAGGAAGTCGATATAATAGTCTTGCAGATCGAAGCAACCAGTTGATGGTTGCTGCCAGCCCGCGCGATGAAATCGGAGATACCCATTGGCTTCGATCCGATGTGGACGCTTTTCTTGTGCACGAGGCAAAGGCTATTGGTGTTGAGTATCTGGATCATATACAGCTCAGTTCATTTACCACTATTGGCAAGGCCGCTATTTTAGCGGGAGAGCAGTCCGGACAGCCGTTAGAAATCAAAGCCAAGTTCGTGATTGATGCTTCCAGTCCTCGTGGATTCCTTTCTCGTGCCCTGAATATCTCGGAAGGCTCGTTTACTAATTACCCTCCTACACAATCCCTCTTTTCACATTTTACAGGCGTGAAACGATGTGATACGATGGATGATTACCAGACGGAAGCCACTCCTCCCTATCCGAGTGACGAGGCAGCTCTGCATCATGTATTCGATGGAGGATGGATGTGGGTGCTGCGTTTCAACAATGGCGTTACCAGCGCGGGTGTTGCGGTGGAAGACTGGCTAGCTAAGGATCTTAATCTACGAGAGGGCGAAAAGGCGTGGCCTAGATTTCTAAATCGGTTCCCCAGTATTGCAATACAGTTCGAAAACGCGACAGCCGTTCAGCCATTTCGTCACTCCTCACGATTGGCATACAAAGCGAATAAGTGCGTGGGTGAAAACTGGGCTATGCTTCCCTCAGCAGCCGCTTTCATCGATCCCTTATTCAGCACTGGAATGCCGCTGACACTTCTTGGAATAAAACGGCTCGGGCGCATTTTCGAGGAGAGCTGGGGGAAATCGGAATTCTCCGATCGCATCCGAGATTACGGACGCACAACCATGGAAGAAGCAGACTGGACTGCTCAGTTTATCTCAGCGTGTTACTCCGGAATGAAAAGGTTTCCACTGTTCAGCGCGTTTTCCATGTACTATTTTACCGCGGCGAGTTTTGCAGAGATGTCGCGCCGGGTCGAAAGTAAACCGAGGTACAGCCGATATCTTGCCAGCGATAGTAGCCAATTTGCAGCGGGTATGCGAGATGCGGCAAAAATTATGCACCAACTGGCTCAGAATTATACTGAACCAGATTTTAACGCGCTGCAAAACCTCATCTTAACAAGCACAGAACCGCTTAATATTGCCGGTCTCTGTGATCTAACAAAGTGGGGATGGTATGGCGTCGATCTTCAAGATGTTATCGCCTCGTCGGAGAAGCTGGGATTTTCAGCTGATGAAATGAAAAGTATTATTTCTAACGCCTCATGGACGTGAGAGATTTTTATTCTTGCTTACATCATGAGTACATATATGAGTGATAAATACGAACTCTAATCTGATAGCAACGGTGGAATATCGATGTGGCGGCAGTAATAGATGGTTCCCCGATAAACCTTGTCCCACAAACGCTCGACGTCGAAAGGGTCTTCTCCCAGGACAAGAGAGCGCAGTCCCTCAAACATTCCCGAACCGGTGGCAGGCGCGTCGACCATAGCTGCCCCAACATGAGATGCCGTTTCCACATCGGACAAGCCGGTAATCCCTTCGTCTGTCGAGACTTTCAATAAGAGTCAGTGACGCACACCTGACGACTCTTCGCCAGTATGAGGTGCACCGCACTCCATTCCGGAGTCCAGAATAATCGCTTCGACATTGGTGATTTTCATTAAATATTTTTTAACCTGTAATGAGCAATATTTTTGACGGGAAGATAACAATCGTTAGCCCGCGATAATGTGCATTCGTACCGGGCGCAGGCGTTTGCGTAGTTCGCGGTCATATTCTCGCTTTTGTAACTCTTCCCCCGGAGGCAATCCAATCTTCACACCGGCTGCCGTGAAAGTGAAGACCATGTTCTTACGAGGCTGGTCATCCACATTCACCGATGCTCCGTGAATTGTCGCCGTCGTTAATACACTTACCTGCCCTGCTTTTGCAGTCAGCGGAATCGGTTCGGCAGTGGATATTGGTGGTAGTTTATCATACGGAACAGGTGCCCCACGGGGAGGATCACCGATCCAGTTGGGGTCCGTTTCACGAAGTGCAGCAAGCACTAGATGACTGCCCGGGCGCACCATCATTGCAGCACGCTTTTCGTTGACGTCCGTCAGCCAGAGGAAAAAACTGCACAAGATATTTTTTGGCACAGTGTGAAAGTCGCGGGTTCGATATTGCATATCCACATGCTGCCAGAAGCTAAATGGCTTATTCTGTTCAGGATATGCTGTCAAAATCGCTGTCTGAAAAAAGTGGACATTCTGCGCATTCAACACCTGGCAGGCTGTTTTTTCAAAAAATGGGTGCTGTATAATGTCAGTAACTGCGTGATCGAAATAGCTGCACGTCAGGCATGGTCGATAATTGCCATGCGTGAACGGCAGGAGGTGATCAAGCGTCAGATGCAGCTGCAATCTCTCTGGTTGATAACGGTGTATTGACGGTTACCGCACCTGCCTCTTCAAACTGTCGCATTTCAGCTTCGGACAACATGGCTATTTATTCTCCGATTGTTTTGTATGTGGTCATTAAGAGTTTGGTCTATTCTTTACGAACTATCTGCATCCACACAAAAATTGGCGTGGTGTGCAGCGTGAGGCTGGGTGCTGATGTATTTGATAATATACTATACTACTGCGCTTTCTTGCATGAAGATTGCATTTTTTCGATGTTTAAGGAGTACACGATAGAGGTAATTGCAAAAGTCTCAAAGTAGTTAAAACACTCGTTCTCGCCCTCACCTCTCGTCCCCCATATGCGTTAAGTCAACTGCCCTGCGGGCGGGATTCGCGTCTGAAAGACGCCTGTTTTTTGATGCCAGGAGTTTTCAACTCCTGGAAACTGTAGAATATTGGATTACTTTCACAGTCCCTTTAGTCCGTCGCAGAAAACGTTAACTTAACGCCTATTCCCGCAACCCCCTTCTCCCATTTTGCTCGCACTGCTCGCAAAGAAGAGGGGGTGGCTATATATCTAAGACCAGGAGATATTTTAATGAGAAGACTGCCACGAGAGTTTTAATTGTGTTAACGATTATCAATATTGATCTTGAAATCAACTTCCATTGAGTATAATTGGAGTATCAGTTATCATTAAATAGTGGTTTGGAGATGAATGTTTATGGCATCACAACGAGTTCGGAAGTTATATTTGCTCGTGAGAGTATCCGGGATTATCTCCTCTGTTCTTCTGGCTCTTCTCGTTTCTGGCTGTGAAAATGATAAACTCGGGGCCGATAAGATCGAAGCACAGGATGCAAAAGGGCCTATTCCTCCGCTAAAGTATCCTCCGGAATTCGAGAAAATTAAAGTCGAACCTCCCAAACTAGATAATAAACATGCCGCAGATGTAGTTCTCACAGGGCTTGATATTCCCCTCTATCCGGGAGCGGAACCGGCATCTTCCACCAATGATGCGATAGCAGCTAATAAATCCTACGGTGTGACTCTGGGAGTATTTGAAACAAAAGATACCATTGATAAAGTGATAGCATTCTATAAAAGCCAATTTCCGGCAGCTGGGTCATCCTCTTTGCCGACCACACAGCATGCCGAGTGGACTGAAGATAATCCTGGAGGAATTCGGACTGTTCATGTAAACGTTACGGAGCCATCAAAGGGCGATGGGCTAAAGACAATTGAAATTGCTGCCTTGAAAGATAAGACTCAGATCAATCTTATGAGAGTAGCAAGTGGTAAGCTAACTGGAGAAGTTCCAGGAGTGAAGACGCCGCACCAGTAGAATATACTGCACTACCACGTATTAGATTCACGAAACGAATACTGTAAATGGATGCATCACCCTGATTGAGATAGACAACGGACAAAAGCGCCCCTACGAGCTTGAAATAACACGGCATGAGATTCCTATGAACGGTCTGCCAGAACGTCTGAATGGTACTGTGTGTGTTCATCTATCAGATTTTCACGCAGGATTCGGGAGCATGGATGCAGTCTATGCAGAAGTACTGCGGCAGGTAGATACAATCTCTCCCGATATAATCTTCCTCACAGGTGACTATCGGGACGATCCCTCTACAGATCCCCACTACCCAATTCAACAAGTTTTACAGCAAATTAAAGCGCCGATGGGTGTGTATGGGTCGTTTGGCAACCATGACCATCGCAGGGGGATCGAAGGCGTCAGGAAACTGCTGGATGATAGCGGAGTAAATATTCTAAACAACGCTAGCTTCTGCACAGAGGAAGGACTATGGCTGGCAGGAATCGATGATCTGTATAACGGGCAGCCAGATATTGCGAAAGCACTGAAAGATGTTCCTCTGGATAAAACCATAATAATGCTGTCTCATAGCCCTCTCTTGCTGGATATGGTGCCAGATCGTGACCTGTTTATTATTTCTGGGCATACCCATGGCGGCCAGATTATTCTCCCACTCCTCTCGCCTAAAATAGTTTGCTATCTACATTTGCGTTCTCGTTTCGTGGCCGGAATGTACAGCAAGGGCAAGGCGCGACTGTATGTGAATCGCGGCGTGGGTGTGACCCGATGGGAATTTCGTCATCGCTGCCCTGCCGAGATATCCGTTTATACCCTGCTTTCAAAATAGCATCGCAACCAAATGGCTCCGTATTATCACTCGAAAATCATACTTCGGTCTTAAGCAGCAAAAAAATCCATTGACAGATGAGGTGGAGTATGTTAAAATTATTATATGTGCTTATGCGCATAACCATCCTATTCGAAAACCGCCTTATCTTATACGAGCGATCATGCTTGTTTCCAAGTATGATATGTAAATTATTTTCGATGTGGAAAATGTGGACACTCTATTTTGAAGGAGACATTGATGCAACGTAAGTCAGGTTTTACACTTATTGAACTGCTCGTCGTCATAGCTATTATCGCGATTCTGGCGGCAATTTTATTCCCGGTTTTTGCACAAGCACGCGAAAAAGCGCGCGCAATCAGCTGTATCTCCAATGTCAAGCAGCTTGGACTTGGCGCTATGATGTATGCTCAAGACTATGATGAAACACTTCTTCCTGCCGGGCAGAGATATGCCCATCAGCGCCTTTCATGCTTTGATGGCGACACCCGGTTCGATAATCGTGCACGTGCTTGGGTAGACTGGGAAGTTGCCGTTTATCCTTATCTCAAAAATGAAGGTATTATTGCATGTCCCAGCAAACGTGAGTGGGGATGTAACGGCTACGCAATGAACACGGATTCTCATGACGATGATTATCCAGGTGCACCCACACCTCCAGGGTCATTTACAGGGTCTGCTCCGGCTGTGGCATCCGCTGCGGTGGTGACTCCAGCGGAATGTCTATTCCTCTATGATTCGCATGATGAGCAGCTTGAGAATTCTCCAGATCCTTCTGTGAAAGCTGATAACAGACCAGATACAGAAGCGTGGGAGACAATGAATGCATGGATTCAGGCAGAAAAAGCTGGCCTTGTAAACATGGTTAAACAAGGCTTTACTTCTCCTGCACGTCATACAGGCACAATGAGTATTGTTTGGCTCGATGGTCATGCATCAGCTAAAAGAATTACTCAGCTTGAGCAGAAGAACTTAAACATCGCGGGTGAAAACTATAATGTAGTCGAATAGGTAAAAATACATACCATTCGAACATACTAGTCGCCTTCTTCCTCCAATTCGTTGCGGAAGAAGGCGAACTCTTGAATTCTAATAAATCAAACTAGTTTTCTTACTCGCTCTATATGTCATAAGGAGTGATTTGCATGTCAGATTATAAAAGTTCCAACACCGGTAAAAGTGGAAGTGTTAAATTAAAAGTGGAAGTTACACCTGCCATAATGATTGTGGCAATTGCATTCCTTGTGATTATATTGGGGGCTGGTGCATTCTACGCCTACAATGGTGGTTGGAAGACAGATGGTCAAAAAGACGACATATACAAGCATGAGATTCTACCTTTACTCGCCGCAAAGCGTGGTGATAACACTGCTCTGGATAACGAAAACAAGCTGCGTAAAGAACACGGTCAGCCTCTGCTTGAATTGCCAAATGATCGAGGTCAAACAGCTGCGAATAATAAACAAAGGCTAGAAGAACTTCAACTTAAATTAAATGCGGCCAAAGGTAATTCCACAACTAATTGACACCTCTCATGCAATAACCAGATTTGAAAAAATATTTTTAAATTTACTTGATATTTTCGAACATTTTTTCATTTTGCTGGCCGTTCAATTAGTTGACAGAACTAACACTTTATGATAAAATTCAAATATGAATTAAAATGCAGTCTTTTCTGCACAATAAAGAGTATTTTGGTTTAAATAATTTGGATCAGTCCTATAGCAATCCACCCTTGAAGGAGTATGTGATGCAACGAAAATCTGGATTTACACTCATCGAGTTGCTCGTAGTTATAGCAATTATTGCTATTTTAGCTGCGATTCTGTTCCCTGTATTTGCACAAGCACGTGAAAAAGCACGTGCGATCTCCTGCCTCTCCAATATTAAGCAGATTACACTGGCAGGCATGATGTATGCACAGGATTATGACGAAACGCTTAACTCTCCTGCATTCAAAAGTCCGGGCTGCGGTGCAACTCCTTCACAGTATTCGAATTTCTGGTGGGGTGGCGGATGGGTTACATGGCCAGAGCTGCAAATCCCATATGTAAAAAGCGCTGCCCTCTTCACCTGCCCAGATAGATCAAGCAGTCCTTTCTTCGGCTTCAGTATCAACGTCAACTCATCGAACGATGATTATCCTGGTGCGCCAACACCTCCTGGAAACTGGGACGATGGTGATAGCAACTGTGCCCCAAAGGCAGGGCAGGCGCCTGTCGCGCTTGCAGCAGAGGTTTCACCAGCAAATACGATATGGTTTAACGATTCTGTTATTGGATACTTCCAAGACGGGCTAAATAAATGGGCTGATCTTCAGGCAGATGCTGCAGATCCGAAGAGCAATCGAGACCTGCAGATTGACGGCAGCGAAACGATTGCACAGCTTTTTCTTACTGCTGGTGGCCTTGCAGATACAGATCCCGCAGGAAAAGACCCTTCTCGTCATTCCAATGGTTTCAATATCGGATGGTGTGATGGTCACGCTAAGTGGATGCGTCCCTCCGCAATAAAGGGTGAAATGTGGAACCTTGAGCAGATTCCTCAGCCAGTAGAATAATTAATTACTTAGTTATTCACGGTTGTTATAAATAATCAATCTACCACGGAGGTGACTGCATTGAATAAGCTGAAGGACTCTGTTGTAAATCCTGTTGCGGTAATTATTGGCGTAGTGGTGCTAGTTCTGGTTATTGGATACTTCGCCTGGCTTCGCCCAAAGCAGCAGGAAGATCAGATTGTAAAGGAATGGACATCTCCAGAAAATGTAAAGAGGCGTTCGCCAGAAGGCCGTGTTACCGATCCTTCACACGAAGCGTTCGTTGCACAACTGCGTGCCAAGGAACATGGAGGAGAAGCCACTGCGGCGCCGCGTTCACGTTAGCTGTTTCTTTCATACGACTCCACACCAAAAATGGTGTGGAGTTTTTTTGTGCGATGACTGTCAAATATTAATGAATATCTCGAAAAATCATTTGTTAGCATGAGTCGATTGTTGATTTGTCCAATTCAGATTCCATCGATACTCTGAAATAAGAGGAGGGAATTGTCCAATAAAGGTTGAAGTAGTTAGAATTCTGCACTA
>JANXSG010000133.1 GCA_025352825.1 Chthonomonadaceae bacterium | reverse complement strand
CGTTCGTTTCCAATAATGAGCCGTGCATCAAGCAGGCCGCATATCGTCTGGTGATCCAGTGAAGTACAGTCTTCCCTTAAACGATAGGCGTACCCAACCTCGAGGCCACACTTTGAAATACAGATATCCATGAGCTGAGTGAACATATCCCGGATCACTCGATCAATATGCGGATCCCCATCTCTATAAGGAATAAAAGTGATATCGATATCGGAGTACGGGGAGAGTTCTCCTCTGCCGTAGCCACCTGTGGCTACTACGGCGATATTAAGCGAAGCCGGCTTTACCCCATGGCGCACACAGGCAAGGGTGAACATCCGCACTATGACAGCATCCATCAAAAGTGAGAACTGATGAGTCATAGTGAGCCCTGCGCGCGCGCCGGGCTTTAGAATCTGCTCGAGAAGCTTTGTCCGTTGCTCGATAAGAGCCCCAGCGAGTTCGGCAGATTCTGATAATGATTCAAAAAGTGGAATGAAGCAGTTACCAGAACGCGCATTACCTGCACCCGCCAATTTTTCGTCTAGTTCGTTCATATTATTGGTTTGAGGTAGGCGAAGGGATCATTATCAGCCCTCACCCTCAGCCCCTCTCCCAAAAACAGGAGAGGGGAGCTAAAACTCCTTGGTCTCCACTATCTCATTATGCAAAAAAGATTCATCATAAATATAATACTCAACGAAATACTGGAAATCAATTGCTATTGTCACCTCTCTCCCGTTTTAGGAGAGGGGCTGGGGGAGATCGCTCCTTTCCTATCCTGTATTTCGAAGCCCCGCCGCAATACCGTTTATAGTGGCTGCAATCGCATAGTTTAGCTCTTCACTCTCTTCTCCCGCTCGTTTACGCCTTAATAAATCCACCTGAATGAGACTCATAGGATCGACATACGGGTTTCGCTGCCTGATAGAACGGGCGAGCACAGCATTGAGTTCCAGCAGAGCAGACTGTTCCGTCACACGCAGCACGGTGGCAGAAGTACGCTCGAATTCCTCCGATATCATGTTAAATACAGATGCACGGATTTCAATATCTGTGACAAGATCGGCATATCTTCGCGCAATCATGAGATCAGATTTCGCCATTCCAGTCTCTACATTGCTAATGAGGACGCCAAAAAGCGGGAAGTTTTTTAACATATCCTTGAGCAGTGCTTCATGCGAATGGTGCGATAACAGAAACTTGTTGATCGCATACCCCACTCCAAACCAACCCGGAACCACCTGGCGGCTTTGCATCCAGCCAAAAACAAATGGAATGGCTCGCAGATCACCAAAACCACGATTTGCGCTGCGCCGAGCGGGACGGGAGCCGATGCGGGCATACTCCAGCTCCTGAACAGGTGTCGATTCTTCAAAATAGCGAATTATATTGGGGTTCTCCAGAATATTTTGCCTGTAAAAAGCATTGGCGTCGTTCGACATCTGTTCCATCGCTAATGCCCACTCTGGCTTAATATCAGCTCCCCATCCATTCGAACGCGTTAATGCTTCCAATGCAGCGGCTACCATCAACTCCAGATTTCGCTCCGCCACCACCACATCGGCGTACTTCCAATTGAGCACTTCACCCTGTTCCGTAATCTTGAAAGAGCCTGTGAACGCATCTGGAGGCTGCGCTGTCATTGCCTGATGCGTTGGCCCGCCACCGCGCCCTACCGTACCGCCTCTTCCGTGGAAGAGTGTGAGTTGAACACCGCACTCTTTAGCGACTCTATGCAGGTCGCGATGCGCTTTGAAAATCTCCCAGGTACTCGTGAGAATACCGCCATCCTTACAGGAATCCGAGTAGCCTAGCATTACCTCTTGCCGTCGCCCCCAGGAGTTGAGCAGAGGTTCGTATGCAGGGTTTGACCAGAGTTTACGGCATATCTCTGCACAGTTCTTTAAATCATCTATGTACTCAAAAAGTGGAACAGGCATCAGTCCGGGATCACGGCCATCTTCTGATGCAGCTACTCGCACTCCACACACACCTGCCAGCCACACCAGCGAAAGTACATCTTCCACACAGCGTGCACCACTTATAATATAGGTACGTATTGCTTCTGGAGGATAAGAGCTTTTAAGTGCCGATATAGATCTCATGGTTCCTAGAAGAGTATTGGTATCAGAGGAAATGGGAGAATCCAGACCGGAACATGTGCCAGATAGTATTCCCTCACCACGAGTAAGTTCTTCCACAGCTTTACTATGGATATTCGCATGTTGTCGGATGTCCAGAGAGTAGATATGGAATCCGAAAACACTCACCTGCCGCAAAAGAGGATCCAGCATCAGCCTTGCCAGTCGCAATCCCCCGTTCGCCGCTAAGCTATCCCGAATAAGCTGAAGATCGGAACGGAATGCAGATACATCCGGATAGAAATCAGAACGCGTACCATTGTCAATAGTGCCTCTCAAACGGTGCAGTATATAGTTCAGAAATCGGCGATATATCTCTTCGTCAGAACGCAGTTTAAGATCGGGATCCAGCGCACGAATAGAATCCACATAAGCGAGAAGGGCACTCAGGATTTCCTCTGATACTGGCGCATTCCGAATCGAGCTGCTCAACTGTTCAATCAAAGCTTCACACGAAGTAATATAGTGGCGGATGATCATACGCCGGGATAGCTCCAGCGCATCTCGTGTGTTCTCCAGAGTGACATTCGGATTCCCATCTCGATCACCGCCGATCCAGGATCCAAAACGAACCACCGTCGGCAGATCGGCGCTGGATATTTCCACACCGTATACTTTGCGAAATGCATCCGTCATTTCGTCATAGAGGCGTGGAATAGTATCAATCAGGCCATTGTGGTAGTAATCGAGCCCCATCAGAATCTCATCACGCACGGTTGGCCGCCGCCGGCGTACTTCATCAGTTTGCCAAAGAGCGGTGATAGCTGCTGCAATAATTTCTTCGCGTTCGGCGGCTTCAGCATCTGTAAGTGGCAGCCAATCGATCTGATCAAGTTGGCGTGCAATCAGTCTGCGCTTCTGAAGCACTGTTCTTCTAGCGACCTCGGTGGGATGTGCTGTGAATACAGGTACGACCTGTATCTGCGAAAACCATTTGAGTGCCGATTCTGCGTCGAGACCGCCTCGCTGCATCCTAAGAAGTGTGCCGTGCAGAGAACCAGGCTGCGGAGTTCGATTGGGGGAGATACGCGCTGCACGAAGCCGGCGCTTACGATGATTGGATTCGGCGAGGTTTATCAGTTCGAAATAGCTTGCAAATGCTTTTATCATGTGGCAGGCATCTGTCACTGTGAGCTGAGAGACTATCTCGGCCATGCGATCTAGCAGCGTATTATCCGCACCAGGAGAGCCATGTAGTTCTCGGTGCTGTATGGCCAAATGCCTCATCTTCTCCACTGCTTCGAATAGCAGAACCCCCGACTGCTCTTCGAGAGTCTCGCCCAAAAGCCTCCCGAGTGCACGCACATCACGCCTTAAGGAGAGTTCCTTGATTTCTGGATCGTCGCTTAAAAGCTCCGTCAGCCTATCCATCTGATCAAGAGCTCCCCATAACGGACGAGAGTCTGTCATACCTTCCTTCTTTCCCATCTCATCTCTCAGCACTAGTCCTCCACTACTTCCACGCGGATACCTATGGTTCGGATGATGCCGGCTGCCTTTTCACATTCAGCTCGGCTTCCCTGATGTACCACGGATTTTCCCAGATGATCAACCTCCCATGTCTCCATCTCCGCCTCTTCCTGCGAACATGAAGTAGCCTTTCTGAGAATCATAGTCACTTCATCAAAAGTATTCTTACTGTTATCGTATACAATTACAAGAAAACCTTCAGCGTTTCCCGTAATACTCTCTTCAATATCAAATCCAGGCAGTACAATCTCCACAGCAGCCATTCGTACATTTTTCTCCACGGACTTCAAAATCGTGCTCCTCGCGTACATACATCACCTCCCGCCCACCGGAACATTCTTTCACCTTATTCATTTTAACCACGACCACAGAGCCCTCATCCCCCTGACCCCCTTCTCCCAAAAACAGGAGAAGGGGGAATCTTGGTGTTGATTCTCCCCCTTCCCTAATGCAAACTGCTTTATCGTTTGCGTGTGCAGGGAAGGGGGTTGGGGGGTTGGGTAATTTTTCACCTATAATATCTGTATCGTGGAGCCACTCGGCCCCTTAACTACTTCGATGCGCTGGGCGAAGGAGTCTTTCATCTCCTCGAAATGGGTAATGACCAGGATTTTCTCGAAATCGTCCTTGATAGTATCTATCACTTCCACCAGTTTTTCTCGCCCCTTGCCATCCTGTGAACCGAAGCCTTCATCAAGTATTAAAGTCTGGAGCTTCGCCCCGGAACGGCGAGCCAGAAGGCGTGAAAGTGCAATTCTTATAGCGAAGTTTACCCGAAATCCTTCACCTCCGCTAAAAAGTTCATAAGGCCGCGTTCCCGCTTCATCTGTGATCCGAATATCGAGTGTTTCTATTTCCGCACCCTTGGATCGTGCTGCACGTGTGGTTTCGAAGGCAACCTGCATGGAGTTATCGGTCATTCGTGCGAGAAGTGTATTTGCCTCCTCCTCGATCTCCGGGATCGCGTTCTCTATAATGAGTGCCTGAACCCCTCTCTTACCGAATGAAGCTGCCAGAGCCTGATAGATTTTTCGTTCGTTATCGGTATGTTTCAGCCTCTCAGCAAGCAGTCGGCGTTCGCCCTCCGCTCGAATACAGGAGGCGACATCTTTCTCCAGTCCACCCTCGATCACCTTCAGTATATTGATCTCATTTTGAAGCCTGCCCAAATCCGACTCGGCTACCGTCAGCTCAGTCCGAACCTTATCATAGTCCTTGAGATTAAGCTCCAATGATGCTAATCTAGCTTTCTCAGCATCGGCTTCTTTGGTTCGCTCATCCAGCAGTTTCGCCAATCTCTGGCAGTCTGCGGAACCCTGTTCCCATGCACCATCTGCCTGCTGAAGTCTTATATAACGCTGCTCCGCAGGTTCCAACTGTTTAATTTTCAGAACGAGCTGCTCATGCTGAATCTTTCCATTGTGGAGTCTTTTCAGTTCCTGTTCCTGGCGAGTTCGAAGTACCATCTTTGGTCCGGCATAAGAACCGTTCCGAAGGTGATCTTTGATGATATCCGCGCTTTTCATTGCCTGCTTGCACTCGTTGCGCGCTTCGAGCAGTACCATACGCCTGGTTTCACCGTGCGTCAATTCAGAATGCAGTTGGATAAATGAATCCCGTTCCGCCACTGAACTCCTCAGCCCGATCTCCGCCTCCGATACCGCAAATTTAGAAGCCTTGCCCTCTGCGATGAGATTGTTCAGACTGTCTTTTAGGGAACCATGCTTTATGCGCTGACGAGTAACGACTTCGGATCGCTTTGAAATATCGAGATCACTGCCACAGACCGGGCAGGAGGATCGCGGCTGCTCGAGCAGTCCGATCATTTCTTCTACTTCTGCAAGCTCCTGTTTGACTTGATCATGACGTGCCTTCAGTTCGGCAAAATGCTCCTGTTTTAAGCGAAGATGTTCTTCTGCGGCACCATGAATCTCAGAAGCTTCAGATTCTCGTTTTAACAGGGACTTTAACTCATTTAGGCGCGAATCGAGAGTGATAAGTTCAGCTTCTTGAAGCTCCACCTGCTTTATCTGATATTCGAGGCGAGTAAGTTCGCTCTTTAACTGTATCTCTTCTTTTTCTATGAATGCAATGGTAGTCTGCAGTTCAAGCGCCAGTTTGTTGTAGTCGTCCATCACAGGATCGAGAGCTTCCCTATCCCGGCGAGCACTGTTGAGCTGATCGTAGTCCGTAAGAATTGAGGCTCGTTGATCCCGTATCGCTTTAAGTTCACTGAGAGTAGTTTCTGCGTTCGCCATTTCTCGCTGGCGCTGTTCAATATCCGAGATCATCCGTCGAAGTGCAGATTGAGAAGATGCCAGGCTTTGAGCGAAAATATCCATCTCGGTCTTACGCTCGCGCAACACTGCAACCTGAATATCCAACTCATGCCTGGAGGAGATCGCGTTAGATAGTTTATCTTGTGTCTCCTTCAAGTTCTGTTCGTATACTGGCTGCTCAGTGATCTGAGCGTCCAGCAGGCGCATCTGGCCTTCCATCTCATCGGCGGCTTCTTTTCGAAGTTTGTAATGCTCTTTGGCCATCTCTTCAAGTCGATCATATCGATCGAGCCCAAGTATCTCTGCAAGAATCCTTTTGCGATTATCGGGCGTCTGGCGTGTAAATTCGTCAGCGCGCCCTTGCTGTAGATAGGCGGAATTGATAAAAGTATCAAACTCCATACTTAGAAGTTGAACTAGATGCCTGCCCGTTTCACGCTGAGTATTACCTCCGATCGCAACAAACTTACCCGCGATATCTTGCTGAGTTAGCTGCCAATCACTGACAGACGTCTTGCCTTTTCTGCGTCGCTTCACCACTTTGTAGCGCTGCGTATTGAGCTCAAAATCAAACTGTACTTCCATCTCTGCCGATCCTAGCCGAATAAGATCGTCGTCCGAGGCTCCACGAGAACCAGAGGCACGGGTTTTGCCCCAAAGCGCCCATGTCATCGCATCTAGCAGAGCAGTCTTACCATTGCCGTTATCTCCGGAGAGACAGGCAACATGCAGCCCTTCGAAGGAGAGTGTTGTCTCCTCCGATCCATAACTCATAAAGTTTTTAAGTGTCAGCTTGATAGGTATCAAGAGCCCTCATCCCC
>JANXSG010000125.1 GCA_025352825.1 Chthonomonadaceae bacterium | reverse complement strand
ATGACACTTCCGGAAAGTGTGAGGAGTTCAGCCTGCTCTCGAACTACCATTTCAGAGGCTTCCAGGATGTGCCACGGTTTATCAAGATCGACGAAATACCCAGTGGTTTCGATCATGATGACATCTAGCCCATCATCGATTATATTGGCGATGGAATCGGCGATATCTGGTTCGCTTGGAGGCATTCCACCCACCGGCACATGTATCATGCAGGAAGTCTGGGCACGGAGATAGGGGATAGCTGCTGCACTGAGTACATAGAGTCCAGTGAGCCTGTGAGAACCGCCTCTGCCATGTCCTGCGATATCGCGCAATGACTGCCCACCACTCTGATTTACTTCCCCTTTTGAGCCAGTTATCCAGTCCTGCGTGCGCTCATCTCCTAGGGGCGCACAGAGAGCTCCCGCTGCCGCACCTGTTGATCGAAACTGTTCCCACGTAGTCTTGATATCCGAGGTGGAGAGTACAGTATCCCCGTATACTACGAGGAATGGGTCGGAGGATTCCAGGCTGCAAGTGTCAATGGCGCTTAATATTGCCGGAGTCGTTCCGGGAGAGTTCGTTGGCTGTCGAACAAAGGTGATTTTAGTCTGATCGAGTGACCGCAATGCGGCACGAACCGATCCCTCCTCAAATCCAACGACGACTGCCAATCGCTTGAACCCAACTTCCAGAAGCTGCTCAGCCAGCCTGCGAATGACCGGCTTATTAAAGATTGGGAAGGCGCACTTATTTCTGACTTCATTATAAGGCCAGAACTTTCGGCCACACCCTGCAGCCAGCAGCACAGCGGTTCGATCCAATGGGTATCTCCTTGAAATAATAACTTTTGGATATGTTCGTCTGGGGTGACAAATCTTCCTTCAGGAGAATAGACTAGCCAAGGCTATCTATAAAAGCCCTTGCTCCCACCTTCAGTTCCTGCCCAAGGAGCCAGTTCCACATCTTGTTGCGCAGCTCCCACTCCTTGTAATAGTCCGATGTGTAACCGGAAGGCGGGCCAACCATTTCCGGTATCAATCCCATCGCTATTTTAGGACCGTTTATAGGATCGTGATTCCAGGATGGTTTGACCGGTTCGCTCTTACGGTCAAAGAGAAACTTCAGCATATGCCGTGGGCGATCCGAACGATTGAGGGTAGCAGCATGCCAGATATCGTAGTGAGTAATGGCTACTGTGCCCGCTTTGATGGTCAGGAACACTTGTCCTTGAATATTGCTGTAAGTAGCCATCCGGTCGGTTGGGGCGTTGCGCAGGTGAGAGCCAGGCAGGATAACCGTCGGGCCGTTCTCCAGCGTTACATCCTGGGGGTAGTACATCGCCAACACCATGCGTATCTGATTGTGCCGAAAGTTAGTTCCATCCTGATGCCAGGTTTGGCTGTTCATAAAGTGGGCGGGGGTGGTATGTAAGTGCCGATGCGGGTTCATCACCATATCTTCGCCAAGCAGGCTTACGAGAGCGCCATGTACCAAAGGATGTTCATAGACTTTACGGAGAGCCGTCAGTGAATCATAGATACCATTCCCAACATCGTGCCTGTTCGAACTGCACTCTTCGGTTATGTTGGCGTGGAAGGCTGAACCAAGATCGTCAAGCTCTACTAGATGGTAGCCATGATTGATAAAGTGCATGATCTGTGCATCGTCTAACAGGCAGTCTCTATTCATTACCGTACGCCTCCATCTTCTCCAGTATGAACTCGTATCCCACTATATCTATCTCGCGGTCATCAAACGGCGACATCTGATTTGGGAAGTGTATTACGCGCCAACCATCCATGATAGCCGATAATACACTGTCATAGGGGATTGAAGGCGCGAGAGGATCAATTTGAGTTACAGAGCCAGCAACCGGCTCGTGGATAGCCGCCGCTATTACAGGAGAACGAACACTCGGGCTGGAAGCATGTAGATAAAGCAACCGCTGACGAACATTTTTCGAAGTGCAAAGCGCCAGCTTTTCCAATTCGTCTAGTTTATCAACAGTAAGTCGATTCATATTCAGTTCAGATTTTGCTTCAGCAAATAGTTGGGCAATATGATCCGGCATAGCACTCCCCAATCAGACTGAGACGGATCCAGTCTGAATCATAATGATGGAATTTATACGTGTATATGGGGCACAATATTACTTTTTACCGAACTTCGCCTCACCGTATCCGCGGACGTAACCGATACATTGAGCTACACTGGGCATCGAGTGATCCATCTCGTACTCGAACTCTACGGAGAGATTGCCATCGAAGTTCTGGCGCTTCAATTCGTCCAGAACGGCGGGGATATCGCTCACGCCGAAGCCGAAGGGAACGTCGTGGCCATCCGGGCTCATCTCATTTAGATCTTTCAGGTGGCTGCTGATAATGTGTCCTTTCAAAATGCGCAGACAGTCGACAGGTTTCAGGCCGGATCGCACCCAGTGGCCGATATCCGCGCAGGAACCGATTCGCACATCACGATTTTTGAGCACGCTTAGCAAGTAGTTGGGGTCCCACATACGGTAGCTCGGATTGTTAGGCTGTTTTGGATGATCATGAAAACCTACCATAATGTCGAACTCTTTTACCAGCGGCTCGAACACATCCAGAGCATCAACAGACTCCGTGGTGATCGCGCGCAGACCCATCGCCTTCGCAAACTCGAATAATTTTCGCGCTTCAGCCGGGTTTTTCGAAATGCCTGTAACTCCGTAGTTCACCGCCTTTATATGAAACTGCGCCAGCTTGTCCTTTACCTTCTGAATCGTTTCCGGTGAAGCGTTCTCATTCCAGGCGATGTTCGGCTCCTCCGCACTTAGTTTCTGCCCCGGAAAGAACTCAATTACTTTACCGCCAGCAAGAGCGGTCTTTTCAATAGCCTCCATAATGGTGAAATTGTTCCACGTCCACGCCTGGCAGCCGATGAAATATCCACCCGATTTGTACTCTTCCGGTATTTTGTTCTCCGCTGAACTCTGTTTTGGCATACTCAACATAGATCCGATCAAAACCGAAGCGGCTAGTATATAACGAACAGGCATTAGTGTTCTCCTTAACCCGATAAATTTTGGTCTCCCTGCAGCCCCTCGATCTTTAGCAGGCGATTGACTGCTACTATTGTACCGCCGAGACGGATGGATTTACAGCGTGATGGTATAATATTATATGGCTAATGACATTGCAACATCTTGGAAACAAACCGCATTAGCTACATTGGCTACTGCGAAGCGCCTTCTTCGCAATAGCGATGATCACCGATCTTGTGTAAGCAGAGCCTACTATTCGGCATATCAAGCAGCAACAGCTGTCTGTATTGAGCATGGAGACTCCGCAGATTTCCCCGATGGCTGGAATAATCCTACCCATGAACAACTCCCAAACTTGATAGCAAATAATGGGGAAATTAAACTTGATTCGAGACGAACAGTGTTAAAAATTTTACGTGAGCTTCGATATCTGCGCGAAGATGCTGACTATCGAGACAGCATTACGGTGAATGCCGCGTGAGCCCTCTCTGCAGTATTGATGGAATCCACACTATTTGATAGATTGGAGATTTAAGATGGAGACAGCGGAATTAACCCCTTCTGAAGTGGCAGATAAAGTTCGTGGATATGTGGCTAAAACTACCGTCGGAGATATAACCCTATGGCTTGATGAAACAAGGATCAAGCTGCAGCATGAGATTTGGCGCATTCCCATAAGACCCTCCAGGGAACCGAATCCGCTCTTCCCTTACTATGATGCTCTGGCAGATCTAGAACAAGAGATGCAGGATAAAGAGGGAATCAATATTTCAATTTCATCTGGTGATCCCCTGAATTTGCAAGGTGTCTGATAACTTTAGGATATTATGTGTGTAGTGTCGAATTATTAATATATCAGATTCAAGATCAACCACATCTCAGATTAATACACTATTAGGAGCCTATCCATGAAAGTCAACGTCGATAACCTGCCTCTTTTGTTCCTGGAATACTCAGATTACCTGGAAGGCGACATCGTTGATGATTTCTTCAAAACGTACGGGATCAACTTTTCCGCTGGGCATTGGTGTGCAGGTGGTTTTGCCGATCGATTCTGTTCATCGTATCAGGAAGAGCCTCTGGACGAATCAGCTGTAGGGCAGATAAATAGGGTTGCTCAGGCGGGAATTCGTGGAGTCGAGCTCAACAACGAAATGTTTCTGGACAAAAACCTTCAAATATCCGATGCCAAAATACGCGAAGTCAAAGATGCCCTGAGCAGCAATAATCTCACCCCGACGAATATGAACACGAATATCTGGACTCGCGCTTACTACAAGATGGGCGGTATCACAAATCCTGACCCCGGACGACGCAAGCAGGCTCTCGAATACTGTCTGCAAACAGTTGAGCTTGGAAAGCTGCTAGACTGCCCCAGCGTGCAGCTCTGGCCCGGTTCAGATGGGTGGGACTATCATTTCGAGGTGAACTATGGAAAGCAGCTTGACTGGTTCATCGATGGATGTGTGGAGATCGCTCGCAAAGCTCACAGCCTCGGGTTGAAGTTCGGCACGGAAGCGAAACAGAAAGAGCCGCGGGAAGGTAACATGATTCTCAACACCACTGCCAAGGCAGCGCTTGTTGCTAAAACAGTGAATGAAACCGTGGGCTCAACCGTCATGGGGGTCGTTATCGACTACGGCCATGAACAGATGGTGGGAAATCAGCCAGCCGACAGCTTGTATCTCCTGAAACGGATGGGGGTTCCTATCGCAAATTTCCATATCAACTCCGCTAAATATAACTCTAACGATGAAGACCGTGTTACCGGAACAGACGATATCTGGCGTCTCGCAGAGTTTTGCTATGCTGCTATCGATACCGATTATCAGGGCTGGTTTGGCGAAGATCAGTTCACATATCGCATGGAACCTGTGAAAGCCATGTCGTTAAGCAAAGAGCTGTTTGCGAACGCCATGAAAAAGGCGCTGAAAATCTATGCTGTCAAGGATAAGCTGGAATGCGCGCAGGCTACCGGCGATGCCGGGAACGTAATCGATGTGGTAAAACGCATCCTGAATTAAGATGTTAAATTAGGGCAGAAGACTGTGATCGGAGAGCATATGGGGAAGAAATGGGTCGGTACGGGGGCAGTACTGCATTCAGTGGTACTGATTTTTGGAGCAGTAAGTATTTGCGCTCAAGAAAAGAATCAACTTGCTCCCCCGGTACCGCTGCATATCGCCTCCTCACTTACTGAACTTCCAGTTGGGCCGTGGGGACAGTATTCCCGTGCGCACTGTGGACCTTGTTTTCTCGCCAGTCGTGTCCAAGGTCAGCTGTTTACGTTTCCTATCATTGTGGGGCAGTCGCGTAACTTAGTAAGCAACGTATACTCTGCAGATAGTTCGTCGAAGTCGCGAACAAAGAGCAGCAGAGTCGCAATTCACCGAAGATCCAGCGGCCTCTCTCCACTGCTGCTCATGGAGCTGGATACACCGACATCTTACTCTCCACGTGCGGTTATTCAGGAAGCCGATGCATCCGGCGCGTTGTGGAAGTATAAGATAGATTTTTCCGAAACTCCGGTGACAAATGACGATCCTCCCGGGACCGATGCAAATAGTAAAATTCTGCCTCCGAGCGTTTGGGGAAAAGGGGAAGCCACTGTCGAGTATCTTCCCGCAAATGTCGAGCCCTCATCGGATGGCCTGCTTATAAGAGTTACTATCACTAACCGATCCGATAAGCCGCAAAATTACTACACCGATGTTTTGAGTGGAATGAACGGATTTAATCCCGCCTTTGAATTGAAGGAGCTGCACGTCAGTCTGCCGAAAGACGCCAGCACCGTCTCTATCAAACATAATCGATGCCCTGCCGTTTTCTCCCTCCTTGCCAACGCAGCCCCGTATGCCGCGCATTACTATCATGTCGATGACAGATACTTCACCTCTCTCGGAGAGGGTGAACCGCTTGATACTTTCGGGAAAGCCATCCCTGCGACGTCACAAGAATCGCATTCTCGGCAAGCGGGCGGCGTAAAGGCAAGTGTACCTGAAACTGATGATGCTCAGCGCGGATCATGGGGTCTTCTGCGAGTCGATGATATACTGCTCGATCCTGGTCAGTCCGCAACTATATATATGTCTGTAGGGCTTGGTAAAGACGGTGAGTCTGCCTCGGAGAATGCGCAGATACTTCTTGGAAATGCGGAGGATCTCAGCCCTTTTGGAAAATCGCTGCGTGAAGGGCTATTCACAAAAGCTGCATCACTCCATACTGCCGCAAGATTTCATTCGGGAGATAGCGCTATCGATCAGCTTATGGCGCAAACACTGGTAAATATTCCCTATGCATTAAATCGCAGGGTGGCAGTCCCGACCAGATTATCTACTCGATCTCGAACAGGTGGAATGTACCAGCCTGAAGGGGGAGGGATGACAGCGCTGGCTTGGTCTTCCTACAGGCCGGATTGGTCTGCCGCCCAGTTGAACGCCTGGTTCCTTACTCAGGGCGATTCCAGCGGTATCAATCCGTATCCACGAACAGAGCTTCCAACGAATCTCTTTGCGCTTTGGGAGTTATGGCAGCAGACGAACGATCAGGCCCTGCTTACTAATTTTTATCCTTTCGCGGTGAAAAGGCATCGTGAACTGATCCGTGCAGCTGCTGTTACTGGAATGCCAAATCTCTATGGCTGGCTTCAAGGCGAACCGACTTATACCTCACATCGAGATAGAGTGGAAACGAAACTGGTTGGTCAGCCAACAATCGCAGACCCCGCTCTGACAGCTTGTATCGCCAGGTCAGCAGACATCCTTGCCGCCATGGCGTCCCAACTAAATCGTCCTGCCGAAGAAAAACTAACATTCACTCAACAGCGTGATTCAATTATAAAAGAGTTGGAATCAAAATTATGGAGTGAGAGAAAAGATGAATATATCCAGTCAGGCATTAAGAGTACTCTTCCCGGTACTGTCGCTGGATTGGTTCCACTCATGGTGAGTGGTTACCTCTTGAGCAGCCATAAAAACTCTCTTTTGTATATAATAAAATCAGAGTCTCGATTTGGTTCTGTCGAGGGCATTCGTACTATTGATCTATCTTCGAACGATAACACTTTGAAATCGGTTAAGGAGCTTCCTATCGAATTAGATTACAACTGGCTGATTTGGAAATCGCTGCTGGATATCGGTGACACCGAGTATGCACGCCAGCTTTCGGAGAACCTGATAAAAGCATTTCATCAGTCATGTGAGTTAAGCGGCGGAGTTCCGGAGTTCATCGGTCATAACAATACTGAAGTGCATACAGCGAACGACTATACTGGCGAGAACTGTGCTTTAATCGCTCTTTATAACGCCTATCACAATCCCGGACAGGTATCTAGTGGCTGGGATACAGTTATCCTGGAACATCGATTCGACGCTGCACAAGATACCTGCCACATAGTCATGAGAAATCTTCGGCCTGAAGGCGGTGGCGCAGTTTTGTGTGTGATGGGTAAACCAAAAACCAGTTATCTTGTTTCTGGGGCTTTGTCCGGCAGTTATGTTTCTGATCAAAATGGCGTAATTATTCTCATATCGCCAAAAGATTCCACAACTTTGACCATCGATCTTAAAAGTGGAATTCCTGCTGCTGGGCCAAAATCGTGATAGTGGTGAATCGTAAGTTTTTATTGGCGATTGGGCTTATACTTACTTCCGGATGTGCGAAAAGGACTCCGGCAGGTTCTCAAGACATTCCTTATGACCGTATCGTAAATACTGGAAATTATGTGGATATAAACCCTCGATATTCACACGACGGAAAACGAATTGCATTTTTAAGAGAAACTCCGGATCGAAAAATACAGCTTCATCTTTCGGATGCACAACTTAACAGGCCTGTCCCATTGATGGCGGCTGAACTGCTTTGCCCTGACAGACCCTACAGCCCAGATCGCGCCCGTTACAACAGCCCGGACACTCTTTCCTGGTCGCCGAATGATAGACAAATCGCATTCGAACGTATCGAATGGTTTACTTTTGATGATGGTGAACGCTTGCCTGGCACAGGACTCTGGACCTTTGATATGATAAACGGCCATGTGAAGCCGTTGGCTATTCATGCTGAACATTATAAGAGCCTGTTTTACTACTATCACTACCCTAGCTGGTCGCCGGACGGTAGATATCTTGCTTTTGAAGGAGAGGGTGTAAATGGGCAGAGAGTGATTTTTACCCGTACCTCTGCTTTGCAAAAGGTGCGTGATATTTTGCCCAGGTTTGATAATTACGAGGATAGTGACTGGCCGACATGGAGTCCACAACTATCAAAGTCTGATGGGACGCCAAGTTTGTGTTTCCGACAGTCGATATTCCACCCTATGGCTGCTCCCGCAACTGAGACTATACGGTTATTATCGCCAGGAAAATCCTTTAGTATGCATTCTGAGTTGTGGAGGTGGTCACCAAAAAATCATTTAAATGATAAATCCCGGAGCGTACGGGCCGGACATTTTACTTGGGAAAAAAGCGGGCAGCGGCTGGCATTCACACTCACTCCCGATCCGATTAAATTCAACAAATACGAAATCTGGACTATGGAACAAAATGGAACAAATTCCAGACGCGTCAGCCCAGCCGATGGACGCGGGTACATCGCACCAGTCTGGATTGACAAAGATTATTTAGGAGCTCTTCGGCCACATGGTAATAGATATGATCTGGTAACAATCAATCTAATGTCCGGACATGCCAAGCTGCTTATGTCCATCCCCACTTCGGATTGTGATTGGTCGCCCGATCGAAAGTATATCGTCTACGCCTCTCCGCGATCTCACGGTAAGCCAGATCCTGCAGAACCTACCACACTGCGGATTTTGGAAACGAACCTGGAGGACAGTTGAAAAACAGGAGAGGTTCGTTCTGGTCTCACCCCTCGACCCCCTCTCCCAAAAACAGGAGAGGGGGAGATTCGTATATTAATTCTTCTGCCTCCCACTGCAATGGAGATGAGCTAAATACAATTGCATATCCTAGCGTAATATCGGTAAATCCATGCTTAAGTCACCCCCTCTCCTGTTTTTGGGAGAGGGGGCCGGGGGGTGAGGGCTGCCAAAACGACAGAAAACAGCTTCGGATATCATTCTGTGTGACAATTTGTCTCAGTATGATTCTTATGTCACTATTTCTTACGAAGTTTGAGATAACCGCTGCAGCAGACCCGACAACAGATATAGCTTACATACTCAATCTTGAGAATGATAAACATACGGATAGTGTCTTTATTGATATGCAAATACAGGTAGAACCAGGTGAGAAAATAATTCAGGTTCAGATGCCAGCGTGGTCTCCAGGAGACTACCATATACAGAATCATGGGCAGTATGTAAATAATCTGTTCGTAATAGGATCAGATACCCGTACGCTGCGCGCATATGATGTCCGATGGGATCATCCGGATGCTAATACCTGGAATATTGAACCAAATGGCGCTACTATACTTAACATAAGCTATCGTTTGAAAACTACACCACCTGGAATATTTAGCGAAAATGTAAAGATATCAAAGAACGAAGCATTTTTTAATGGACCTTCTACGTTTATGTATGTTGTAGGCCACAAGAATCGACACATCACACTTACTGTATTACATGAATCTAGTTGGCAGATCGAGTCACCTTTTGCTTCACACAGGAACCGAGAGATATATTCTGGATTGGGAGAATATACTGCACTAGACTACGATACTTTCGCCGATTCACCGATCCTGGCAATCCGGAAGAACTCTTTAAAGACTTGGGATTTTAATTCGGATGGAGCAAAATATAGGGCTGTTTTCTTTGGTGGTGAAACCCCAATATATAGCGATGTAAGATATCAAGATGCCTTGAAGAAGATAGTCCATACGGAAAATCAAATGATGGGAGGCCCTTCATCTCTAAAGTATATATTCTTTTTCGACATGAATGGTACTGGCGGTGGGTTGGAACATTTGAACAGTACGCGGATTGCCCTGCCAGTCAATATGAGGTTAAAATCTTTTGCAACATTTGTGGCACATGAGTTTTTTCACCAGTGGAACGTGAAACGAATTCGTCCAAAAGTCCTTGGCCCTTTTGATTATATAAATCCACCACGCACGCGTAATCTCTGGTTTGCTGAAGGCGTTACGGAATACTACGCCTGGATGTGTGCGTTTAGGGCAGGGTTAATTTCCAAGCAGGATTTACTCAGGCATTTCGCACGTGCTATATCAAGTTTAGAACAGAATCCCGCATCCCGCACTATCACAGCGGATGAAGCAAGCTGGAAAGTATGGGAAAGTGGTAACAGTGAAGGATTCGGTGGCTTATCGTACTATCAAAAAGGCGAGATGATCGGCCTCTGTCTTGATCTGCAGATTCGGCACATTACGCATGATCATAGCTCCCTCGATGACTTGATGCGAAAACTGTATCTGCAGTGTAAACCGCCCGCCTTGGGGTATGATGAAGATGATATTTTGAAGGCCGCGAATCAGCTTACACAGACCTATCTGACGCCGCTGTATAATCAACTCGCGCGATCCACTTCCCCAATGCCATTCGCAGAATCTCTGGCTTTCATCGGACTGAATACTGCCGGTGAACCAGTGGATCATCCGTCAAATGAACAACTTTACGAGCAGTCACAATGGCTGAAATAGGGTAGTACCAGTTTACTTCTGAGGAGATTTCAAAGCTATGAGCAGTGCAAAGCAGCTCGCAGTTGACGGTGGTATTCCTGTAAGGGATGTAGAAAAGCAGCCATGGTTGAAATGGCCTATTTATGACGAAAATGAGGAAAAGGCTCTCCTAGAAGTGCTTCATAGCGGTAAATGGTGGTATGTGGAAGGTCATCAGGGCAAGGATTTCGAGAAGGAGTTTGCAGAGTTCCAAAATGCAAAATTCGCAGTAGCTTGCACCAATGGATCAGCAGCTATCGAAATTGCGCTTCGTGCGCTTGGGGTAGGCTGCGGTGATGAGGTGATCGTACCGCCATACACCTTTATAGCCACTGCGAGTGCCGTTTTGGCGGTCAGCGCGACCCCAGTATTTATAGACATTCAGGGCGATACCCTGAATATTGATCCTGAGCTCATCGAAGCAGCCATCACACCTCGAACAAAAGCTATCATTCCTGTACATATCGCGGGGCGCCCTGCTGAGATGGACAGAATTATGGAAGTGGCACGCAAACACAATCTGTTCGTAGTTGAAGATGCGGCACAGTCTGTAGGTGCTGCTTGGAATGGGATAAAAGTCGGTTCCATCGGTGATCTTGGTACGTTCAGTCTCCAGGCAAGCAAAAACTTGAATGCTGGTGAAGGCGGTCTCATCGTGAGTAATAACGAAGAGTACGCCGATGCTGCCTGGTCGGTTACACACGTCGGGCGAGTTCGTAGCGGGCGCTGGTACGAGCATCGTGTACTGGGCAGCAACTATCGGATGACAGAATTTCAATCAGCTATAGCTCGTTCACAATTAAGGCGCCTGCCTGATCAGACAGAACAGCGTGATGTCAATGCGCGTTATATTCGATCTCAGCTCAAAGATTTTCCAGGTCTAGAGCTGCCAAAAGAGGACCCACGCATCACGACTCATGCAAATCACATTTTCACTTTACGTTACAATCAGCAAGGGTTTAGCGGGCATACCTACCCGGAATTTGTGAAAGCTCTAGTCGCTGAAGGCATACCTTCTTCCAGTGGGTACGTTCCGCTTTATAAAGAAGCTGTCTTTAATCGTTTAGAACAAGGCAGTGGTTCCTGGTGCCAGGCAGGAAGAAAAGTAGAGTATAGCAAACTTTCTCTTCCTGTCTGTGAAGCCGTTTGCCAGGATACAATCTGGATATCTCACGTACTGCTTTTAGGAACAAAAAGCGATGCCGACTCGGTTGTTGAAGCCATATCTAAAATTAGCTGCGCATGGAAATAAAGGTCAACACTTGAGTTTAGAAAATGCTAACTTGAATTTTTATTTCTGTGCAAGTTTAATCAACATTGCGGGCAGTTCATGAACATTATTCATGTTATCTCTACCACTCGACCTTCCGGAACTACGAGCGTAGTTGTTCTGGCTGACTGGCTTGAAAAACGAGGGCATAATATTCTGTTGGTCTGTCCTCCTGGAGGCTGGCTTCCCGGGATTATACGTGCTGCAGATATTCCTCTCAAAGAGATACCAATGCACGGAACCAAGGGGCCGTCGGCGATTTTACAGATCAGCCGTTTGGCGCGCGAGTTCAATGCAGATATCATCCATGCGCATTTAAGCAGGGCCACCTATATCAGCCACTGTGCGGGTATATTATCTCGAACGCCGGTGGTTTCAAGCGTCCATGTGATGCATAGAGATTTAGCATATAAAATACTTCCTAACAAAAGGCATTGGTTTGTGGGAGTTTCGGACTGTATCCGAAAGGCAATAATTTCGCATGGCGTGCCGGAAAAATTTGCCCACACGGTTTACAATGGTACTGATTTTCTAAATGTTAACAGTAAAATTATGAGCGAAAATGTCCGAGAAGAGTTTTGCCTTCCGGATAATTCGGAGATCGTGGGGCTTGTAGGTAATGTCAATAATTTCAAGGGGCATCCTATACTGATTGAAGCTGCGAGAACTATTATTGAACATCGCCCTGATACCTATTTTATGTTTGTAGGCAAATACGAACCTTCGGATTACGATACGCTAGTTTCCATGGCTAAGAAGGTGGGTGTTTCTGATCACATCAGATATACAGGGGTCAGAAACGATGTTAAAAGGCTGATTTCAGAGATGAATATAGTGACTCTTCCATCGCAATTCGAAGCATGCAGTATGGCGATCATAGAGGCGATGGCTATGGGCAAGCCAGTAGTTGCTTCCAGGGTGGGAGGGAATCCTGAACTTGTTGAACATGAGAGAACTGGCCTTTTGATCAAACGAAATCCCGAAGAGCTTTCAGAAGCTCTGATATCCTTACTCTCGAATAAAGAACTATGTTCGAGAATGGGGACAGCAGGTAAGCTCAAGGCGGAGAATATTTTTTCCGCAGCGGCCACTGCGGAAAATATGGAAATGTTGTATATTCGATTGCGTAAATCAATTGGATACAATATGTAATTGGTTGTGAAAGAAAGTTTGGTTCAGTGATAAATAACGCAATTCCGGTACTTGCTTATCATAAAGTAGGCGCTCCTGTAACGAGCAGTACCGACAGATTTCTCAATATAAGCCCTGCGAATTTTCGCAGGCAGATGTCTGCTTTTTACAGACTTGGATTCTCATCGCTCACGCTTGCCAATGTTGTCGAATATATCCGGGCCGGGAAAACCCTCCCGCCCAGATCGTTTGTGATCACTTTTGACGATGGGTATGATTGTGTGGGCAAAGTTGCTTCCCCAATACTACAAGAGTTTGGATTCCAGGCAACCGTTTTTGTCGTTTCAGGTGAAGTCGGTGGGGTGAATATTTGGGATCGAGCTGCCAATAAACCCCAGGTTCCTCTGATGAATTGGAGTGATCTAAAAAATCTAGAATGCATGGGCTGGGAGATTGGCGGGCATACCGTATCACATCCGCATCTGGATAAATTGGATGATGCATCCGCCCGTGCGGAAATTCTGCTGGGAAAGCTCGAAATTGAAGAGCAGCTTAATCGAAAAATTCGTTCTTTTTGCTATCCGGCGGGGCTTTTTAATGCTTCTACTCCGGAGTTTGTCCGCGATGCTGGTTTTTCTGGGGCGTGTACTGTCAGAACGGGTATGGTGACTTCACATCAGGATCCATTTTTACTGCCTAGAATTAAAGTAGCTTACAAAGACGGGCTCATAGGTTTACTCTACCGAATGCTGCTGCGGCCCTCTCTTCCAAATATGCGCCCCAACAGACGCTCACATCGAATCCCGCTTCCCGTCTATAATTCCAATATCACAAAATGAAATTGACCTATAAAAAAACATACCCCCTGTCTGAACGAGCATGACAAAGGGTTTATTTTTTTCTGCTAACAAAAGTTAGAAAGGACGAAGGCCTAAAGTTCCTAGCAGAAAGAGGGGACTCAACGACTCCGCGATAGTAGATTTTCTTCTTCGAATGGGGATGTAGAGCATGTCTCCATTCTGCATCATAAGTGTGCTTGAGTCAGAAACCTTCGTTAGCTTGCTGGTGTAGTCGATCGCAATGTTTACCTGTTTACCGCCAACGACTCTTGTGAGAGATGCTTTATGAAGCTCGGCGTCACTCGACGAACCACCAGCTGTGGCGAGCGCTTCAAAAATGGATATCTGCTTGGATTCAGGAATGAGAAATATTCCCGGTTTCAGCACCTGACCAAGCACAAGATATTTTGAGGTAATTTCCGGGATAAAGACAACATCACCATTCTTTAGCTCAAACTTACTATCGGTGTCTGGCTTGCCTTCTATTAAAAGTGGGTAGAGATTTAGCAGAATTTTTGAATTTCCACGCTGAATTGTGACTCCGGTGAGAGAAGCGCGTTCAAGTGTTCCTCCCGAATCTGCAATCGCATGGGCTATCGATACAGAGCTTCCATCGATAGGGAGTGGGAAATTACCTGGTTTAAATACCGCACCAAGCACGCTGTAGACGGGTAAAGGGGCTTCCTCAGCGGAATTGAGCACCAATGTGTCTCCTGTCTTAAGCAGAAGATCGGCATCACTATCTGGAGTTTGCCCCGCTATTTTCATGATATCAAGTTTGATATTCTTGAAGTCCCGCAACAGATTTCCAGAGACTAATTGAGTTTTCGCTGCGAGGCCGCCCCCCAGAGCAATCAGGATGGATACCCGCATCCCTTTTCTTAGAGGGAACTGGCCACTTAGCTTGGTGCCTATCACTGTAACCATACGGGAATGGCTCTCCTTGATGGCTACGGAGAGCTCTAGGTTGTTGTAAAGTCTATCTAGACCTTTGTGAATCAGAACTTTAAGCTGTGCAAGCGTCAGTCCTTCAGCTTTGATATCATCCGTTATACCTGTGATATGTATCGTGCCATCGGAAAGAACCGTTACGGAATCGTCAATTTCACTCTGCCCAACCGACTTAACTGTAATGACGTCATCCACTCCAATGGTGTAATCGTTTCCCACTGCGGTGGTTAGGTCTTTAACCTCCTGCGGATAAGCGCTGCAGTTATTGCCAACAAAGCATATCACCAGTAGTACTCCAATTAAGGGTGATATAAATTTTATACAATTTCGGCAGCAGCTTGATACATTTCTTCGAGAAGAGAAGATGCAGAATCCAGATGAGTTCATAAAATCTACTCCTTGCCAGATTCGGAAGAATCGGGTTTGTGCCCATTACTTGATGTGGAATCCGCCTTGGATGCCGTCTTCTCAGCGGAAGCAATTGCCGAACGTGCAGGTTTCGAGTCGCCCTCATCAATTTCGTTCCATGGATTTGCAGAAGCGTTCACATGGCCTTTTCCGTTGCCTACCCCGGAGAGATCTCCCCTGTGGGCTTTATATCCGCCATAGTTTCCATAAGTCCCGCCACCATAGTATCCGTAATAACCATAGTAATCGTTACGGCTATCAGCTTCATACTTATTCAGAACTACGCCTAAAACTCTGGCCTGAGCCTGCATCAGCAGTTCGTGTCCATGTTTAAGCTGTTGCTTACTAAGCGCTTCGTTCCGAATTTTGTTCTTTCTTTTGCTTTTAGGTGTAAGTAAAGTCGAAACACTATCCGTCACAGCTTTTCCAAATTTCGACATCTGTTTGACCCATCCACCAGAAGAGTTTTTAGAATGGCTTCCGATATGAATGACATAAAGAACTCCATCAACGGTAGTGGCCATCACCTGTGCGTCGGCAACGCTCAGGGTAGGCGGACTATCAAAAATCACCATATCCGCGCGATCCTTCAGCGCATCCTGGATCTCTTCCATTCTACGGGAACTAAGCATTTCTGTTGGGTTCGGAGGTTCTGGACCGGCCGTCAGTACCTTGAGATGGATACTCTCCTGAGATGCGTAAGGATGTTCTATCTCTACATCACGAAGCACCGAATCGATATTAGAAATTTCAACTGTGCCATCCAAGAGCTTGGTTAATCCAGTGGTATTTCGAATGCCAAATTTGTCATGGATAGAGGGAAGGCGGAGATCGATATCTACCAGGATTACTTTTTTATTATCCATAGCCATGGCTACAGCTAGATTCACAGCGGTGGTAGACTTGCCTTCTCCAGGTTTCGTGCTGGTAACCATGATGGTCTGGAGCGGCTCACCAATCGCAGCAAATTTGACGTTGGAACGCAGTTTTCTGTAGCTTTCCAGCACGGAGACACGCTTATCGGTACTGATTTTATCGTCACTGCCTACCCGTGAAGTGAGCAGCCGCATATTTTCACTATCTATTCGCGGAATGACGCCCAGTACGGAAAGTCCCGGTAGAAGCTTGCGGGCATCATCGACAGAGTTGACACGGTCGTCCACGAACTCTTTCAGCATCGCCAGACAGACGCCAATCAGCAGGCCGGCCAGCGAAGAAAAGAGCACAATCTGCATTTTCTTCGGGCGCACAGGCATCGGATTATAAGTTGCATGTGTCAGTATTGAAATAGGTGAAGTTCGCGAGTTTTGTTCCAGTTTCAGATCTGCAAGCTTTCCCTGAAGAAAACGGTATCTTTCCTGCAAGAGGTCGGTTTTCTGGAATAAATTTTCACTGCCAAACTGATTTTCACCGAGTTTGGTGATGGCTGCCAGTTGATTGACTTCCTGCACTTGTATGGATTTTTTTTGCGCATCCTTCTGTTTGACCTGGGCTCTCAGGATAAAAATTTGAGATCTGGTGTCGTCTAGATCAGGATTAGTAACAGTTGTAATCGTAGGCACGCTGGCGGGCGATTCTTTTATCTGATATTGAAGGCTATCTATCTGCGCATTGATCGATTTGATGGTCGGATGCGACGGTTTCAGGAACTCGAGTTTAGCTTGAAGCTGCGCCTGAAGATCACTCACTTCTGCTTGCAGCTTGGCGATACCTATATTCGTGGACATCTCTTTTTTCGTGATCACCTTTGGCATTCGAGTGAGATTTGCTTCGGATGCCGCGATGATTGCTTTCTTACCATCTATCTCCGTCTGTGTCTGCTGTTCGTTCTGTTCCAGACTGGCGAGCTGCTGGTTCATAGCATCTAGCTGAGAGTTATAGTCGAAGATTTTTTTATTTTTTTTGAAATTCTTAACCTTAGTAGCTTGTGTTTTCCACTCATCGAGGGCTTTGTCCGACTCTTTTTCAGCATAGTTGATGGCTGCCTGCAGTTGATTCTGATTCTCTACTTTATCGTGATCGATATAAAGCCTCATTAAATTCTCTGCGACTGCCTGGGCTTCATATGCTGAAAGAGCTTCAACACTTACTGGAATTATATCAACTTTATCATCCACATCAGGAGGAATAATTTTAATATCTTTTGGTGAAATTGGCTTGCGATTTTGGATAATGAGGTTGTCCTTGAAACGCTCATCGTTTTTCATTTTATCGATCGCTGCAGTATCATTTATCCCTGAATTATCATCTATTCCTGTAGCATCATCCATCCCTCTTTTCTTATCTATCTCTTTTTTACTCGCAGGTGTCTCTTTGTCTTCATCTATCTCGGAGCCATTTAGGACTGCTTGATCAATAAGAGGCTGAATCATGAGAACTTTCATCTGCGTATTTATAAAGCGAGAGGAACCACCATCGAGAGACTCCAGTGGGTCAGTCTTTCGAGAGACCATCATTGGACTTTTCTGGTCGATTATCAGCGTGCCATCACTTCGATACCAGGGATGCAGCTTTAATGCCACTATCGTACCCACGAGAGTTACGATAATAAATGTCGCAAAGATAATGCCTTTACGCCGACGAAGTAGTTCGATGTAATCTCGGAGAGAAATTTCGCCTTGCGGTGCTGTCTCTTCATGCATACTGGAGTAATCCTTCTCGATAAAACTGTGACTTAATCGTTATGACACTGTCCATATTTTACTAATAGTAACTAAATGATACAGCACAATAATCTGATCAGAAAAACGGTGATTAACTCTATATTCCATAATTTGTGTACAAATCAAACCGAAATGGAACATTGTGATAAACAAACTATAGAACTCATTAACTCAATACTCCAAAAGTATATTCTAGGACTCTTATGAGAGAAATTCAAATGATACGAGGGAGATAAAGAGGAATTGACGTGAACATGCCGATATGCTATACTTTTGTCTGGAGTGTTGTGTATATTATACCACTCGAAGCCTCACTATATGACTTTTTAGTGTTTACACTACCTGCTGAATCCATGCGATGCAATTTCCGGAGATCCTCGCTTGACCGAAACAAAAAAAACGCGTAAATCATATCCAAAGGTGTCTGTAAAAGTCCTCAACTATCATATGACGACTCCAGGCAGTGAAAATGTTCAACATAGAAGTGTAGTTGCATCCCCCACACGTATTGATGCTGAAACTGCAGCTTCCCAAATTATTGAAGACAATCAACTTAACGAAGTGGTGGAGCGTCTCTTAACGCTACAGCCAAAGGAGCAATTTAGCATGTCCCCAACGGGAGAATTTGATGCCGATGTCGTTGTAATAGGTTCTGGGCCTGGAGGCTACGTCTCCGCCATTCGTGCGGCGCAGCTAGGTGCACGTACGGTTTGTATCGAAAAAGAAGCATCCGAGTGGGGAGGAACCTGTCTGAACTGGGGATGTATACCTACGAAAGCCCTGATTGCAAGTGTAGAACGATTACATCATGTGAAGACTGCCGATGCGATGGGAGTTCTCATTAATGGAGAGATCGGTTTCGATTTCACAAAAATGATGGATCGTAAGCAGAAAGTAGTGACTACACTTCGCGGTGGAATCAGCGCTTTACTGAAGAACAATCATGTACGCTCTATCGTGGGCCCCGCTAAAATTACTGGGCCAAACACTGTGGAAGTGACTGATTCGGAAGGTAAGAAAGAGAGTATCAGCAGTAAAAACATCATCATAGCCACGGGATCAGTTCCTGTAATGCCGCCTGTGCCAGGATTGGAGCGCAATACCAAAGATGCCCGAGGTACCAGCAGTAACGGTATATGGACAAGTGATGAGGCAGTCTATGCAAAAGAGTGCCCTAAGAAAATGGTAGTGGTAGGTGCAGGAGCTGTTGGGCTTGAATTTGCATACGTTTTCCGGAATCTCGGAGCCGAAATTGATCTCGTAGAGATTGCTCCGGAAGTACTGCCGCTGGGAGATCGCGAAATTGGCGCTGAACTTCGTAAATTATTAACCCGCCAGGGTATTAAGTTCCATCTCTCTTCAAAAGTAGTCAAAGTGGATCACAAAGCTGGAAAATGCACTGTTACGGTCGAGGACGAGAAAGGCGGGAGTAAAACGGTTGAGTGCGATGTTGTTTTAGTAGGAGCCGGCCGTAAAGCATACTACGAAGGACTTGGCCTTGAGTCAGTTGGTGTGACTACTTCACGACGAGGAATCGAAGTAGATGACTACCTTCGTACGAATATCCCAAGCATCTATGCAATCGGTGATGTCACCGGCAAACAACTTCTTGCTCATCTCGCATCACACATGGGAATAGTTGCCGCAGAGAATGCCATGGGACATACCGTGAAGATGGACTATCGTGCCGTGCCGGCTCCCATCTACACTGTGCCTGAAGTGGCCTCTGTAGGGTTAAGTGAAGAAGAGGCTCGTGCACAGGGATACGATGTCCAGACTGGCCGGTTCCCATTCCGTCCATTGGGAAGAGCAATGGCGCTAGGTGAACAGGACGGATTTGTAAAAGTAGTGGCTGAAAAGAAATACGGGGAGCTACTTGGAGTACATATTATCGGCCCGTACGCTACCGAGATGATCCATGAAGCAGTGATAGCCATTAAGCTGGAAGCAACCGTTGAGGAACTCATGACAACCATTCATGCACACCCGACACTTTCCGAAGCGATGGGCGAGGCTGCACTCGATGTCAAAGGTGACGCCATACATAAGATGCGGAAGTAGGATAACCAAACAATGCAGCGATCATCATTCCCAATCTGGCGTACACTTTACATTTTCGCCGCTTCGTCATTAGTCGGTTGCGGCGCTCCAAAGCCCTCCAATAATATCGTTAATTCTGCTCCCTCTACGGGAGGTAAACCTGCGGTGAGGGCAGCTCTCGCTCTTGATATTGGGGGCGTAGACGATAAATCCTTCAATGCCTCGGCATGGGAGGGTCTGCAGATGGCTGAAAAGCAGTTGCAGGCTGAAGGTAAGTTCGTGAGTGCACAGAACGCTTCAGACTATAAAAATAATCTAACCTTATTCGCATCTCAGAACTACGATATCGTTTTCGCTGTGGGATATCTTATGGAGGATGCTGTAAAAGATGTATCCGCTCAGTTTCCTAATGTAAAGTTCGCAATTGTGGATGGAAATGCACCTGACAGACCAAACTGCGCCTCCATTCAATTCCGCGAAGAGCAAGCCACTTTTCTTGCGGGATATCTGGCGGCTTCGATGAGTAAGACAAAGTGTATCGGATTTGTGGGAGGGCAGCAGATATCGCTGATCAAGAAGTTTGAAGCAGGATATAGAGCAGGGGCCCGAACTGCCAAATCTGATATCAGGATACTATCGAGCTATACTGGTGACTGGGACGATGTAAGCAAGGGCAAAAGCCAGGCGGAACAGCAGTTCTCAAATGGAGCGGATATCATTTTTCAGGC
>JANXSG010000013.1 GCA_025352825.1 Chthonomonadaceae bacterium | reverse complement strand
TTATCTCCAGTCGGATCCTCTGCCTGTCTCGCTAAAAGCCAAAACTTTAGAAGCATGGGTGATACTTCCGGATAGAGCGCAGAGGGGTGGAGGAGTTCTTTCTGTGCAGAGCGGACTGCAGTTCGACTCGATTGTCTACGCGGAACGAGAGTCCGGCAAGTGGGTGCCAGGCAGCGAAAATTTTCAGAGAACTAAAGATTTATCCGGTCCCGCAGAATCCTCTTCACCTCAAAGTCTTATTCATCTTGCGATGGTATATAATCCAGATGGGATGATATCACTCTATCGTAATGGAAAGCTGTATGGCACTCCGTATAAGTCCTCCAGCCAGCAGGATACGCCAGCAAATTATGAAGCGAAGAAATCGTTCGTTCTGATTGGTTTGCGTCATATTGGGGCGAATAAGGGATTTCTTAACGCCGAAATCGAGGAGGCGCGATTATACGACCGCGATCTATCCTCTTCCGAAATCGGAGCCTCTTTCCATGCCGGTATCGATAATGTTTCAAAAGAGAAACTGATCGCTGCATTGACTTCTCCTGAACGAAAGACTTTACTCCTTTTGGAAAATCAGAGGGACAAAGTGCAGCAAACTCTGGAGAAGATTGAAGCTCCTGCAGTGACCTATGCCGCCAATCCGATAGTCCCTGAAACAACGCACGTCCTCCTGAGAGGTGATCCTCAGTCTCCGACTGATATCGTTGCTCCTGGTGGATTGTCTGCAATCAAAACTCAGAGTGGAGATTGGAATCTATCTGCTGATGCGCCAGAAGATCTGCGGCGCAAGTATCTAGCAGAGTGGATATCAAGCCCGCGAAATCCTCTCCCCTGGCGGGTGATGGTCAACCGAATATGGCTGCATCACTTTGGGAAAGGTATTGTCGAGACACCCAGCGACTTCGGTTTTAACGGGGAACGGCCATCGCATCCGGAACTTCTCGATTGGCTGGCAAATACATTCCTGAATAATGGCGGACGTCTGAAACCGCTGCACCGTATGATCATGCTCTCAAACACCTATCGTCAATCCGCGCAGTATACGGCTGCATTCGCTGCAAAAGATGCGGATAATCGACTTCTGTGGAGATACGCTCCACGGCGTTTGGAAGGGGAAGCGGTGCGTGATGAACTGCTGAGTGTGAGCGGATCACTCAACCCGAAACGCGGCGGTCCGAGTTTCCAGCCGTTTACTATTTTTGTGGATAACTCCCATTTCTACAAGCTTATCGATACACCCAACCCGGAATTCAGTCGAAGAAGTATCTACCGCATGAGCGTCCAGTCCGCGAAGAACCCGCTGCTGGAGACCCTCGACTGCCCCGATCCTTCTACGAAAACACCGCATCGTGCGATAACGACTACACCGCTCCAGGCGCTGGAGCTGATGAATAGTTCTTTCGTATTGCGCCAGTCTACGATGTTGTCCAACCGCTTGAGGCATGAGGCCGGTAAATCTCCAAACGCTCAAATTGAACTGCTATATCGCTTGGCTTATGGACGATCTCCATCACGGCAGGAGATTGGGGATGACATGAAATTCCTCCACGATAATTCACTTGAGACATTCTGCTGGGCTATCCTAAACTCCAGCGAATTCCTATACGTTCGTTAATGACCGCAGTAATGAGGATCGAACATTGAAAAATAGCATCCATAACGTTTCTGAAGCGGCTCCGCTTACTCGCCGCGATTTCCTGGGAAATGTGGGTGGTGGACTGGGGGCCATCGCGCTTGCATGTCTGCTGGGTGAAGATGCTAATGCTCAAACTGCGGCCGGCCAGCTTACTTCACTCCATTTCCCTGCGAAAGCAAAAAGAGTAATTCAGATATTCTGCATGGGCGGCGTCAGCCATGTCGATACATTCGACTATAAACCGGAACTGGTTCGGATGAATGGAAAAGCCGTTACCAACAAGGGCAAGATCGACACGTTTTTCGGTCAGCCTGGTAATCTGATGCAAAGTCCATTCAAGTTCAAACAGCGAGGTCAGAGCGGTATGTGGGTAAGCGACCTGCTTCCTCATCTTGCGGAGTGCGTGGATGATATCACCTTCCTAAGCTCGATGACCTCCAAAAACTCGAATCATACACCGGCAACTTTCTCGATGAATACAGGGTTTACGATGAATGGTTTCCCTTGCCTGGGTGCGTGGTTATCGTATGGCCTGGGAACAGTGAATCAGAATTTGCCGGCGTTCGTTGTTCTGCCGGACCCGCGAGGGCTTCCTGCCGGAGGATCGATCAACTGGACATCAGGCTTCCTTCCGGCGTCGCATCAGGGAGTCGCCTTTGGAGATATTCATAATCCTGTTCCTGATCTATTCCCGGCTCAAGCCGTGGATGCACATCAGCGTCAGGCAGGCCTGCATCTGCTCGACCATATGAACAAGCTGTATCTTGCAGAAACGCCCGGTGACAGCGCGCTTGCAGCTCGTATCCGCTCCTATGAACTGGCCGCGCAGATGCAGACCAGTATTCCGGAAGCAGTTTCCATCACCTCGGAAAGCGAGGTGACGAAGCGCCTTTATGGCCTCGATAATCCTGTAACTTCCGGATTCGGAGGTAACTGCCTGCTTGCACGGCGTCTGTTGGAGCGAGGAGTAAGGTTCGTTCAGGTAGTACATGGTGGTGCATTCGGTGGAAATCCAAGAATAAATTGGGACGCTCACGAAAATCTGCACGATAACCACACACTGCAGGCGTCGATGATGGACCAGCCCGTCGCAGGTCTATTAAAAGACCTCAAGGCTCGTGGAATGCTGGAAGACACGCTGCTTCTATGGTGCACTGAGTTCGGGCGCACGCCATTCACTCAAGGCATCGGGGCGGCAGGGCGTGATCATCATCAGCATGCATTTACGATGTGGATGGCAGGGGCTGGATTGAAACCGGGAATGGCCTACGGGGCTACCGATGAAATT
>JANXSG010000104.1 GCA_025352825.1 Chthonomonadaceae bacterium | reverse complement strand
TATCAGATAGAAGGAATGTTGTCAAGCAAAAAATACGATACCAAACCATCTCAATATAAAACAGACGAACAAAAATTCGGACATTGAATTATCGTTGACTCTCTCACTCTTAAATGCTATCATAAAACATGTAGTTGGGCTTGTACTTTCCATTATATTTTTTCATTGGAGTGGAATGTGGCTGTTTTTAGTGAACATGTCTCGGTAGAGCCCATGCACAGCTCAGATTTAGATGCAGTGCATCGCTTGGATCGACTATGTTTCCCCACTCCATGGTTGGACAGAGCGTTCCAAACTGAACTCTCCAATCGGGCTGCAGATTATTTTGTGGCACGAAACAACAGCGACGTTGTGGGTTATGGCGGATATTGGCTCATTATGGAAGTAGCCCATTTCACTACGGTCGCTGTACATCCGTGCCATCAAGGAAGAAACATAGGCCTGCGGCTTATGCTGGCAATGTTTGATGAGGCCATCCTCAAAGGCGCAAAACGCGCTGCGCTCGAAGTGCGTGAAGGGAATGTTTCGGCTCAGTCGCTCTATCACAAATTTGGATTTTATCAAGCTTCTCTCAGAAAGAACTACTATACCGACAACGGTGAAAATGCCCTTATCATGTGGGCAGAAGCCATTCAGTCTACTCTTTTCCGTCAACGGCTTTTAAACGTTCGCCAAAGCCTCTACTCATAAATAATTCGTTTCCATAAAGATTCGAACACTCGGTTCACCGCAACGGAATTGATTATGGCAGAACTTCCCACAGGCATTGTAACTTTTCTCTTAACGGATATTGTGGGATCGACTCGTTTGTGGGAAAATCGCCCCAAAGAGATGCGTTTCGCTCTGGAAGTTCATGACGATCTGGTGAGAAATGCGATCACTCAAAAGAGTGGCCATGTCTTCAAAACGGTTGGAGATGCTTTCCTGGCGGCCTTTCATTCGCCTTTGGATGCTATAGAGGCCGCTATAATAGCGCAGAAGAGTCTTCAGCACGCTGTATGGGGTGAAGAGATATCTCTGCGGGTGCGTATGTCGATCCATACAGGGCAGGTCGATCTTCGTGGAGGAGATTACTATGGGGTCGTGCTAAGCCGAGCAGCTCGAATGCTTTCGGCGGCGAATGCTGGCCAAATACTCATCTCTTCTGCTGTCATCGATGAAACGGGTTTACAGCTTCCTGAAAAGGCTTCCCTTAAGGATCTTGGTCTGCATCGGCTCAAAGATCTGCAGCGATCAGATCGTATATTTCAGCTGATCCACCCCGCACTCCCTTACGACTTTCCACCACTGCGATCTCTGGAATCATTTGCACATAACCTTCCCGTACAGCTTACAACATTCATCGGAAGAGTTCGGGAAATATCTGAGCTTACGGCGCTTTTTGGTAAATATTCTGATAATAATGCTGTTACCAGTGCATCCGCCTCCTCTCAAATCCAGCGTAACAGGCTTGTGACTGTTACCGGTACTGCTGGAAGTGGCAAAACCAGACTTGCACAGGTTGCAGCGGCAGATCTTATCGATTCATTTGACGATGGAATTTGGCTCGTAGAACTTGCCCCCATTCCAGATGCCTCTTCGATCGTTAGCCGTCTGGCAAAAACGCTGGGCGTAGAAGATAACCCACTGTCTACGATCATGGATACGCTTATAGAACACCTGCGGCATAGGTCACTGTTAATCATTCTGGATAACTGCGAGCATCTTATCGACTCCTGCGCACAGTTAACTGAGAGCCTTTTGAGCCAGTGCCCGTACCTTCAAATATTAGCGACCAGCCGTGAAATTCTCGGCATTCCTTCAGAGAGGGTATATCGTCTTGATTCATTTTCAATTCCCGATATCGAGGACATTCAAAATTTAGATCAACTCGGTCAATTCGAATCAGTCCAGTTTTTTGTCGAGCGTTCTGCTGCTGCCGGTAATGGATTCACACTTACTGCCAAAAATAGCGGAGTCGTGGCGCAGATATGCCGTCAGTTAGACGGTATTCCACTCGCGCTGGAACTGGCAGCAGCACGCACAAGAGCCCTTTCAGTGCATCAAATTGCGGAAAGACTTAGCGATAGATTTCGACTTCTTACCGGTGGCAGCAGAGCAGCGCTTCCAAGGCATCAAACGCTTGGCGCTGCGCTTGATTGGAGTTTCGATCTTCTCACATCACGTGAGAAGTCTCTTTTTGCGAAGCTCTCGGTTTTTTCTGGTGGATGGACACTCGCTGCTTTTGAAGTGATATGCAGTGCGAATCAAGATAGCATTGACGATCTTGACATTCGCGATGTACCAAATTTATTGATGAATCTTGTAGATAAGTCAATTGTTGTTGTACAGGAGATGGATGGTGGTGAACGATACCACCTGTTAGAAACACTTCGTGCTTATGCACTCCAGAGACTGCAGGAATATGATAGTGGCGATGATCTTAACCGGCAGCATTATAACTGGTATTGTGCATTAGCCGAGGACGCAGAACCGCACTGTTATACCGCGGATTCCTCGTTCTGGTTCGATTTATTGGAACGCGATATCGACAATATATACTCAGCACTTAGCTGGTCTATATCATCTGGCAACATCGAACTTGGTATCCGATTAGCAGGGTTTTTGTGGAGATTTTGGTACCTTCGTGGGAGGCACGAAGAGGGGCGTTCCTGGCTCAGAAGATTACTGCATCAAACCGATAAGAACGATTGGAACGCATCTACAGCGACAGCTTTTTATGGATCAGCCCAGTTGGCAAGAATTCAAAACGATTATGAGGAAGCCCGCGAGCATCTAGGTCTATGCCTGAATATTAGAAGTAACTTAAACGATATACTGGCTACAGCAGAAACGCTGAATGGCCTGGGACTCCTAGCACGTGACGAAGGTAATTTTCATTTTGCTAAAGAAAACTATCAACAAAGTCTCTTTCTATACGAGCAGAGAGGAGAGTTAACACGAGTCGCCGCACTACTTGGTAATTTAGGTGGAATTGCTATTCTACAAGAAGATTTTGCATCAGCACAACAGCTCCTAGAACGCAGCCTGAAAATATACCGAGAAAAAGGAGATCACTGGAGTATTTCGGTTACTTTGCACAATTTGGGTATTGTATCGTACTATCAAAAAGACTTCAGAACGGCGAGGATGCACTACCGAGAGGCTCTCTCTCAGGCTTGGGAATCTGGTGATCGTACTGGCTTAGCTACTACTTTGATCTGTCTTGGAATGATAGCTGCAGGTCAAAATGAGAATAGAAGGGCTGCCTGTCTTTTCGGCGCAGCGGAATCTGTTCGAGAGGCATTCGAAATCCCAATGCCAGATTCTGAGCGAATTGATTATGAGCGAGACGTAACACAGGTGAAAGAAATGATGACTGATGAACAATTCATTAAAACGTGGCAGGAAGGAAAGGCTCTCTCTCCTGGATCTGCGGTTGCGTACGCACTGGAATCAAGAGATATATCTCCAGAAAGCGAAGCGTTTTATGCGTCGAGTGAAATATCTACTTGACGTGACTCAGAAAATCGTTTAGAATACCATCCGTTGCAGTATGAAATACATAACGATTTCAAATAATTTGCTAATTTACTATCGATGGAGGTTAATCGATGTCTCTAAAAACCCAGCCTGGGGTCGTCCCTCAATTTATTCCACGAAGTCTTGATGTGGTCGCCAAGTCGACATATCTTCAGTGTACCGTGAGTTTTGATAATGCGACTCCTCCCAATACACCGCCGAATCCTACCGTACCATCTGAAGTTTATCTCTCGTATTCGGCGACAAACTCTGCTGGCCAAACTGTAGATCCGGGCACAGTGCTATACAATGCGCCAGCCAGCGCGCCGTTAACTCCTGGATCGAATACGATTGTGGTACTTGTTCAAAAAAGGCCAAACATTGCCGGATCGATAAATGTGAATATTACTGCCACTCTTAACGGTGTAGAAATCACATCACAAACCCTGGTAGGTATACACTCTATGGAATAGAAGTCAATATCATCCTGCCAATGCATTGATTGGCAGGATGATATTGTACATGATGGCAATTCACCTTACGCTACGCTCTTGCACCTAGATCAAGATTTTCATCATTGGCTAGATGATTTTTTATCGTGTTTACAATTTCTATCGCCTGATTCTCCGGCATCGCTTCCGTCAGAAATATCCTTACATTTTCTTGAAAGCATGCTGCGACATGCCACAAGTCTCCTTCATGGGTTAAGCAGATTCGATCTGCTGAATTCAGATTTACTAATTCTCTTTTGGTTGACAGCATATTACGAGTGTGTACCCACATGTCTCGCTCCCTCCATTGATGAAGAACTACCAAGAGTGATGGACTGATACCGATTTTATTTCGACAAATATTAATTATCTATTCCCTATAGATATAAAATAACCTTCTGCGAAATACGAAAAATTAATATTTGTTTGGCACACAGGGCATCGTGGAAATTTCAATCATATCATCGCTGTATCGCTCTAAGGATAGGAGCTGGCTTGAACCATAATTCAACTGGCTAGAACTATAAAAGTTTTCATAGTTTTACTATGAAAAATGATGAATGGAAAGTGTGACCCAAAGTATGCATAAAATAAAAAACAGGATACTTGAGCTGCATCCGATATCTATGTTTACTGCAGTGGTGCTGGTTGCTAGTATGCTAGAAATAATGTCGGTATACCGACTAATCAGTACAGAGAATGCACTCTTAGGTATCTCAAAACATATTTTCGATTTCCCACGACAGGGCATCACCATCTCTTTCGGGATCCTATTTGTGGCATCATTTTGGTTCATTACAAAATATCACGAGCTTGAAATCATCCATCATGCAGAGACCGGAATTGAAGCCATTTACGAAGAATATAGCCCAAGCGTGAATGTATTAGGAGATGTGCAGGGCGAATTTGGTGATGCACTAACACAAAACATGAACTGTCAGCACCAAATGGCTGTTATTGCCAGTTTGATAGCAGAAGGGGATCTAACGTGTTCCATATCCCCAGAATCCGAAAACGATCATCTGAGTGCAGCGCTATCCAAATTGGTCAATACACTTCGAGTAGTGGTAGGTGCGGTTTCGACGAGTGCAGATACTGTTTCTCGAATAAGTGGTCTGATAGCCAAAACGAATACCACACCTCAATTGACACTCGTGAATACTGCTGATCTATCTAAGGCACTTTCGACAACTGCTGACGATTTACATGGCGCCGTGAGTAGTTTCCACATTCCACCAAATGTGGAAACTATTTCACTTTTTAACCGTGAAAAGTCTGCTGCTGAATATCATCGCGCGGCTTAATTTCAGTGTTTTCAATCATAGAAGAATATCAGTTGCAAACTAGAAATGATCGTTTATCCACATGGAAGGGCCGGAAAATAGCTGCAGGAAAACAGCGTAAGCCACTTCGTCGTGCACTGTTAGTCGGCCCGCAGAGCGCAGCTGATCCGCATTTGGAGAACCGAAATAGACCTGTGAAAATGCCTGGATATCGATAGAGATATCTGCATTTTCAGAACTGCGAACGACATTCACCTGCTTATCATCTACTTCTACTTTCCATGATGCAGTGTTCCAAGGAGCATACTCATCCTGAACTTTAAGAGTGAATTTCCCTTTTAACGGTGTAGCCGGCTGCCATGCGGCTATAGCTCCAGCAACATCTACCACACGCGCCGAAGTTGCGGGTTCGAGCTTGGTCTCAATATCCCAGTGGTAGAGCTGTGACCACAACGGATCGTTCTCTGGGGCAGCCCAACTAAATTTATCCATCTGCATATCGTGGCGTTTGAGCAGTCCTAGTAATCCTTTGTAAGCCCGAGGAGTGAGCGTAATGAGCTCTCGAATATGTGTCTCTTCTTTTTTACCACCGCGCAGTACGAAGTACCCTTCGATTTTCTCATCTCGGCTGTAGGCATACGAAAAAGTCAACGTTTTCTCTTCATGCTTGAGTATGTCTTCCCAATGTTTATCGCTTCGGATCATCATACCGCGATACTGTTTCGAGTATGCTTCATAGACACTTCCAATCACTTTCCAATCCTCTGCTGTAATGGCACGCACATATTCTGTTTCAGGGGAAGATTTTAGTATGTTTGTGGGTACTGTATACGTTCGCTGAACCCCAGTCCAGTCCCAGCCATATTTCCGATAGAAATCCCAGCTAAACGGGAACAGGAATGACGCGTGTTCTTCCCGCTCTTTCATCATTTTAAGCGCATGTTTCAGCACTTCTCCGGCGTATCCTTTGCCTCTAGAAGCAGGCATGCACGCAACGCCGCCGATGCCGCCCATTTTTAGCTGAACATCGTTTCCCATATATATTTTGTAGTGATTGATTTCGAGCGATGCCTGCAGTCCAGAATCCTCATAGATACCAAATGAGGTACTTTTTTCGTCATCAATTTTGCCAGGTTCGCCCTGATGTATATGCCCAAATGAGAAGGCTTGAGACATCACCATTTTTACTTCAGGAAGATCTTCATCTCTATGCGCACGTAGAATCATAGTTCACATTCCTTTAATTTCATTATCGGCATTTTAACTCAAAATAGAAAACACGCACCAGGTTTGGAGTCTGAAGTGCAAAGACAGACTATTTTTTAGACAGGATTAACAAGATTTGATGCGGCGCAATTATTACAATAGCTATATAAGTTAACTGCATAAATTATGCATGTTAATCATGTAAATCGTGTTAATCCTGTCTAAAATAAGTTTGTGTGAATGTATAGCCATTCGCCCATCTTCGCCAGTGCGCATAAATCTCGGAAATCACGTCGTCAATCGGGGGGCGGTGAGTGCCGATATCAAGAATTTCGGTCTGCTGCGAAATCTGTTCCAGCAATTCTGGGAGAGTAATCTGTGCGCTGTCGTAAGTATATTGATGGCGGTTCGAAATTGACTCGACCAGCATTGCATGAACCAGGACTGGAGGAGTGCTGTCAGTGGTTTCGACGATGACGGTTCGTTTCTCGGTGAGGCTCTTGCGAAGCTGTTGAAAATCCCCGTCGAAAGCGAGTTTACCGTGATCAATGAGGACTATCCGACCTGCCAGTTGTTCCAGTTCAGACATATCGTGGCTGGTTATCAGAACAGTTATGCCTCGTTCCTTATTCAGTTGTTTTATGAACCCTAAGATTTTTTTCTTCGCAAGAACGTCTAGTCCGAGTGTAGGTTCGTCCAGAAGGATGAGTTCCGGTTCATGAAGAAGAGCCAGGGCTAGATCGGCCCGCATTCGCTGGCCAAGACTAAGTTCGCGTACCGGACTTTGAAAAAACTCATCGAGGTCGAGAAGCTCCCTGACCTGCTTCATTACAATTGCGTAGCGATCCATAGGAATATCCCAGACTACCCGTTTCCACTCAAAACTTGCAGCCACTGGAAGATCGCCCCACAGCTCGGTGCGCTGGCCGAAGACCACGCCGATCCTGCCTACATAGTTCACCCTATCCGTGAAGGGGTTGACTCCCAATGAATGTACTTTACCGGAGTCTGGTGCGATAATTCCAGACAGCAGCTTGATTGTTGTGCTTTTACCCGCTCCATTCGGGCCGGCGAAAGCAACTATCTCACCTCGGTCTACCTGCATTCTCAACTCCACAAGTGCATCGATCCGGCGGAATCGGGGGCTAATTAAGTCGCGCAGTATATCTTTCGGACTACCTGATCGCTGCCGCTGCTGGTACTGTTTGAAACACATTCGAGACTAATTACGATGTCCGAGATTCGAGTATCGGATGGAGCCAGTGTGGGCATAACGCACCATACCTTTCTTGAAAATCATCATGCTCAGAACCAGCTTCACGGCGGCAGCAAATGGTGTGAATGCTGCTCTGTAAGAAGAATTCTCTTATCCCAGCAGGGCACGTGCAGGAACCCAGCCCAGAAAGCCAACCGGCAGCGCTGTTAGTAACGATACTACAACTACTGGAGAAAGGCCGTCCAAGGGAAATGCCTTCAACTGCTGCATAAGCTGCATTGTAGAGCTATTAATCTCCTCGGCAGACCTGGGAGCCCAAAATGCCATGCTGCCCCAGATAAACTGAAAACAGATCGCGATAACAGTGGAGGCGCCAAGATTGATCAATAGAAGCGCGACCCAGACCGCTGTATAATGTAGGTTTAGGTGACTGCCAGCCCACCATATCAGCACAATTCCAGGAATGAGTACAGAACTCGCGTAGAAGGGAGAAAATCCTTCCGTAACCAGAGACAGCCATAACGGCTGAGGCTGAATAAGTGTGTGGTCAAGCTGACCGCGCCCTACGCGTCGGCTGATGTGGTCTACATTATAACCGAAAAAAAACGAGAGCAGTACGGTGATGAGGGATGCATACCCCAGCATAAAGATAATCTGATATTTCGACCATATGCCTATCCCTGAAAACCGCTCCGCAAGAAGCAGCACTCCGGTCATGGATGCAATATTTATCAGTCCATCCGAGAGGTACCACATGATGATGCTTTTTAAGTCACGTGTCATCAGGAGCAGATCCATGGTCGCATAGACTTTCCAGAGGCGGAATATTTTTAGAGGGTATTTTCAAATCGGTATTATGCTATCCTCCCACTAAAAGCATCTTCTCACGCTGGCTGGCCCAGAATCGATTGACGAATAGCCATAGAACAACTGACCATATCAGCTGCCCAGTAATCAGTGAAAGAAAATGGTGATCTCCAGTATATATCCGAAGTGGAATTGATCCTGTAGAAGCGAATGGCAGCCATGATAGTATCCTGCCTAATCCCCAGGGAAATAGAGCCAGCGGTATGACGGCTCCGGAAAGCAATGCGCCCACGGCAGATCTCACGCGATTGATTATGTAGGGATGACATCCCAGCCATACTGCCGAGGCTGCAAAGATATACTCCATGGCAAGGCCTACCACTACCTCCAAAATTATACTTACTGAAAAGGCTACTCCGCACGAAATATCAGCAGGGTAGGGGTTTACTCCTAAAAATGGCGATACAATAAAAAGAGGAATGGAAAACATTAGAAAGCCAACCATCCAGACACCAATCATCTCAGAAGTAAACTGCGTAAAAATACTCATGGGACGTAAAAATCGTGTCGTGATGGTACCATCCCAGAATGCGGTTTCCAAGTTTGTTCGGCATGAAATCTGCTGGGCGAAGACTTCAGAAATAAGAGTATAAGTGAGGAGTGAAGAGAGGGATATACCAGGAATTACAGCACTGTGTTTTAAGAGTATACGCCATAAAGAAAGCAGAAGCAGCACCCTCAAAAATCTCATCAAATAGTCAATCAGAAAGAGCGGATTTTCTCCCACAGATGCGACGGCAGATAGCTGTGCTGTTTTATAAATCTTATTAGCTGCGTTGTAAAATCAAGCTCTGCGCATACTGGTTAAAAATTGGGATTGACTCGTTTGAGAAATCCTGCAATAATATAGATAGACTAAAAAGGAGGTGGTGGCAAGTATGTTATCTAGTCAACGAGGTGGACAGGCGAGCTAGTCCTGTTTTAGCCGTTGGGAGTGAAATTTTCTGCTTGCAGGAAACTGAACTCTTAAGTTGGTCATGAACGGGACTTTCGTCCTGTTCGCCTACTGAAGCCCGATCGTGGAAACACGGTCGGGCTATAATTTTGCATGGGTGGCCTATATCCCTTCTTTCTTGCCTTTGCCTCACAACCCAAGAGTCGTGTTAATACCGCAAAAATTGAATCAAGGATTAATGCAAAGCCGCTAACTATTGACAGGGTGACTTGTAAAATGAGAAAATGGAGGTGGAGGACGATAAATGCTAGATATTCGCTTGTTTCGAGATCAACCGGATTGGGTTAAAGCTGGACTTACGAGAGCTGGATCAGACCCATCTGTGGTAGATAAAGTGCGCAGTCTAGATGAGCGCGTGCGTGCGTGTAAGACTGAAGCAGAAAGTAAGAAGGCAAAGATCAACTCTGCAAGCAAAGCGTTGGGTAAAGCCAGCCCGGAAGAGCGCGATTCAAAACGTGCAGAACTTCGTCTTCTTGGCGATTCGATAACGGAACTCGACGCTCAGCGCAGCGTTGTGGAATCGGAACTCAACACACTGCTTCTGGAAATTCCGAACATTCCGGATGAGCGTGTTCCGCAAGGGAAGGACGAGAGTGATAATGTCATCGTCCGGACGGTAGGGGATCTGCCGAAATTCGATTTCAAGCCGAAGCCTCACTGGGAAGTGGGCACGAATCTAGGAATATTGGATATCGAAAGCGGTATCAAACTCAGCGGGTCTCGTTTCTACGTCTTGAAGGGGCTTGGGGCGGCGCTTCAGCGTGCCTTGATCTCCTGGATGCTCGATCTTCATATTGAAAAACATGGCTATACGGAGATATATCCGCCGTTTGTGGTTAAAAAAGAGTGTCTCTATGGCACCGGGCAATTGCCAAAGTTCGAAGATAATCTGTACCACGATATAGAAGATGATTTTTGGCTGGTTCCCACTGCAGAAGTCCCTCTCACCAACATCCACCGGGACGAGATTCTGGACAACTCATCTGTACCCGTAAATTATGTGGCCTACACACCCTGTTTCCGCCGAGAAAAGATGTCTGCCGGTCGAGACGTCCGAGGAATAAAGCGTGGCCATCAGTTCGATAAGATCGAGATGGTCAAGCTCTGCACTCCCGATTTATCAAATCAAGAACTGGATAATTTGCTGGATAATGCGGAAGATGTCTGTCGAGGATTGAAACTTCCATACCGAGTAGTGCTGGTTTGCACCGGCGAAAAAGGTGAGTTCAACTCGATGCAGTACGATATCGAGATGTACGCCCCAGCCAGCAAAGGCGAAGAGGGTGAAGAGTGGCTGGAAGTCTCCTCCTGTTCAAACTTCAGGGACTATCAGGCGCGCAGAACGAATCTCCGCTATCGCCCAGAGCCTTCTGCAAAACCAGAGTTCCTGCATACTCTGAATGGTTCTGGCCTGGCTTTGCCTCGTGTCATGATCGCGATAATGGAGAACAATCAGAACGAAGATGGCAGTATCACTATCCCGGAAGTGCTTCGTCCCTACATGCATGGCCGAGACAAGATCACGAAATTATAACAGAACAAGGAAATTGGAACTGTTTGTATAATCAGTTAACCTACAACGTTCCGAGGTATATTGAACAAGACAACCAGACAAGCCTTCAATATTTATGGAGTTAGAAATGAAAGATAAACTTGAAGATGGTCAAGAAATAAAAGTGCAGCGTCCCAGTCATATGAAATTCACAGCAGAGGAATCGCTAAAGAGAATGGAAGCATTTCCTGAAAGGAAGGAACAAATCGTTGCCGCTGTTAGAAAAAGCAAGAGTCGAAGTATACCTTCCAGACTTACCACTTGCAGCATATCAAGAACTACTTGATGCGTTCGAACTAGAATTCACATACACGTTTGGGGGATGTACCTTGATTCGGGTTTGAACGGAAGCTATCAATCGCAGTTGGGTTTTCCAATTGAAGATAGGGTTAATTTATTGTACACGGATACTCCCTTCACTTTCGAGGAGGGGTTCGACAGTCATTCTCGATACGCAGATGCTCTGCGGCAGACCGCTTTCGATTCACTGGATGAAGATGCAATTCTAATCGTTACTTACAAAGTTTACCATTCTGGATAGCAGCATGTTAATACGCAGGTAGTAAAAAGCACTTAAATTTAAAAAGTAGCTGAGTGTGCGCGGAAGGTCTGCTGATTTTGCAAAAGAGCAATCTTCTCTTGACTGACAATGTCTTAGATTTTTATCCCTTAGCGCGCCGGATGGAGCATCCGCTGCTTGCTGATAAGCATGGCACGGTCTTTGATGTGTATAAAGTTGAACTTGGTGAAAAGTTTATTTTGATTGTGGACTATCGATTTGCGATTTACAGACCAGATCGTTTACGTTTCTTTAAAGAACCCTGGCTCAATGTGGCTGCATTTCTATTAAGTGAAGAAGCATTCGAGAAGTCATTAGAAGTAATACAGTTTAATTCTGTACAAGAGCGTGAAATGGAATAATCACGCTTGCTATATCTACTCGAAACATATCCAGGTGACGATACCGGCTACGGTTTTGGCCGAGATGATTTTTCTTCTCCTGTCCCCGTGCATCCTCTTCCTCCTCGTTTGATAGCAGGCTACGAACAGCAAATTCCAGATCGGGAATTGTGATTTCCAAAAGTTATTCGAATCGAACTATACACTTCTATCTTTGCAAACTATATAGATTTGTCGAGGACTGGTATTGAATGCAGATATTTACATTCGATTCGTTGAAACCAAAAATTAGAAGCCAACAATGGAGCAGCAGAATATATCACCATTACACGTTTTAGAAGAAGCAAAATCAGCTCTAAATAAAGCCGACCGCGCTGCGAGAAAAACTAATAGGTTTTTAAATAGCCTGCGTCGTGAGCGTTTTCAGAATAAAAGTGAAGTAACCGAGGAAGAGATAATCGCGGAACGAGTACATCAAATTGCAATAGGTGAACTCACTACTGCACGTGATAATTTGTATCTAGTACAAAGTACAATAACTAAACCAAATTCCAGAATAAGTCGCAGGGAAAGACACGCCGAAGCCAGTTCAGAAGAGACTGATGGCTGAATTCGATACTAGCTACTTCTTCTTTTTAGGCTTTTCTGGAACAACTAGTATGTCGGTTTGGGACTGGGATCAGCGGAAGCTGGTTTGGTGAGCAGAGTTAATATAAAGTTTTAGTGACAACTTGCTTTTCCTGTGATTCACATGTATCATACCACTGCAGAGTGAAGTTTGTGATGCAATCTTAACAGTCTGAGTCAAATCAAAATCAAGAGGAAAATAGTCCTATGTCCATAGCGTTAACGCTGCGTCTTCCAGAAGAAGATGCGGAAGAAGTGCGTCGGATAGCCCAAAAGGAACGACGGTCCGTAAGTGAAGTTGGCGCGCGTATTGTGGATGAATGGCTGCGTCAGAACCGATTTCCGCTCATCGAGTTTCGCAGCATCAATGGTGAGCGTGTCGCCTGTCTCAAATCCCGATTAGAGATATGGCAGGTGATAATGATAGGCAGGCAGTATGGGGCCGACG
>JANXSG010000080.1 GCA_025352825.1 Chthonomonadaceae bacterium | reverse complement strand
GTATTGTGGATGAATGGCTGCGTCAGAACCGATTTCCGCTCATCGAGTTTCGCAGCATCAATGGTGAGCGTGTCGCCTGTCTCAAATCCCGATTAGAGATATGGCAGGTGATAATGATAGGCAGGCAGTATGGGGCCGACGCGACAGGGACCTCTTGTTAGCGGCAGCATCTGCTGGACTTACCCTGGTCACTTATGACCTAAAAACAATTCTCTCTCTTATAGTCGAAATATCCGCAGAAGGCCAGTCTCATGAGGGCATTATCTTTGTGGATGCGCTGACTATCGCCAATGATGAATTCGGCACACTGACCCGTGCCTTATTATCCTTCTGGGAGCGTTACCAATCTCTTGATTGGCTAAATCGCATCCATTTCCTTGATAAGCCATCTTGATGAAGCTAAGCCGATTCCTACAATAAAAAATGATATCGACAGAGGGAACTCCCATATTCGACTCAAAACTAGTTGCATTGCATACTCAATAACCTAATAACAACGCGAGCACACAATCCCAGACTACTACATATTTACTTGTTCTTTTTAGGTTTTACTGGAGTAATCGGGGTTTCTGAATCTGACGCGGAATCGGGGGGAGCGGGTTTGGTGAGTGCCATTTTTGAGGATGCAAAATCGATGGTGACTACAAAACCGCTGAGGAAATCCAGACCCAAAACTGCCATTGTTGGATCGTATTCCGAGGGGAGCTGTCCGGTGTAGAACGCTGCAGATACATCTTTGGCTTCGGCCTTCCCAACGGCGAGCTTGGGAAGGGTTGCAATGGCAGCGTTGGCATCCTGCCCCCTAATGTGCGATATTTTTACAGTTGTGTTGGATTTTAGCTTAAGCTTTACTGCAATATCTTTTGGAATTAGAGTTCCCAGAGTGCCTGTATCCACCATTGCCAGAAACGGTTTAGCGCCTGGAACACTCGCTTTCACCCACACACGCCCGTCTCTAATGACGATTGGCACGATGACTGTATTGCTGCTTTTGAGGAATGGGGTTTTAGGAGCATTTAAAGTAAGTGTATGCTTATCAAAATCAAATTCAACTTGAAATGCAAAAAGAAGCGAAGTGCCAAGCCAGAAGGCGGGGGCGTCTGGCCTTCTTTCCAGCGATATCAGTGCTGGTACATCAAGAACCGCCGCTGCAGTATTTGGAAACTGAAACCGACCTATTACCAGGTTTTTCATCGATATTTCTGGAGCAGCTGTAATCCTATCAAATGCATTGACTTGAATCTGTCCGGCATGCCCAGGTAGAGTATAGTGTGATAACAGGTCTTGTGTTACCGTGTTCGCATTTAACCCGGTATCAACTACAATACGTTCTGGTATATCCGAACCATTGATTCTGCCAACGAGTGTAGGCAGGCCTCTCCAGTTCAGGAATGTTAACAGAATGGGAAATCGCTGCGTTTTGGGCACTATCCATGTTTTTTGAATCTGAATGCCAGATACCGAAGAGTTCACCTGACTGACGGCAGTATGCACCGCGGTAGAAAATACTCCCGTAAAAATTGAAAAAATGCACCATCTACGGCATGACATGCTTAGTAGGAACATAATTGCCCTCACCGATGACTCTGCTCGATAATCTCTTTTACCGCATCGATCGCAATGAGATAACCAAGCGTACCCATACCCACAATTTGGCCTGCGGTTACAGGAGCAATGACGGAATGTCGGCGGAACTCTTCTCGTGCATGCACATTGGAAATATGAACTTCGAGAGCGGGCAGACGCACGGCAGTGAGAGCATCGCGGATGGCGTAGCTGTAGTGCGTGAGCGCACCGGGATTGATGATAATCGCATCTGCCCATTCCCGAGCATCTTGAATGGCATCTATTAGCTCACCTTCGTGATTGGACTGAAGTATTCGTACTTCCATGCCGAGATTTTGGGCTCGCGCCTTTATTTTACGATTGATCTCATCAAATCCGTCTCGGCCGTATACTTCCGGTTCACGGGTTCCCAGAAGATTAATATTCGGACCATGCAGCAAAGAAATTTTGATCATAAGGTCTCCTGAGGCTTACTACTTGTCCTGTATCACACCCGGGATTACGTTTCCATCGAGGATTATAGCTTCATCCACCAGTAGTATGGGAATGCCATCTCGCACGGGAAATGCATATTTGCCGCACGAACATGTGAGCCTCGTGTTATCAGCAGATAGATCTAGAGATCGCCGTTCATCACACCCCGGGCAAGCGAGCAGATCAAGGAACCATGAGTCGAGCTGCTGAGGCGGTAAGTTGATTTCCGAGGATCCTTCATTGGAACTCATGATTTGTATCCCTCCTTAGAAAGTTACTGACTTTTTTCAATAGCAGCAAGAAATACATGAAGTGTCTCTTTAGCGGTCTTATTCCAGTTAAATGAACCTGCATGACCTGGTCCACGCGAAGCGAGTTCATGCCTCCGAGTATCATCAGTCAGTAGATCTCCAAGGATTTGCGACCAAGCTTGTGTATCCCTGGCAGGCACAATTTCCGCTGCAGAACCTACTACCTCTGGCAGAGCAGGAGCATCTGAAACTACCACCGGAGCGCCGCAGGCCATCGCTTCCAGAGGGGGTAAGCCAAATCCTTCGTAGAGTGATGGATAGGCAAACAGATCACAGCCACGATATAAAAAAGGCAGGTCGGCATCTTCCACATAACCCGCAAATATTAGTGCATCTGCTGCCGATTGCCCACCACCTACTGCGGCAGCATCTCTTAACGACTGCTGTTCCGTTCCCCAGCCAACTTTGCCAGCTATGACCAGCGAATGAGAAAGGTTTCTTGATTTCCTGGCTCGACCGAATGCCTCTGCAAGCATCATCAAATTCTTTCTTGGCTGCAGTACACCCACAGTGAGAACATAATGTGTGTTCGGCGTAATATTGTACTTCGCTAAAACAGAGATATTTTCCTTCTCGTTCCTGTCAATACTGTCTAAACCAAAGCCATCTGGTAATCCATGCAGAATACCGACTACTCGATCTTTGGGTAATTTGTAGAGGCGCAGAATGTCTTTACGTGAGCTTTCCGATACAGTAATCACACGTTTTGCTCTGCGCATAGCAATAGGAACAGTCAGGTTAAGCAGGATGCGATGCCGCAGAGGAAACCATTGTGGATGTATACGAAAAGAGATATCATGTACTGTGGTGACAACCGGGCAAGGGCAGTTAAGCGGAACTGTATACTGCACATGTACCAGATCAGCTTTCAATTTGCGCAGCGCTCTTGGCAAAGCGAAGGCAGTCCATAACCGGTCATTTGAGGCTGGAATGATCTGTGCAGTTAGATTGGGTGCAGTGGGAAGCTCATCTGGATCGATGGGAGTGCGAGAAAGGACAATAAATTCAATGTCAGTCGCCATTGTGGGCAGTCGCTGCAGAAGATTTTTCCAATAGGTCCTGTCACCAGTATATCTTCCTGTTAAAGCTCTGCCGTCTATGGCTACTAGCATCAAAAATACCCCCTGCAGCTATTATGACGCATGCTTAACTCAGAATGCAACACAGAGTACTGAACATTTATCCATTCCGTGCGTCAATCTCAGCACAGCCACTTCGGCGGCTGAATAAGGATTAGTCAGGAACTACAACACAATGAAAAATTTAAAATCTCTTGGAATTGCTGCTCTCGGATTGGGAGTGCTATCACTTTTTGGACAGCCCACATTAGCGCAAGGAAATACCAGCCCAAGTGCGCCGGGTGTTCATAGCGGTAAACGACAACCGGGTAAACGCTTAGAAGAACTCGCGAAGAAACTCAATTTAACGGAAGCCCAGGAGACATCTATAAAAGGATTCATGAAAGATCATGGTGTCAAAGCAAAGGCGATTCGCATTGACACCACTCTTACACCTGATCAGCAGAAAGAAAGGTTGAAAGAACTCCGCAAAGATTTAACGAATCAAATTGCAGGGGTTCTAACGGACGAACAAAAAGAGAAATTTAGGGCAATGCACGGTCACAAGGGAAATAAAGGCGGACAACAGGCAGTTCCATAATACTCGCTTTTTGACCTCACCCTTAGCCCCTCTCCCAAGAACCGGAGAGGGGTGACTATAGTAAGACATTAACGATATTATGTTAGTTTTTGATCCATCTGCGTTCATCTCCTGTATTTCGACAGTGCGCAAACTGATGATTTTAAGCCCCGCTCTCGTGTTTGGGGAGCGGACTGGTATTTTTGGGGAATTTAAGTGCGCACACGCTTAGATTGCAGTACCAATTGTACAAATGTGGGCAGCAGAATCACCTTGCTAATCTTTTTGGGATTAGAAATGACCCTCCACAACCATTCCAATCTGGCCTTCTGAAATAGAACTGGGGCACGGCGAGTAGTGCCAGATAGAACATCTAGGGTGCCACCCACTCCGATTAGTACAGGTACTCCCAGACGCTGTTTAAAATTTGAAATCCACTTTTCCTGCTTGGGTATGCCCAGGGCGACACATAAAATATCCGGTTTGGCTGCGCAAATCATATTCACAATTTCATTCATATCACTATCTTCATAGAAGCCGTTTCGAGTTCCGACAATCTGACATCCAGGATATTTGTACTGCATTCGTTCCGCAGCCATACTGGCTACACCAGGACCAGCGCCAAAGAAAAATATTTTGTATTTTTTTTCTGGCGAGAGTTCACAAAGCCGTTCCACTATCTCGACTCCGGATACTCGGCCTCTGAGCGAAGCGCCCATCTGCCTGGTACCCCAGAGAATTCCCGCACTGTCCGGCGTGATCAACTCTGCGTTAGAAATAATATTATTTAGCAGAGGGTCACGGTGTGCCATCACAATCATAGAGGCGTCGGCGGTAACAATATGATGCGGCGTTCCCGATTGTATAAAAGAATCTATATATGAGAGAGTGGAGGCCATATCGACCCGATGAATGGGAATATTCAACAAAGAGACAGATGGAATAGAGGAACCGAATGATTTTTTTTCTGTGACAGGAATCATGATGTTTTTAAGAGGGATCCTTAAAAAGATGTGCTCACTATCACCCTTTTTCAAGTATAATGTTGCACGGGAAGATTATACCCCAATTACAAGAATGCATGAACCTTGAGAATTATACGGTAAGTAAGCATATAGAGTATTGATCATTTTGGAATAGGGGAAGTTATGCACGAAGAGGTGGACTTTTGATTAGCGCGAGACGCTTGGCGCGCGAGTGGGCGCTCAAGACACTCTATCAGATAGATGTGGGTAAATGTTCTTTGCAAGAAGCAAGTACTTCTGCTCTGGAAAGACTGCGCAGAGAGTTCGTATTGGGTGGATCGCGGCAGGGTACTGGCTCCAAAGTCGAAGAGATTTGTATTGATGTCATTTCTATGGAGATCAGTTCCCTTCTCCCGCTGACTGACAAATCGTTGGAACGCGCAGTTGCTATCTGTGCACCTATTCTATGCAGCGAGATGACTTACTGGCAGGAAGTGCGTTTTGAAACTTCTTACAGATCAAAATTTGGAAAATTACCGTTATTACCGCCACGGATTAGCACTCCGTTTTCGGATTCTGTATTCCTTCGATGGCATGAGATTCCAAACGACAAACTCTCTTTTCATCTTTCAAAACTAGATACTGAAAATCGGTTCCTTTATAAGAATTTAACGGAAAGAATTCGAGAACAGCTGCCTGCAGCATTGTCGGAGGAGTTTAAGCAAACCGGGCTAGATTTTGCTCGTGATTTGGACTCGAACCGACCACAGCTCGCCACTGACCTACAACTTCAAGAGTATATTAAACCCCTTCGTTCAATATTTATTGAAAAGCAGACCAAGCGATGGAAGGAAGTAGGGGCAGTTGCTGGCAAACAGACGACCGATTGGCTTAAAACCACTTCATTTACAACAACAATAGCTAAAGGGGTGGTGGAAAATCTGGCGGAAATCGATTCTACCTGTGAGCTTTTAGCTTCAGGCTGGAAAATCAATCGTCAGGTCTCTGTAGACCGGAACGTACTCCGAATAGCCGCATTCGAAATGCTTTTCCTACCAGATGTACCCATTGCTGCTTCTATCAATGAGGCTGTGGAGATGGCTAAAAAATATAGTACCGACGATTCAGGAAGATTTGTGAATGGAGTTCTGGGTGCTTTGGCTGCACAGATTGGTGATAAGAAGAAAATGAAGTCGATGACTGCAGTAACCGACGAGGATGATACTGAAGACTTGGTAGATATTCCCGAAATCGACTTATTGGAGGATATCTGAGAGTGGTGACTAGATGAGTGACGAGTTAAAATGCAGTATTGCAGCCGTTCTTCTGGATGGAACCATGACTGCAAAAACTATACGCAAAGAGATAAAATCGGGTGTGGAGAAATTTAAAGCTCAGTATGGGCATGTTCCTCATCTCGCAGCTGTCTTAATTGGAGCCAACCCCGCTTCCGAGACCTACGTGGCTATGAAAAAAAGGGCCTGTGACTGGGTTGGGATGGATTCGTCCATTTATCGACTGAACTCTTCTGCCACTCAGGCAGAAGCAGAAGATCTGGTAGCCAAGCTGAATGGGGATAAATTGGTGAGCGGAATTCTGGTACAGCACCCGCTGCCCAAACAACTGCACGAACCGGCAGTTCTTGACTGCGTTTCTGTGCACAAAGATATCGACGGCATCAGCAGAATGAGTCTGGGTGGTTTGATTAATGGCGAATTGGGTTTTCCATCATGCACACCCGCTGGAATTATAGAACTGCTGGATAGATATGGAATTGCTATAGAAGGGAAGACCGCAGTAGTGGTTGGCAGAAGTATCATTCTGGGGAAACCAGTGGCTATGATGCTTTTAAATAGAAATGCGACAGTAACGATCTGCCATTCTCGAACCCCAAATCTTACGGAAGTAACCCAAACCGCCGACATCTTGGTTGCTGCAGTAGGCCGGGCTGAATTGATTACCGGAGACATGATCAAACCTGGAGCAGTCGTGATCGATGCTGGATATAACCGAGTGGCAGGACGGCAGGGAGACGTGGGTGATGTTGCATTCGAATCTGCCAGTCGCACATCTTCTTATATCACTCCTGTACCCGGTGGGGTGGGGCCAATGACGATTGCCATGCTTTTGAGAAACACTTTAAAGGCGGCCGAAATGGCCGCCCTGGCTACATAGGGTTGGATTTAAGGAGTCCAGTCGATGTCAGGGGTGACTCGCTCCACAAAGCCAGCCATCAATTTTGCAGCATTATCGATATCGTCTAGATTCATCACTTCGCAAGGAGTGTGCATATAGCGCAGCGGGACAGATATCAACCCCGTGGCCATTCCAGAACGGCTTAACTGCATCGCATTTGCATCAGTGCCGGTTCCTCCTGCCGCTGCTTCGATCTGGTAAGGAATGTCAATCTCTTTCGCTGTTTTCACCAATAGTGCAAAGACTTTTGGATTTATGTTGGCCCCACGAGCGATGATCGGCCCGCCACCGAGTTTTACATCGCCGACTTTTTTCTTTTCGGAACCAGGAAAGTCCATCGCGTGACCGACATCTGTGGCGATCCCCACTAGAGGATCAATGCCATATGCTGACGTTCTGGCGCCACGGAGCCCGATCTCTTCCTGCACCGTTGCCACTCCATACACACTGCAGCTTATCTTTTTATCTTTAAGGAGACGAAGCGCCTCCGCTACAATGAAACAGCCCATTTTGTTGTCAAAACTTCGTGCTGTAGCGCGCTCGCCCTGAAGGCGCTGCATATCTTGTGCATAGGTGATACAGTCACCTATCTGCACTATTTCCTGCGCCTCTTTTTTGTTGTCTACCCCAATATCTATCCATAGATCATCGGTTCTAGGTACTTTAGCACGCTCGTCATGATCTAGCAGATGGATTGCCTTTCTGCCCAGTACCCCCAGGATAGGTCCACTCTCCGTGTGCACGTAGACCCGCTGACCGACTGCGACCACCGAATCATGGCCGCCGATCTGCCCAAAATAAATGAAACCTTCATCGGAAATAAATCGAGCGATAAAACCTATTTCATCCGCATGTCCTGCAAGCATCACACGCGGTGATCCAGATGGATTTCTGGCTGCTATCACGCTGCCCATCACATCTGTGTGCACCTCATCTGCATAAGGCCGTACAAATTCCTGAAACACCTTTTGAACCTGCTGCTCATATCCCGATGGCCCGGGCGTATCTACAATTCGTTTTAATCGCTCATAACTATCGTCTTGCAATGGTAATCCCCTTTCCAATTTCCAAGCCGTTACTGCTAATAAACTGCAAAAAACTACAAATTTAACAGAAATAATAGATGCAGAATCAGGATAATATTCTAACGTTCGATTACAACGACCGCATGAATTCCCATTTTGCCAAGCGTAATTCGACAGTATTCCCCATCTTGAGAATGCTCTACTTCATTGGGATACTGCGCCAGAAAGACTCTTTTCGGGGCTGTTCCTGTCTTAATTGCAAACTCCACTTCTCTTATAATGACTTCAGATTCGATGAACTCGTTCGTCGCAGTTCGGCGCTGCGGTTGAAAGTTAATAAGATGTATAACTAGTCTATTTTGGGCAGCCTGCTCCGTCACCGCGATCTCCATGGCTGCGGGTATATTGACCAAAGGTTTAACGAGAGGATTGGGCAGGAGCTGATCGATCATCCGCGAGATCATATCTTTGTACAGATAGAAGCCGTCGTCTCGATAGCCTTGAAATACCGCCGCGTAGAGATATCCGATCTTGCTGTTGGATGAGATAATACCCACGGGATTGCCGGTAGATTTGTCTGCCGGAGTTTGCGCATGTGATGAGAAATGCTCCGGTGACCTGTTGAAATACGGCTGCCAGACTTCCCCATACGAGACACTACCATCTAGACCCTTGACGAACGAACCAGACTGGTAGTTCACAAATTCTGTGTCCGGCTGCCCTTTGCCAAGAACTTCACCCAATCGCATATAGGATGGCTTCCAAGGGCAGGCTTCCAGAAAACGCACCGGTGATTCTGGCAGCATAAACTCGCCATTATGAAGAGTTGCTTCGTGGCTGAACAGTATCGACCCACCGTTAATTATGAACAGTTTCAGTTTTTCAATCATTTGAGCATCCAGCCTGCCACTATCTGGGAGTATTACCAGCTTGTAGTCAGCCAGATTATCACGGTCTGGGGTTTCGCCATTCCACTGTATCTTCAAGGCAGCAAGAGCCGCAGCCGCGCCTTCAAAAGAGTGGTTCATTCGGACATTAGTGGGAACGCCCTCCTGGATGTCTTCAGGAAGGAGCAGTACTGCCACATCTGCGAGCGGGCGAGCGCCATAACAGAACTTCTCCAACTGTTCTACTTTTTTGAAAGCTTCGCCAATTACCTGATACGCACCCTTATCCAGAGTTCCTCTTGGGTGAAGCTGATCGCCGATGTTCACTACTCCGCCCGCGGCGAGAATAGTCGCAGCCTCGTAATCCAGCTGAGGGACAGTCTTTAAGCCGCCGAAATCCGCCCAAGATTTATGGAATCTGGCTGTCATTCCTTGAAGCGGACGGGGATAGGTGCGGACAAGGCGCGACCAGCAGGGAAAATAGAGATATCCCCAGCCTCCAGTTGTTAACGATTCGATTTCTAAGTGTGTTAATGTATCGAGTTCGCGATGTACATTTTCTGAAACTCGTGAATTAAAGAAAGTGGTGGCGTTGGGCCGGAGATCTCGGCATAGTTTTGAAAGTCTTGTGGAGTAGTCTCTAAGTATCTGAAAGGTTTGCGCCCGATGTGCCTGGAGATCCTGGCGGGAGTGGCCGTTTTTGGCTAATCGCGCAAGGCATTTCTCGCAGAAGCAGCCCGGATCAGGAGGGAAATAGCACATGTCGTAAAAAATACCATCCGCATCATAGTTCTTTAAAACTTCCTCAGTTTGAGCGGCCAGATAGTCTATATACTCCTTATTCCCCATACACATCTGATACCAGCCTGCTTCGGACGCGTTTGGCCCCCAGAGTTTTCCGTCGGCAAGCCTGCATACCAGGTCTGGACGTGTCATTCCCATGTGTTGATCAACTCGAGCGGAGATATACACCGGGGTAGCGATGCCCTTTTTCTTGCAGGCCTCAATCTGCTGCCCAAGCAGATCGAATTTAAGCGAGGGATGCATTACTCCAACTTTGGTGGAGTAGTAGCTCATGCCATGATGACATTTACCAAAAAGTGTAATCCAGTTGACATTGGCTTCGATTAGGGTATTTACAAAAACATCGGGATCGAAATCACTGCCAACATCGGGGATATGTGGGGATGTATGAAAATCGAGATGGATTTGTCTATATCTGCTACCGACAAGATCCGCCGCCGTCATTAAATTATGAGTCATTGGTATAAATTCAGCCTTTATCAATTTAATAGTAAATACAAAACTATAATGGGTTTAATATTCGACATGCATAGAAAATGTCCTTCTCAAATGGGCGTACAACATGCGGTGTTCATATGCTAGATGGTTGAGGCATTCAGTAAATAGGGAGTATGTGGAAATTATAATTCAATAAAGGTAACCCCTCTTGACAAGTATTTAATTTACCGAATATAATAGTGTTTCAAAGTGCTTTGAATTTCAAAGTGCTTTCTTTAAATTCATCATTTTTGCTCAGGAAAGTAATTTATGTCCATGTTGAGTGATTTTCCCGAACCCGATGCGCTGGAAGCGGAAGAAAATCTCAGAATAATTCGTAGCCTCATGGAGCGTTCCACAAAATATTCTACATTCTCTGGGCTTTCCGGTGTATTAGCGGGTACTGCTTCGATTTTAGGATGTCTGGTTACTGGTTTACTCAATGAAAAGCATCTCGATGTGGAAGTATATCGTTTACTATTTTTGATTACCTGGTCGATTGTAATTTTCTTTGCAATTTCTGCAGATTATTTGCTTACCAAAAGAAGAGCGGCCACAGTAGGGAAGCGTGTCATATCGCGACTTGGTAAGCAGATGGTTGTTGCTTCAGCGCCTGGTTTGGGCACAGGGATACTATTGACTGGCCTTTTGGTAGGACATGGAATGATCGCAAATATCTACGCGGTATGGATGCTCTGTTATGGAATTGCTGTTTCATCTGTTGGGCTTTTTTCGCAGCGCGAAGTGACTATTCTTGGCCGCCTATTTCTGATAGCAGGTGCGGTCACACTAACCATTCCACAATACGGTCTGGTGGCGATGGCCATTGCGTTCGGTAGTTTTCATATTATTTATGGGATATTAATATCTCGTAAGGATGGCTGGAAGTGAACAAAGTGCGTTCAAATAAAGTTTCGGAATCGGATAGCAGCTTCTCTCGAATGCCAGAAGCGCTGGCTGCGTTGGGTGCCCTTGATGAGACTATTCATCAAAAAGTGCGGTTAGGTATCATGTCGATGCTTCTCGCAACAAACGAGGCAGATTTTAAGCTGCTGAAAGAGACTTTAGCTCTTTCAGACGGCAACCTGAGCACGCATCTTGCGCTATTAGAAGAACGTGGGTTTATCGAATCGCGAAAAGAGTTTGTAAGAAAGAAGCCGCATACTACCTACGTACCTACCGAATTCGGCAGAAATGCATTCCAAATCTATCTGAAAGCGCTTGAGCGAATCATTCAGTCATCAGCTCCGCATAGTCTCTCTCACACGGATCAAAAGACATTACCTGCATTAGCTATTCAGCCATTGAAAGGGTGTTAATCGAAGCTGCGATGCACGGGTACACCCGCTATATTAGGAGTAAAAGTATGTACAAATCTACAGAAACCGCAAATTTACCGCGTGACAATGGTGAGCTAATTTCGATGCTCGCCCAAGCCAAAGAAAAGTTGATATATCCTGCCAACTCTTCTGCAAAGATTGAGCAGTACAGTAATATGGCCCATTCTAGAATGTTGACTTTAAAATACAGTTTCGAACCAATAAATGATGTTTCTTCTGATGATACTGAGATTAAAAATGATAATATAGTGGCTCATGATATGCTTGAACAACGATTAGTTTCCCTATTTATTGACTAGGTTTATCTGCGGCTCAAACTATGGAATTATTTTAGAGAATAGATGTCCATCTCCTCTAGGGTGAGTTTGACTGACTGAAGCAGTGATTGAACATCCGAAGGGAATATCCTTCCAACGGTACCGATTCTGAAACACTCTGAGTTTGATACCTTGCCTGGATAGATAACGAAACCATGTTCGTTTAACTTATGATAAAATGTCTCAAATTCGAAATTGGGATGCTTCGGATAACGATACGAAGTAATGATATAACTCTGATGCTCTGGTTCCAAATACTCCTCAAAACCAAGTGTATCCATTCCGACTTTTAAAGTGTCTCGATTTAATTTATATCTAACCGCTCTTCCTGCTACTCCCCCTTCTTCCAGATGTTCATTCAATGCTTGCTTAAACGCCAGAATACCGTGCGTGGGAGGTGTAAAACGGAATTGACCGTTTGTTTCCAATCCCAGCCACTGTTCATACAAATCAAGACTGAGAGTGCGAGACCAGCCTTTCGTCTTTAAAAGCGCCTTCTTTTTACAGAGGCAAAAAGAAAAACCTGGCACTCCTTCAATACATTTGTTGGCTGACGATACTAGGAAATCTGCTCCACACGCCTGCAAATCAAATTCGATTGCGCCGAATGCACTCATGGAGTCGATGAAATAGGTTTTGCCGTGCTTCTTTACAATTCGACCTATCTCTTCAATCGGGTTAATAATTCCTGTTGTCGTTTCGCAATGAATAATCGCTACAGCAGTTATTGTTGGATCGTCGGAGAGTGCATTATCAATTTCGATAGGGTTGGGAACACTATTTTCTGGATATTTGATGGTTTTGAAGTTGATGTGATTGATAGTGCACATCTTAGCTATCCGATCACCATATGCTCCGTTAATCACTACCAGCCACTTACCATCTGGCGGAATCGCGCACGTAATCACGGCTTCTACGCCAAAGGTACCACTGCCCTGCATTAGTACAGTTTCATAACCATCTTCCTGGCAAACCCCGCCCATCGATAACAGTTGGGTGCGGATCTCTCTGACAATCGCTAAAAATTCATTGTCTCTAGAACCGAGATCGCGAAGCATCGCTAATTTGACTGGAAGGCTGGTTGTGAGTGGGCCAGGTGTGAAGAGGGGCCTATCCTTCGAGGTTGATACTGATTTGCGCATAACTATCTTGATTCTCCAGAAATATTAATTACCAAGGGAGTGAGAATGTTTTTATAGTGGAGAAGAACTTTATCGCTTCGATAACGCCTTCTTTAATTCCTAACCCAGAATCTTTGGTGCCGCCAAAAGGAGAACATTCGATTCGATATCCAGGTACCTGATTTATATTAACTGTACCGACTTTAAGTTTTCGGATACAAGTTAACGCCGACTCCATATTATTCGTAACTACCCCAGATGAAAGGCCGTAGTTCGAGGAGTTCGAGAGAGCAATTGCATCCTCAACATCACTGATAACCAAAATGGGAGCGAGAGGGCCGAACGATTCCTTGCATACCATTTCCGCAGCTCGCGGCACATTCGCAATGACGGTAGGTTCTAGCTGAGCGCCTTGTCTGCTGCCCCCAAGGAGAACTTTGGCTCCTTGCTGCACAGATTGTTTTATTAGTTCTTCTAGTTGTACAGCTGCTTGCTCATTGATTACAGTCCCAACCAAAGTGGAAGGGTCTGCGGGATCTCCACACAGATAGCTCTTGGATTTTTCTACAAACCTAACTGTAAACTCAGCCAGAATTTTTTCGTGGACAAGGAGTCGTTTTACTGCTGTACATCTCTGGCCGGAGTTCCGGTAGCATCCTTCTGCAGCCAGGGTGACAGCCAGTTCCATATCGGCATCATCGAGTACGATTAATGGATCATTTCCACCTAATTCAAGGCAGAGTCGTTTGTAGCCAGCGATAGAGGCGATATGTTTTCCGACTGCGGTACCACCAGTAAAGGTCAGTACCTCAACCCGTTCATCTCTAATCATGGGCTCTACGATTTTATCTAGCGAACCCACAAAAACACTCAACATCCAGCCAGGCAGCCCAGCATCATAGAGCAGTTCTGCAAACCGAATAGCAGTAAGAGGAGTTTTTTCAGATGGTTTGAGCATCATGGGTGCACCGCATGCTATGGCAGGAGCGATCTTATGTGCAACCTGATTCAGAGGATGGTTGAACGGGGTGATTGCAGCTATCAATCCTGAAGGTTCGCGGAGTGTAAATATTTTACGTGGTTTGCCCTGTGGTGAAATATCACAGGAGAATATCTGCCCGTCATCCTTAAGGGCCTCCATGGCAGCGAATTGAAGGACGTCCTGTGCGCGACCCACCTCGTAATGAGTTTCGCGCATACACAACCCGGTTTCAAGTCGAATTAAATTTGCAAACTCATCTGAACGTTCGCCCAGGAGCTTCCTAGCCTTTTCGAGAATCTCTGATCTATGATAACGGCTTAAAGCTTCACCGCCTTTGCAAGCCGTTACTATTGCCTCCTCCAGATTATTGGGAGAGATCTGTGAAACCACTCCCGTGAGTTCATTATTATACGGGTATCTAATTTCAAGGCGATCACTTGTTCGAATAGGACGCCCGCAAATGTACGAAGGGAGATCGAGTGGTTCTTGCGGATTTGTCATAAAGTTGTATTCCTTTTCTCAATATGAGGCAGAAATTGAGATAACATCTGAAGGTGGATGCTTCGACGCTGGGCGATGTAAAACATCGCCATACCATATATTTCCACTTTGAAAACCGCCGTTAGAAAGTGAAAATTGGGCATCTTTCACAGAGGCATCATAATCTTTGCGCTGTATTTTACCGGTGGGATCATGGCTGAATTTGGCATTGGTTAGTTCGATCAATTTTTGATTATCGGTAACAATCCACTGGTTCTCAAAGGATGCTAACCTTTTGACCTGGCCGTTGGCTCCATCAAAATTTTCGTTGAAAGAGTAGAGGCCGCTTAAATAGGAACCATCATTTGGCGCCTTGAAGCTCGCGATTAGCCCCCATTTTTTCTTTTCGGTAAAGTAGAAATATCCTGAATAAGTGGTGTAGAAACCTGCAGGTTTAGCTGTCACCAGAAAACGGTATTTCGTCCCGACTTTCCACGGATATATGAGATGGCTATGGCCGCCTGTGCCTTCATTCCCAAAACTATCTGTGTACACATTTTTGCCTTTAGCAATTAGCTCCACTCGATCTTTAGCCGATACTTTACTACGATCCACTGCTTCGTTTCCACTATCCCACACAGAAAAGATTACCCTTCGCTCGGTAGGGCTGTTGACCTGAATACCAAAATACCCTCGCTTGAATCCGCAGGCCATATAATATGTCCAAAGAGGGGCTTTTTTTACCATAATCTCGTTATAGAAACCCGTAATATTCTGTTTAACTGGGGTGGGGTAGCTGAGGTGCACGGAAGAAGCGTTGCGGCGTTCATCCATATTGAAGTGAGAATCGTTGCATGGAAGACCTGTTAGTTCCAGAGAGATAATATCTGGTTTGCTTACATTTGGATCACTATATGATCCAAGAGTGACTCGATGATAGCCTGCGGAATGGATTTTTAAAGTTCCAAAATCTAGTTTTTGAGTTTTTTCACCTGATCCTGAGCAAGCTTTGGTAAGCACTTGATTGTCCACAGAAATTCTTGACGACCATTTCACTCCTTCCGATAGATGAAACTTGATTCCTACTCTGAGACTGCCCGTATTTTTGAAAAAACCATACCATGAGATCGAATTTGTTTGGTTCTTCCAGCCAGTAATTCCATCTTTTGAAAAATCCATGCCGTAAGGATCTGGTTCTGCATAGGCGGTGAATGCGGGAACAATAAGAGTAGCAGCTTCTTGTCGAACTAATGCATAAACGTTGCATGCGCATATAAAAAGTACTACTGATAGTGTAAGGCAAAAAGAGAGGCATTTATATGAGATTTTCAACTTTTGAAATTACCTGTATAGATTTGATAACGCAATCCTTACAATTTGGGACAGCATTTATCCCCTCTTAAAAAATGAGAGGGGATAAATAGAGATGGCAGAGATTATTTCTTCTGCGCTTTAAGTTGCGCCAGGTGATCCTCAAACTGTTTCTTTGCTTCGGGCGGGTATTTGCTATCTGGTTTATTAATTAGCTCAACGACTTTCTGCTGAGTGGCCACTGCCTCTTCATGCCGGCCATTTTTTGCAAGCGCTGCAGCTAGAACATCCAGAAACTGCGGTTCTTCGTGTTTGGTAACTTCATCTCCGCGCTCCGCCATCGTTAAAGCTAACTTATAATCTGGTGACTTTAACTTCGCATCCGTAACTATCATCCATGCCATACGGCTCATGAAATCAGGGTTGTCCTTGAGATCCGACTCAAGATATGTTTTTGCGAGCTTGTAGGCATCGTCTTCATGATATTTCAGCAATACACTAAACTTCATCATTCGCGCACCGAGCTTTAGCTGCGGATGCTGAGATACGATTGTGTCGAGTATCTTGTCAGCTTCTGTTACATTTCCAGCTCTGATAAGGTCGCTAGCTTTAACGGCATTTTGATTTAGTTCATTTCGTTCCGCTTCATCTGCTGCGCGCTTACGTTCTGCTGCGGCAGCATCGAACTTTCCTGCGACGACCTGGGATAAAACATCATCCATTTCCATTGGGCGGCCAATCCAAACAATTTTTTTATGGTCGACCACAAATGCTGAAGGGATGGTTTCCTGCTGAGCAGCATTCATCCATGCGTCGGCAGTTTCACTTTTCGGTCCGTCGATGGCCACATTATAGGCCATTTTACTTCCCATATTCTGTACAAAAGCAACCACTTTTGGTATGTAGGCACTGCTGCCAGCGTCTGCAGGATCACGATTTTCAGAGATACTTATCCCTGTGAAGGTGATCTTGCCCAAATATTTTTTTGCGAGTTCGGTAATATGTGGAATGCTCATTTTACAGGGAACGCACCAAGTAGCCCAGAACTCTACTACATAGATTTTGTTCGGATCGAACTTTGTGATAGGTGTTCCTTTTACCCATTTGGCGACAGGAAGTGATGGTGCGGTGCTGCCAACTTTGAGAGTAGGTGCGGCAATGGATGGTGTTGTGACCACTGCAAATAGAGCGACTGCTGCGGAAAATATAAAGAAACGGGCTGCAAATTTCATAGAAGCTCCTTTAAAAAGGTAAAAGATCAGTTAAAAATAAATTGAGCTGGGAATTTCAATTACCACCATTGCATACGAAATCGAAGATGTCAAAGTTGCGAGGATCCGCAGAAGCTTTTGCCGAGTAATTACAATTTAACTTTCTGGAAAGCAGCATCGGTACCATCTCTTCATAGCGCCCTCCGTGCGACCGGAGAGTATCTTCCAGCATTGTCAGATCATGATACTCTGGTGACCGCCCTAAAACAACATCTCTTCCTGAAAGTACAAATAGATCTCCAATTCGATCTGATGGCAGTTGAAGTTTGATTGCAGCAATCTCTCTGTTGTATACTTCAGTAATCCCATCATGCCTGATCAGCCAATCTGCAATCGAATCACGCAGCAAAATATCCTGCAGATAGACTGTAACAGCAGAACCTAGCGCACCATGATGCACAACATACGGATCTGTAATTGGGCAGATAACTTGAATTCCATCACCAAATTCCTTACGCAGTTCACTTTCAAGGAAGATGACATTCGGACTTCCGTCTGCGAGACATTTTGCATTCATCCCATGATCCGCAGTAATTCCAATCACGACTCCTAAATCCATCAACAGTCCAATATATCGATCGATGCCCGAATAAAACTCCAGCGATTCTGGTGCAGAAGGAGCATATTTATGCTGCATAAAGTCTGTAAGTGTGAGATAACAGAAGTCTGAAATTCCGCGACGTATGAGATCCACTCCTGCACGAAGCACATATAAACTCGCTTCACCACTGTAGATAGGCGGGGCAGCACCGATTAATTTCTCCACATTCTCGATTCCGTTCACTTCGAGTGTAGCTTCCGCTGCTTTCTCAGATGAGAACGCAATTCCATGCATATCTTTAGTGAGCAGCTCTCGTAACTTATCTTTTGCAGTCACCATCGCGACTTTACGGCCAGATTTGGAAGCCTCCGCCAGTATCGTGGGTTTTCGCAGATATTTTGAGGAGTTCGTCATCACCTCTTCACCAGTTTCGTGGTCGATAATGAAGTTGCCCCCGATACCGGTTTCACTGGGAGGTAATCCTGTAACAACCGCGCAGTTATTCACGTTTGTAAACGATGGCAGCGCACCACGCACCATGCCTCGATAACCTTCTGCAGATAGACGCAGACAGTTTGGCATACACCCGTGTGCCATGGATGTACTCAGATACTCATCGGCGCAGCCATCGATGCAGATGACTGCTGTTGGAGCGTTTGGCGGACTATACGTTCGCCCATTTATAGTAAACGTCTTAGTGGAATAGTTGTATAAACTCATCAATCGACTACATTCATTATGCTCTAACAGGATTAGAATTTTTTGCAGTAGGTGGAAGTACATTCCATTGTGGTACCAAAAGCATAGCCGCCAAGAGAAGCCCAATACTCAGCGAAATAAAGATGGGATGCCAAATATCGGCGCCTTTCCCCAAAAACCTATCTATCCAGCCTGGAAGAGTGCCTCCAATGATTGCTCCTAAAGAACCGCTGCCATTAACAAATCCAGATGCCGTACCAGCGCCTTTTTTCGTACCAAAATCGATTGCAGCAGCACCCGATACCAGCGAGTCTGGTATCGTAAGCAGAAAGCCAACCGCAAAAAATCCAGCGGCTAGAGCGAACTGGGTTTTTGGAAGATAAAAGAAGAAAAACATCACAATTGCACAAAGTACAAGGCTGATAACTGAGATAGGGATTCGCTTAGAATGGAACATTTTATCCGAAACAATTCCTCCCAATATTACAGCTATCGGGCCTGCTAGATCGAACATCCCACTAATATTTCCTGCGACAGCCGTACCCTGGCTTAACTGCTTTTCAATATATACTGGTGACCAAAACATCACAAGATATCTTGTTGGCTTTAGCAAAAAGTATACGAATGACAGAAGTAGTACCATCTTATTTCTTAGTACTGCAAGTACGGTATTCCACGACCCTTCAATTTCTGAAGCCGCAGAAAAATCTTCTTCGGAAATAAGAGACTCTTCTTCTCCGTGATACTCTTCAATTGGTGGTAAGCCGAGATCTTCGGGACGATTCGCTTGAATAGCGTAGATTATGAACCAGATAACAAGAAGGCCTCCCGCAGGAACCCAAAAGGAGTATCTCCAACCCATGCTCGCCGCTAGTTTACCTGCCCAAAATGAACCAAGGTATCCTCCCACAGCGTACGAAGTACACCAGAACCCCAATACTCTACCACGTTCTTTTAAAGAGAAGAACTCCCCCACATTTTTTGTGAGCGGTCCCCAGCCTGAGGAC